>NZ_JBSFYQ010000009.1:0-204407 GCF_053599855.1 Micromonospora sp. NPDC005161
ACCATCTACCGGAGACCTCACTGCGTATCGATCACCGACACGCCACAACCCTGATCAAGGTCGACCGCCAGCCCCCGCTATGAAACACGGCCTAGGCCAGCGCGCAGCACGGTGCGCCGGACGATGATCGCGACGGCCTGGCCGGTGATCCGGCCGTTCGCCTCGCCGCGGCCGTGCGGCGCCCGGCCGAGGTTGCCGTGCCGGTCGATACGACGAAACACCAGTCCGGACGTCTGCCCGCGGGCGGCCAGGGCGTCCAGCCACGCCTGCATCGTGCGGACCGGGCAGGTGGCCGGTCGGGGGGTGTAGGGCAGGGCGGTGCTGCGGCCCACGGACTCCTTGTCGGTCTTGGAGCGTCGGATGGCGACCTGCAAACCGTCGTCGGTGAAGGTGAGGTCGGCGATGTTCAGCGCCGCGAGTTCGCTGCGACGGGCGCCCAACGCGAAACCGACCACAATGAGCGCCCGGTCGCGCAGGTCGGCCAGGGTGGCGACGTCGAGAGTGTCGACCATCGCCCGCAGCGCCGTGATCGTCACCGCCTTGGCCTTGCGTACTCCTCGACCGCCCTCGGCGAGTTCGGCGCGGTGCCAGCGCAGCACCGCGCGGGCCGGTCCGGCGCTGGGCGGCTGGCGGTCGGCGCTGACGTGGGCGACCGCGATGGCCGCCATGGCGCGCTCGATGGTGGAGGCGGCCTTGCCGTGGTCGGCGAGGTGTCAGACGTACTCGGCCAGGGTCGCCGCGGTGGCCGGCAGGTGCGACCGCTGGTTCTCGGTGCACCAGAGCGTGAACCGCCGCCAGTCGCCGCCGTACGCTCGCCGCGTCGACGCCGGCACCGACTCACGGATGCGCCGCCGCGCCGCCTCGCTTCGGGGCTTTCGGCAGAACTACTGACGTTCAGCGCAGTACCAGAAGGTCCAGTGCATCGGTCACGGGCCCGGTTTCGACCTGGGCGGCTTCGTGGAGTCGCTTGACTCCGGCGGCGTACTCGTCGTCGGTGATCAGTTGAAGCAGAGTGTGCCCTTCCCGTCGCAGTGTGGTGGCCGCCTCCCGTAGCGATGGGGCGGTGATCTGAGGGATCTGCTCGATGGCCGCTGTGGCGAATCCGGCGTCGACGAAGGCGGATTCGACGTCGGCGATGCTGGGGTATGTGTCGAGCACGCGGATGGCTTCGGGAAAGTAGCGGAACAGGGTGATCGCCTGGTGTCGGCCGGCGAACGCGGAGCGGATCAGCACTCGGCCGCCGGGGCGCAGTACCCGGCGCAGTTCTCGGGCCATGCGGGTCAGGTCCGGCACGTGGTGGATGACCGTGGAGAGCCAGGCGGCGTCGACGCTGCCGTCGTCGAGCGGGATGCGCTCGGCGTCGCCAGGCGCGACAGGCTGGTACACCGAGCGGGCGCGCATCGCCTCGGAGGGCTCGACCGCGATGACCTCGATGCGGTCGTACCAGGCAGTGAAGGCTTTCGCCCACATGCCGGTGCCTGAGCCCAGGTCGAGCACCCGCATGTCTGCACGGGGATCGAGGTGCCGGGTCACCGCCTCCCGCCAGGCCGAGAGCCCGTCGTCGGTGAGGTGACGGGTCGCCTCGAACGCTGCGGCGTCCGCGTTGTCGTATGCGATTCGAGCCATGCCGTTGACCCAACCGCCTGTGCGCCCGAGCAAGCAAGGGTGCAGCGGTGTGACGAACCGCCCACGCTGAAGGGCTGCCCGTCGGACGCGGCTTACGTACGGTCGGGCCATGGGCGCGGACTCGGATGCGCGGCGCTGGCTACGGCAGCGTGGAGCCGAGACGATCCAGCACCCCGGCGGCACTCTCTACTCCCACTTGTGCCGGCACGACCGTCTCGCTGAGCTGGGGTGTGGCGTTGATGTGCAACTGGCCGGTCTCGCGCATGCCGTCTACGGCACGGACGGCTTCGATGTGACGCTGCTCGACCGGACCGGTCGAGCAGCGCTCCGAAACCTCATCGGCGACGACGCTGAGGCCTTGGTCTACCTGTACGGGGCATGCGACCGCAGGCGGACCTGGCGAAAGCTGGCGATGACCGGTGAGGTCGTCGACCGCTTCACCGACCAGACGTGGCACCTGAGCCCCGGCCAGATGCGACCCTTTGTGGATCTCAGGATCGTCAACGAGCTGGACGTCATCGAGCAAGATCCTTCGAACGTGGACAAGTACGGCGGGTACCGCGTACCGGATCTCGTCGAGCTGCGGCCCGCCGCCGTAGCGCAGCTGCGCGCCGATCCGCCGCGCGGTGCCACCTCAAAGACAATCACGCCCGGCGGTCCGGCCGGCTCTGCCGTCCTCTCCCCCTCGCCCGGCTCGCCCCTATCGGCGATCCTCCACCCGCCGCGCCCGGCCGTGCCACCTCAGTTCTTGGTGGGGCTGTGCCGGCGGCCGGTCGCGTCGCGGGGCGTTTGCCGAACCGCCCCGCCGGCTGGTCGGCGACTGCTACGGTCCCGCCATGGCCCGCGCCGACCATTACGCTGGCTGCTTTCGTCCTGGTCACCGTGCTTGCCGGATGCAGCGGTGGGTCTGAGAAGCCCGTTGCGACCAGCGGCACCCTCGCGGCCACGTCGGCGGCCGCCGCCTCGTCGACGCCGACGGCATCGCCGTCGCTCCGCCCAAGCCAGGACGGCATGCTCGCCTTCGGTGAGACCTTTACGTTCGCGGACAACACCATGACCACCAGGGTGCTGCGGTACAAGCAGCCGATCGGTGACGGCGGTTCTGGCGTGAAGAAGGATGAGGCGCTCGGTGGGCTCGAGGTGAATACCTGCAACCTGGCCAGCGCGAACGAGCCGCAGCAGGTGAACGTCGCTGCCTGGTCGCTGGAATTGCCGGACGGCACGGTCACCAGCGGCCGCTGGTCCGGCGTCGTGTCTGCCGAGTACCCGTACGCCGTGAAGACCCTCAAGCCGGGCCGGTGCGTTAAGGGGTGGATTGTCTTCACGGTGCCCGCGAAGGGCAAGCCGTCCGCGGCGGTGTACGAGGGGCGGCGCAACCAGGGTCAACCGGCTGAGTGGAAGCTGAGCTGAGGTCCTGCGGGTGCTCCGGGCGGCCAACGGGCTGGAGCCTTCACCGCTCGAGTAGCCCGGGCCGCTGCAGCATCCGGACCGCGTACCGAATCTCGTCGAGCTGCGGCCAGCCGCCGTACCGCAGCTGCGCGCCGACCCGCCGCGCGGTCGACACCTCGAACGCCACGACGCCCGGTGGCTCGCCGCTGGCGAGGAGCGGCGGCTCGTCCGGCTCTCCCCCGCCCGGCATCACTCCGGAGGGCGCTGGTCTTCCGGCGCCGGAGTCGGATCCGCCGGCGGCGTGGCGAGCAGTTGCCCGACTCGCTGCCGGGTTAGCCCGGTCCGGTCGGCGATCTGGCTGTGGTTCAGCCCGGCGGCGACCATCTCGTCCATCGCCTCCCGTCGGATCCGGGACAGGTTGGCGATTCCCTTCTGCCGGGCGCCGATCCGCTCACCGGCTCGGATCGTCCGCTCCGCGGGGTCGCGGATCTTCTCCACCTCGGATTCTCGCTCGTCACTGTCTGCCCCTCGCCGACGTCGCCGCCGCGGCTGGGGTGGCTCTTCCTCGTCGGACCGCCCGTAGTTTCCAGACCAAAAACAACGGTAAGCAGTTGATCTATGCCCTCACCTGGGTCAGTTCCTCAAGCTGAGGTTTCTGGGCAGCCTCTTCGGCCGTTTTTCGTGATCCCGATACGTGGGACGCGGTCAGCGCCGGTGCCGACGGTGATGCTCGTCGTTCTCGGCGGTGATGCGGGCGGAGGTCTCCTCGCCGAGCCGGACGTAGATACCGAGGGTGGCCAGGTGCCGGTGGCGGGACTTGGCCTGCAGCTCGGCGGCGCTGCGGCCCTTGGCGGCCAGATGGGTCAGCCCGCTGTGCCGCAGCTGGTGCAGGGTGTACCCGGCACCGTGCGGGTCGTGGAGTTGGGAGGCCTGCTTGAACAGGTACTCGGCTCGCGGGTAGGACAGCCGCCCGCGGCCGGTGTCCGGGCAGACGTCGACCAGGGCCGGCACGCGACGCCCGGCGGCGGGAGCGCGCCGGTCGGCGAGGAACACCGGCCCGGCGGCGCGGCCGGCCAGCAGGCGGGCGGTCGGGGTCTCGCAGTGCACGTAGGCGCGGTCGCCGCCCTTCTCGGTGACCAGGGCGCGGCGGAACTCCATGTCGAGGTCGGGCACGTCGAGGCCGAGGATCTCCTCGGCGCGGGCGCAGGTCTCGTAGAGCATCCGCCACAGCACCCGCTCGCGTAGCGGGTTGCGGTCGTCGGTGAACAGCCGGTCGAGCCGGGCGCGCGGGATGGCCTTGTCCCGGGTTCGGGTGATCTTGCGGCGTTCCAGGCGCCGGCCGGGGTCGGTGGTCAGCCAGTCCTGGCGGCCCGGCGAAAGGCTATGTGGGCAGGGGCGGGGTCGAACCGCCGACCTTCCGATTTTTAATCGGAGTGTCCGGGGTTCGATTCCCTGACGGCGTACTTGCGGGGTAGAGGAGTTCGTTCGTCCTCGCCGGCCTCATAAGCCGGAGAACGCGGGTTCGAATCCCGCCCCCGCTACCAAGCCCGAATAGCTCAGCTGGTAGAGCGCCGCTATGACACAGCGGAGGCCGGCGGTTCAATTCCGTCTTTGGGCACGCATGGAGCCGTCGACTAATTGGCAGGTCCCCGGGCTTTCAATCCGGTGTGTGCGGGTTCGATCCCCGTCGGCTTCACTCATTCCGGCGTCGCCCAATCGGCAGGGCAACGGATTGTTAATCCGTCCAGGTGCAGGTTCGATTCCTGCCGCCGGAGCCAAGCCCGTATAGCTCAGAGGGAGAGCGGCGTCTTCACACGGCGTAGGTCCCAGGTTCAATCCCTGGTGCGGGCACGGGCCATCAGGCCGTAGTTGTGGCTGTAGCTCAGGAACAGAGCGTCCGGTTGTGGCCCGGAAGGTCGCGGGTGTGAGTCCCGCCAGTCACCCCAACATGATGGGCCCCCGCGATCGTGGGGGAGATTCGCGGGGGGCAACGCCCACCGTAGACGAGTCCGTGTCGGGCTACCGCCCGCCGGACGGGCCGGCACCCCGCCGGCCAGCACGCGCGTCGTGGGCGGCGGCACGCCCACCGCTCAGCGGATAGAGCACGGCGTTCCGAGCGCCGGGGCCGCTGGTTCGATTCCAGCCGGGGGCACACGGTCGAATGCCCGAGTGGTCAGGGGGCGGTCCGCAAAACCGTTGTACGCCGGTTCGAGTCCGGCTTCGGCCTCCAAACAGTCATCCGCTGTGGATCTCCGGCACCTGGCCCTTGGCCGCGTCCGCGGAGAGCGGCTGCGCGGGGGGAGGTCAGTGTCGATGGCCGCGACGAAGCGGCGGAGACGAGAGCGGCCGCACCGGCCATCCGGTGCGGCCGCTCTCCGTTGGAGGTTCAGTGGCTCAATGCCGCAGCAGCACGCCCGCGTCCGCCAGCGCGCGGATCACCGTGGCTGATTCGCTGAAGCCGATGATCAGCACAGCGTCCGCCCCGAAGCTCTTGATCTCCGCAGCGCCGGCCGTGAAATCGACAGCCAAAGCGTCCTCCGCCGGGTCGTAGGTCAGCAGCTTCAACCCGAGCGGGAGTTCCTCGCCGACGCGGCCCTCTCGTCCTGAGCCAGCCGCCTGAAACGCGCCGAGGCGCGACCCGGTCGGCACCGGGCCGCGCCTCGGTGGAGGTACGGCGGATCGGGACGGTCAGCCGGCGCGGTACGCCCGGATGATCGTCTGCTCGATGCCGCTGCCGCCGTCGGCGGTGGCCTTCACCCGCAACGAGACCGCCTGCCCGCCCGTCACGGTCGGCAGCGCGGCGTGGTAGCCGTCCCGGTCCCGGTCGACCGTGGTCGGCTGCCAGGTCACGCCGTCGTCGGTCGAGGTCCAGACCTGGAACGTCGTCACCCGCTGGGCCGGCGCCCCCTGGGCCTGCCGGACCGTGAACGTGGCCGGGCCGCCGGTGGGGTGGTTCGCCGGGTCCAGTGGCAGGGCGTAGTCGACCGACAGGAGCGGCAGGGCGCTGCGCGCCGTGCCGGCCGAGCCGGCCGACCGGAAGGTCCACGCGGTGTTGACGTGGGTCGAGAACGGCAGAATCCGGCTGGTGTCGACGTCGAAGGTGAGCCGGTAGTCCGCCGCCTTCGCCGGCACGCTGAAGTCGGTCCGGGCGGTGTTGCGCTCGTCGACGAGCTGGCCGTCCCGGTACAGCGCCAGCGTTCGCGTGATGCCGACCGCGCCGGGCTGCAGGCAGTCGGCCCGCTGGTGCTGGTCGACGAGCATGGCTAGGTCGACGTGCAGGTTGCCGCTGGTCCGCCACGGCGCGCCGGCGCAGCTGTACTCCCCACCGGCCGGGTCGTCGAACCAGTCGGAGCGCAGCGGCTGCCGCGCCCAGATCTTGGTCTGCCGGCTACCCGGGGCGTAGTCCCGGGGCGCCTCCTGGGCCGGGAGCCCGCCGTAGGTCCCGGTGTCCTGCCAGAGGAACCCCGGCGAGACGTAGTCGGTACGCGTCGCCGGCAGGTCGTAGGTGGGGTTCTGAGTCAGGTAGAACCCGTCGAGGGTGAAGCCGGCGCGGCGCGTCGAGGTCACCATCCCGGCCAGGTCCAGCTGGTTGAACCGCTGGTCGATCCGGGCGAGCCGGGCCTGCTCGGCGGCGGTGACCCGGTAGGTGGGGTCGGCCGGCACTCCCTCGGTGTACTCGTGAGCCAGGTCGTAGTGGTACGGCGCGGCCGTGCCCGCCGGCGAGTCCAGCCCCCAGCCGCCGTACATCCGCAGCGACCCGACGCTGGGTAGCGTCACCGGGCCGACCGCGACGGTGGCCGAGTCACCCCACGCGGCGATGGCCTGCCACCAGGAGAGACCGTTTACGGCCGTCTGCACGTACAGGAAGTCGCTCGCGAGGGCCTGGGTGGGCTTCCCGGGCACGGTCGCGGTCATCGGCTTGACCTGCGTCGGGTCGAGGACGACCGTCCGGGTGCCGTCGACGGCGAGGTCGCTGTCCCCGACGAACGCGCCCGTCTGCGCCCCGGTCTCGTCGTCGTACGTGCTGAACCCGGCGGTGACCTGGTAGCGGCCGGCCGGGACCCGCAGCGTGGCCGACTTGCCGGGGGTGAAGAACGCCCCGCCGGCGTAGAGCAGCGGGTCGGCGAGGTTGGTCACCTCCACCCCGACGGCGCTGTACCCGTTCACCGGGGCGCCCGGCACGGGACGGGTCTGGATCGTCAGGTCGTAGCTGCGCGGCTCCACGTAGAAGGCGACCGGCGTGGTCGCCACCAGCGCGTGGTTTGGCGTGCGGGCGGTGACCGTGGCGAGGTAGTACCCGGGCGAGCCGGCCAGCGCCGCGCGGTCGAGCCGCAGCGTCGCCGTGCCGGGCACGCCGCGCTTGAGCGTCACCCGGGTGGCCGACAGCTTCGCGGCCCGGCGGGGCGCGATGGTCCCGTCGTGGTTGACGACCGTGACCGCGAGGTCGAGCGGGACGGCCGCCGGGGTCCGGTCGCCGGTCCAGCTCAGCCGCACCTCGTGGGTGCCAGACTGCGGGTAGCTGAAGGTGCCGAGGTTGACCACCGGCTGGTCGCTCACCGGACCGGTGAGCGCCCGCACCGCGTTGAGCCGGCCGGCGCCGACGGTGTACGGCTCGGCGTCGGGCAGCGGGTCGGCGGCGCCGACGAGCCCGGCCTTGAGCCGGTCCGCGGTCCAGTCGGGGTGGCGCTGGGCGAGCAGCGCGGCGGCCCCCGCGGCGTGCGGGGCGGCCATGGAGGTGCCGGAGAGCGTGGTGTGGTACTCGTCGAACGGCGTGCCGAGCGTCGTCCCGGCGGCGCGGCCGGCGACGATGTCGACACCCGGGGCGACAAGCTCCGGCTTCGCCGCCCAGGTGTTGATCAGCGGTCCCCGGCTGGAGAAGCCGGCCCGCTCGTCGTCGGAGTCGACCGCGCCGACGGTCAGCGCGCGCCCGGCCGAGCCGGGGGACGCGATCGCGCCGCCGCTGTTGCCGGCGGCGATGACGAAGAGGGCACCGGTCTGCTCCGTCAGGTTGTCGACGGCGACCGCCATCGGGTCGGTGCCGTCGTCCGGCATGGCGCCGCCCAGGCTCATGTTGATCACGTCGGCCCGGGCCGCGGCCCACTCCATGCCGGTGATGATGTCGGAGTCGAACCCGGAGCCGAAGTCGTCGAGGACCTTCCCGATGACCAGGCGCGCATCGGGCGCGATGCCGCGACGCTGGCCGTGCGAGGCGGCCCCGGTGCCGGCGATGGTGGTCGCGACGTGGGTGCCGTGCCCGTTGTGGTCGACCGCGTCGCCGCCCGGGGTGACGAAGTCGGCGCGCTCGACGACCTGGCCGGCCAGGTCGGGGTGGCTGAAGTCGGCGCCGGTGTCGAGCACGGCGACCCGGGCGCCCTTGCCGGTGTAGCCGGCCTGCCAGGCCTGTGGCGCGGAGACCTGGCTGATGTTGTGGTCGAGTTGACCGGTGGAGCCGCCGGGCTTCTCGCCGCCGTGGTTGCCGGCGACGATCCCGGTCGCGTGCACCTTCCGGTCGAGCCAGACCTTGCGCGCACCGGTGAGCAGGGAGACTGTGGCCGCCCTGGCGGTGGCCGCGGTCTGCTTCGGCAGGGCCCCGGCGACCGCACCGATGCTCGACAGTGGCCGGACGTCGGCGAGCGCCGTCGTCCGCTGGTTCTCGGCGGGCTGCACGATCACCGGCAGCTCGCTGGTGCTCTCGTCGTCGTAGCCATCCGCGATCAGCGTGGTCACGTCGAACAGGTCCGGGTCGAGCACGGTGCCGACCTGAGCCGCCACCTTCGCCGGGATGACCTTCAGGTGCCCGTCGGCACCGCAGCTGCGCCGAATCACACCGGCCGGGTCGACGGGCTGCACGCGGACCCGGGGGCAGCCGGACCCGGTGGCCTCGACGGTCACCACGTCGCCGGTGAGCAGCGTGACGATGTGCGTCTCACCGCTGCCGGCCGGGGCCGCGGTGGCGGGGTTCGGGGTGGTGAGGTCTGGGGTCGGGTCGGCCAGCGCCGGGGTTCCCGGCACCGCTTGCAGCGTCGCAACCACTGTGATGGTCGCCAACAGCGACCGAATTCGTCTGGGCATTTCGCTCCCGGGGTTGAGGGGCGGCCGCGCCTGCCGAAGACAAGACCAGTGCAGCCGTCCATTTTGGAAGGGTCGGAAAGAAGGCCGGGCCCGAGCGGCTGCAGCCGCTCGGGCCCGGCCTCGCTCGGTTACCGGGGCCGCACCTCGTAGGGGCGGTGGACGGTCTGCGTGACCTGGTTGCCGTCCCGGTCGGTCAGCGTGACGCGCAGCGCGACGTGGCCCGCCGCGGGCGGGTTGGGGACCATCACCTTGCCCAGCGTCCCGTCCGGCCCAGCGGTGACCTTCAGCGACTTCCAGGTGCCGCCCTCGTCGAAGGACGCCTCCACCCGGGTGACCCGGGTGGCCGGGACGCCGCCGGCGGGCTGGCCGCTGACGCCGATCAGCACCTTGGTGGGTGCCTTGCCGGCGGCCCGGTTGTACTCGTCGAGGCCGACGGCTGCCAGTCGGGGCACCATGAGCGGATTGGCCAGCCACTCCGTGGTGCCTGCCGTGGTGAACCGCCACTCGGCGTCGATCCGGCTGGACAGGGTGGCGAACGGCACTGACCGGGTGACGCTCGCCTGCAGGGTGTACGTGGCCTTCTCCACGGGCAGCCCGTAGGCGTAGCCCCACTGGCCGGCCTGCCACTGCGCGACCTGCTCCCCCTCCCGCTTCAGCGTCAGGGTGCCGGACGCGGGGGTGTACGCGAAGTCGTGCGTCTCGGCGTCGACGAACCACGGGATGTCGGGGATCGACATGAAGCCGTCTCCGTTCAGCCCGGTGGTGCTGTCCAGCGTCGGCCCGAGGAGCGCGTTGTTCCAGGTCTCCCGGCCGGGTTCAGCCAGGCTGACGGTTCGGGCCGGTGCCGTGATCCAGTTGTCGCCGATGCGGATCTCGCTCTCGTACCGCCCCGGCGCCCGGTAGTCGATCACCTTCGACGGGAAGTCGGCCGGCCCTTCGACAGTGAGCGTGGGAAGGCTGTCGTCGGTGATCATGCCGACGGCGGCGGATCCGCTGGAGGCGACGCCGGGAGCCTTGAAGTCCATGACGACCCGGGCGAGGTCCTCCCTGGCCACGGTGCGTACCGGGTCGGTGGGGATGCCGGCGCGGGTGTCGGCGATCCGGTAGTGGTAGGGGCTCGGCGACTGCTCGCTCGAACCCTTCTTGTCGAAGACCGCCCGGGCGCCATAGGTGACGGCCGGATCCTCGACCGGGAGCACGTAGCTCGCGCCCTGCACGCCGAAGGAGCCGCCGTGCGCCATCCGGGTGCCGGCCACGTCGAGGGTCAGGTCCACGGACGTGACGACATGCTCGGCCGAGCGGTCGGAGACCTCGAGCCGGACCTGCCTGCCGCGGCGGGCGTCGACCCGTACCGGCAGGACGGCCGTATCGTCGGTGACCGTGACCGGCACGATCCCGTAGGTGAAGGCGATGTCCTCCGGCCCGCCCGGGAACACCGTGGTCAGCAGGTAGTGCCGGCCGGTGGGAAGCATCCCCCGTGCCGTGCCCCCATTGACCGTCAAGTACGTCACCGCGCCGGTGTCGCCGTTCACCGCAGCCACACTGCCCTCGGCGGGCGCGCCGAGCCGGTTGACCAGCTCCACCGACACGTCGTACCGCGCGTCCTGGTGGTAGGTCAGCGCGGTCCGGGCCACCGGGGCGCCGTCGACGGTGGCGGTGAGGGCGCCGAGGTGGTACGCCTCTGCCTCGCCCTCGCTGCCGACGGTGAGCGTCACCGAGGCGCTGCCTCCGGCGGGCACCGTCAACCGCTGGGTGCTCAGCGTGACCAGCGCGGCCGGGATCGACGAGACGGCCAGATCGAGGACGACCGGCTCAGTCCCGACGTTGCGATAGCTGACCGTGCGGGTGACGCCCGCTGTGGGACGCGGCCAGGGCTGGTTGATGTTCAGACCACCGACGCTCGGCGTGACCTGAGCGGCGACCGCCCGCGCCACGTCGACACGGCCGGACCCGTACCGGGGCGATGGCATGCTCTCCCAGCGGGGCTCGGAGGCGCTGCTCATCAGGCCGGCCTTCAGCTGCTCTCCGGTCCAGTCGGGATGCTGCTGGGCCAGGATCGCCGCCGCGCCGGTGACGTGCGGGGCGGCCATCGACGTACCGCTGAAGGACCCGTAGCCCCCGCCGGGGACGGCCGCGACGATGCCCACTCCTGGCGCACTGATCTCCGGCTTCAGCGCGTCGTCGAGCATGCGTGGACCGCAGCTGGAGAAGTCGGCGATGAAGTCGGTCCGGTCGACCGCGGCCACGCTCAGCGCCGCGTCAGCGGTGCTGGGCGAGCCGACCGGGCGGGCGCCATACCTGCAGCCGTTGTTGCCCGCCGAAATGACGAAGAGGGCTCCGGTCTGGGCCGACAGGTCGTTCACCGCGGCCTCGAGTGGGTCGATACCAGCGGAGTCGAGCCCGCCGAGGCTCATGTTGATGACCTTCGCATGCACCTCGTTGGCCGCCCAGTGCATCCCGGCGAGGATCGCCGACCAGGGGCAGCCTTCTTCGGAGCAAACTTTGCCCTCGGCCAGCTTCGCGCCGGGCGCCACGCCCTTGCGCAGCCCGTTCGAGGCCACTCCGCTGCCCGCGATGGTCGAGGACACGTGGGTGCCGTGCCCGACGTGGTCGTCTACCGTGCCCTCGCCGACGAAGTCGGCGGACGCGACGACCACGTCCTTGAGGTCGGGGTGGTCGATGTCGTAGCCAGTGTCAAGAACGGCCACGGTGACACCGGTCCCGGTGAGCCCCGCCTGCCAGGCAGTCGGGGCGCCGATCTGGGGCACACTGCGCTCCAGCGAGACCTTCATCCTGCGGTCCAGCCAGAGCTTGCCGAGGCCACCGCGCAGACGCTGGGCCGCTTTCTCTCCACCGGTGACTGCACGCCACATGCGTCCGGTGTTGTTCGGGGGGACGCGCAACGCGTTCAGCCCGAGCCGGGGCAGGGCGAGAGTGGTCCGGGCACCGTCGGCGAGCACGCCCCGCACCCGGTTGGAGGGCCCGGCCGTGGTCGCCTTGGCGTACTGCGCGATCAGCGGCAGTTCGCCACCGTCGTCGGGCGCGCTGTCGATCAGCGCGCCCAGGTCGAACAGTTGGGGGTCCAGTTGGTTGGCGGAGAGCAGGTTCAGCGCGTCGGAGGGGATTACCGAGACGGCGCCGTCGCTGGCCGATCGGGTCAGGAACGTCACGTCCTGGCGGCCAGGGCCCGGGGTGACGCTGTACGAAATGATGCCCTTCGGTCCACGAGTGACGGCCACTGTATCGCCGGTGACAAGGGTGATCGTGTGGTGTTCGGCACGCTGCTGCGCGGGGCCAGGATCGGTGGCAGGTTGCGGCGAGGCGAGCGCCGGTGGCGGAGGCACGGCCGCCAGAGCCGCGAGCCCCACCATGAGGGCACCGGATACCGCCGTCAGGGCAGTACGCCGGTGTGGCCGGGAAGGATGCACAGACATGGACCCCTTCTTCAAATGGCCGCTCTTGACCCTGTAGCGACCTCACGACAGGGCCCTCCTCCCGACCGCGGTCTCCCGGATGATCGTGGAATCGAGCTCGGCCGAGTGTCACACTTGGCACCACCCGGGGCTAGATCACTCAGGGGCGCAGATGAGCCGTGACTCAGGTGCGCCACGCCGATCACACAACCGCCGGCCTCGCCACCGGTCCCGTCCCACACCGCCGCTCGATGGGAGGCCCACGCATGCTCGAGCCCGCCGGACTCACCACCGCCGAGGAGTCGGCCTACCTTGGGCTGCTGCGGCAGGGCAGCGCCACCGTGGATCAGCTGGCCAGACGCACCGGACGGCCCACCACGCAGATCAGCCGGGCGGTGGCCGGCCTGCACCGCAAAGGAATGGTGCACCGCACGCCACCGCCGCACGGCCTGGTCGTGCCGGTTCCGCCAGACGAGGCGATCGAGCAGTTGATCCAGCGCCAGCACGCCGAGCTGGACCGGGTCCGCGAGGCGGCGCACGCGCTGGCGGCCCAGACCCGCGACCGTACCGCCGGACGGCGTACCGGTGAACTCATCGAGATCGTCCAAGGGCAAGCAAGCGTGCAGCGTGCCTTCGACCGGGTACAGCGTGTCGCGAAGGCAACGATGCGGATGCTGGTCGCGCCGCCGTACGCCGCGGCCGAGCAGGTCAACCGCGTACAGATGGAGCGCGGGCGGGAAATCACCTACCGCGTCGTCTACACCATCGACGCGCTCGCCGATCCGGCCACCCTGGCGGCGGCCGGGGAGCACGTCCGCAATGGCGAGATAGCGCGCCTCGCGCCCAGCGTGCCGACAAAGCTCGCCGTCGCAGATCGCACGCTGGCCCTGCTCCCTCTGGTATTGACGGATGCGGCGCAGGATGCGGCGGTGCTCGTCCACCCGTGCGCGCTGCTCGACGCGCTCGTCGCACTCTTCGAGGGCGTGTGGTCGACAGCGAGTCCCTTGGGCCTGTCGGGCGCCGGTGAGGTTACCGCGCGGGGCGAGATCTCGGATGAGGACCGCAAGTTGCTGTCGCTGCTGGTTGCCGGGATGACCGACGAGACGGCGGGTGCGCGCCTCGGGATGAGCCGGCGTACCGTCGTTCGCCGGGTGCAGCACCTGATGGAGACGGCGGGGGCGCAGTCGCGCCTGCAGTTGGGCTGGCGTGCCCGGGAGCGTGGCTGGCTGCCCGAGGCGTGAGTGTCGTGCGGTGACTCCACCGTCCGGCTGTTGGACTCCAGTAGCCGGCGTCGAGCGGCTGCGCGTACAGGAAGTCGAAGGTCTCCTGCGGCGTGCCCTCGCCCAACCGGTCGCTCCACAGCCACTCGGCGTTCTAGGGAAGTTCGTCGCCGGCGATCGGGAGTTGGGCTCTGGCCGCCAGCGTCACCGGGCTGCGCCGGTTGGGATAGACGGAAGCGGGGGCCGGGGCGAGATCCCTTCCTCTCACCCCGGCCCCCCGGTTCTGGAGGTGCCGTCGTCAGCAGATCGCGTGCAGCGGGCCGGTGCCGAGCGAGCCGGCCGCCACGCCGGCGAGCGCGAGGGCGCCGAGGGCGTACGCCGAGCGACGGAGCAGGCGGGTGATCATGGTGGGTTTCCCCCGTTGTCGAAGAGCATCCTGTGCCGATCACCTTGCCGACCGCGATTCACTGCGACCAGCGTGGGTAGGCCAACTCGCTGTAGGCCAGGACGAACGGCCCGAGCCGGTCACGCAGCGCCAGTGCGGTACGCGTCCACGACCGCCGTCCGCCGAGGCTGAACTGCTCGAGTTCCACAGTCAGCTCGGACGCGGGCTGACCAGCGGAGGGATAGCGGCCATCTCCCCGTCGCGGAGTCCGAGGAGGGTCTTGTTGTCCGTGTCGTCCGGACCCCGAACCTGGATACGGAGCCGACCGTGGTGGGCGAGCACCAGGTAGCGGACGAGGTCGGGCTCCACCACCTGATCGAGCAGGCTCCGCAGCGGCCCGTCGAGCAGGACCAGCGAGGCCAGTTCGTGCCGGAACGCCTGACCGCGGGGGAAGCTCAGGGATCGTGGGCTGCCGGACTTGGCCCACGGCCGTCCGGCTTCGACCCGTTGGCGATCACCGTCGTCCGCGAGTGCGCAGAGCGCGTCCTGCCAAGCGGGGTGCGCTTTGCCGAGGTCGTGCAGGTGACCCCGGCGACGACGACGGCCTCGCGTAGCTCCTCGGGAAGCGCGGGCTGAAGCGCGTCGATCAAAGCCCGCGCCTGGTCGCGCACTTCCTCGCTGTGTTGGTCCAGAGACAACCAGCCCGGCTGCATGGTGCTGTTCGCTTCCTGCTCGTACGCCTCTTCGCCACCGGATGCCGGATCGGTGCCGAGCGCCGGATCGGGACGGACTGGCATGGCCGGGCATTCCGGCACGACGCGTCTGCTCGACGGATCGAGTCCCACCTCCGGGTCGTAGCCGCCCGCCTCAGGCGCGGTCACGAGCACCTCACCAGGGCGCGCCGGTGATCCGTCGGTGACCCGTGTCCAGGCACCGTGACCCTGATCCAAGCGCCACACCGCGGCCCGCTTCGTCAGGCTACGCAGCTCACCCAGGGGCACCCGGCAACGCCACTGCGTCTCCGGTGCTCGTGCATTCGGCGGCGGTCCGTTGCCGGTTGATTCCCAGCGCGCCCAGGCCAGTTGCACGTCGGAATCCTCGGCGTCCGACCGATCAGCCAGGAGCTGTTGGCCCGCGACCTGACCCGTTTGGCGTACGTCGCCAAGGATGGCACACCCCGCAATGTCCCGATCGGTTTCACCTGGAACGGCTCGGAGATCGTCATGTGCACCGGCCCGGCTGGTGCGCGCGGCACGCGACCCGGGAGCGGCAGCGTGAGTGCGCCGCGGTCCGGGGGCATGTACCGATTCTGCGGCGCAACAACCTGGTCCCGGCGGTGCAGAACGCGCCGAAGCTTCCGGCCCTACGTAACAATCCGATGGTTGCCCTGCACGTACGAGATGACGCCCGAGCAGCGGGTCGAGTGGGAGGCGGAGGTGCGTTCGCTCTACCACGACGGCATGGTCCGGATCGTCGTGACCCCGACCTGGGCCAAGCTCATCGACTTCGAGACGACCCTGCCCAGCGCGGTCGAGGAGCTGGTCCGACAGCGGGAGGAGCGTCGGCACGCCTGAGCGGCGCGCGGTGGGTGGATCACCGCTCCCTCCCCGATTGCACACGGCCACAATGGGCCGTACGCGTAAGGAGAACAATGATGGCCAAGTACCTGCTGCTCAAGCACTACCGGGGTGGCCCGGCTCCCGCCAGGGAGTCGGCGCCGATGGATCAGTGGACGCCGGACGAGGTCGACGCGCACGTGCAGTTCATGCGCGACTTCGCGGCTCGGCTGGAGGAGACGGGCGAGTTCGTCGACACCCAGGCGTTGGCGCCCGCCGGCGCGTTCGTGCGATACGGCGGCGAGGGGCGGCCACCGGTGACCGACGGGCCGTTCGTCGAGACCAAGGACCTGATCGCCGGGTGGTACATCATCGACGTGGAGTCGTGGGACCGGGCGGTTCAGCTGGCGGGAGAGCTGTCGGCGGCTCCCGGGCCCGGTGGTAAGCCGATCTACGAATGGTTGGAGGTTCGGCCGTTTCTGGGCGGGTCGCCCACGGTCACCGAGTGAACGCGGCGCTGCTGCGGGACCTCGTACCCGCGGTGATCGGTGTCCTCGTCCGGCGCGGAGCCGACTTCGCGTCGGCTGAGGATGCCGTGCAGGATGCCCTGGTCGAAGCCGTGCGTGTGTGGCCGGACGATCCGCAGCGGGACCTCAGGGGCTGGTTGGTCACTGTGGCCTGGCGCAAGTTCCTCGATGCGGCCCGTGCCGATGCCTCCCGGCGGCGGCGTGAGGTACGCGTCGAGGTCGAGCCGATGCCCGGACCGGTCGAGGCGGTGGACGACACGCTCCAGCTGTATTTTCTGTGCGCGCACCCCTCCTTGACGCCGGCGTCGGCCGTCGCGCTCACGCTGCGTGCGGTTGGCGGTCTGACCACGCGGCAGATCGCGCAGGCGTACCTTGTGCCGGAGGCGACCATGGCCCAGCGGATCAGCAGGGCCAAGCGGACCGTCTCCGGTGTTCGGTTCGACCAGGCCGGTGACGTCGCCACGGTGCTGCGGGTGCTCTACCTGGTCTTCAACGAGGGCTACTCCGGCGATGTCGACCTCGCCGCCGAGGCGATCCGGCTCACCCGTCAACTGGCGGCCAGGACCAGCCATGAGGAGGTCGCGGGCCTGTTGGCGCTCATGCTGCTCCACCACGCGCGGCGCTCGGCGCGGATCCGTACGGACGGCCGTCTCGTGCCCCTCGGCGAGCAGGACCGCAGCCTGTGCGACACCCGCCTGATCGCCGAGGGCGTCGAGGTGCTCCAGGCGGCCCTCGGCCGTGACCGGTTGGGCGAGTTCCAGGCGCAGGCCGCCATCGCCGCGCTGCACGCCGACGCACGCACGGCTGAGGAGATCGACTGGGTGCAGATCGTCGAGTGGTACGACGAGCTGCTGCGGTTCACCGACAATCCGGTGGCTCGGCTCAATCGCGCCGTCGCGGTCGGCGAGGCCGACGGGGCGCGGGCCGGACTGGCCGCCCTGGCGGAGCTTGATTCCTCCCTCCCCCGCTATGCCGCCGCCGCGGCGTACCTGCACGAGCGGGACGGTGACGCGGTCACCGCGGCGCGGCTCTACGCCGAAGCTGCCCGGTCAGCGCCCAATCTCGCCGAACGGGACCACCTCACGCGGCAGGCCGCACGGCTCAACGCGCGGTTGCGCAGTCGGGCGGCGGGCGGGAGTGAGTGAGGATCTGGCTTGCGGGCCGCGAAGCGGATCCGGCCAGGGGCCGGGAACGCCGACGGGGCGGCGTACGCCGACGTGGTGTCGGGGTACGCCGCCCGTGGGCGGGACGAGCTGCGGGACGCGGCCCGCGCTGTCACGGGGTTACTTCGGGTCGCGGTTGAACGTGGAGGTCGACCAGAAGTAGCCGAGTACTGCCAGAGCCAGGCACCAGGCGACCGCGAGCCACCCGTTGTGGCCGATCTCGCTGCCGAGCAGCAGGCCGCGCAGGGTCTCGATGGAGGGCGTGAACGGCTGGTACTCGGCGATCGGCCGGAGCCAGCCGGGCATGGCGTCGACCGGGACGAAGGCGCTGGACAGGAGCGGCAGCAGGATCAGCGGCATCGCGTTGTTGCTGGCGGCCTCGGCGTTGGGGCTGACCAGACCCATGCCGACCGCGATCCAGGTGAGGGCCGTGGCGAAGAGCGCGAGCAGCCCGAGTGCCGCGAGCCATTCCAGGACGCTGGCGTCCGTGGAGCGGAAGCCGATGGCCACGGCGACGGCGCCGACGAGGACCACGCTCATGACCGACTGCAGCACGCTGCCGACGACGTGCCCGACGAGCACCGAACCGCGGTGGATCGCCATGGTGCGGAAGCGGGCGATGATGCCTTCGGTCATGTCGTTGGAGACGGACACCGCGGTGCCGATCACGGTGCTGCCGATGGTCATCAGCAGGAGGCCCGGGACGATGTACGCGATGTAGTCGGAGCGGTCCGCGCCGCCGCCGCTGATGCCTGAGCCCATCGTGTCGCCGAAGACGTAGACGAAGAGCAACAGCAGCATGATCGGGGTGAGCAGCAGGTTGAGGGTGAGGGACGGGTAGCGCCGGGCGTGCAGGATGTTGCGGCGCAGCATCGTGGACGAGTCGCGTACGGCGAGGGTGAGGGTGCTCATCGGACGGTCTCCTTGGGCTGGTGGGGGATGTTGGTGCCGCCGGTCAGGGCGAAGAACACGTCGTCGAGGTCGGGGGTGTGCACGGTCAGCTCGTCGGTCTCGATGGCGGCCGAGTCCAGCCGGTCGAGGATGGAGCGGAGTTCGCGCTGGCTGCCGTCGCTGGGGATCTGCAGCGCGAGGGACTCGTCGTCGCGGGTGGCGTCGTGCAGCGCGAGGGCGGCGGACTGGTACGAGGCCGGGTCGGTGAAGCGGAGCCGGACGTGCCCGCCGGGGATGAGCCGTTTGAGCTCCTTGGCGGTGCCCTCGGCGGCGATCTTTCCGTCGTTGAGCACGGCGATGCGGTCGGCGAGTTCGTCGGCCTCTTCCAGGTACTGGGTGGTGAGGAAGACGGTGACGCCGTCGGAGACGAGTTCGCGGATGATCTGCCACATGTTGTGGCGACTGCGGGGGTCGAGGCCGGTGGTGGGCTCGTCGAGGAAGATGATCCGTGGGTTGCCGACCAGGGTCATGGCGAGGTCGAGGCGGCGCTTCATGCCGCCGGAGTAGGTGGAGGCGGGCTTCTTCGCGGCGTCGGTGAGGTCGAAGCGTTCCAACAGCTCTGCGGCTGCGCGGTGGCCTTCGCGCTTGGGCAGGTGGTGCAGGTCGCTCATGAGGAGCATGTTCTCCTCGCCGGTGATCAGGTTGTCGACGGCGGAGAACTGGCCGGTGACGCCGATCGCGGCGCGGACCGCCTGGGGGTCGGTGGCGCGATCGTGGCCGCCGACGCGGATGGCGCCGGAGGCCGGGTCGGGGGAAATGAGGGTGGAGAGGATCTTGACGGCGGTGGTCTTGCCGGCGCCGTTCGGGCCGAGCAGGGAGAAGATCGTTCCTTCGGGGACGGTCAGATCGACGCCGTCGAGGACGACCTTGTCGCCGTAGGACTTGCGTAGGCCGTGCGCCGCGATCGCCAGGTTGGTCATGGTGGGTGCTCCTCAGAGGCTGCGGGCGACGATGTCGCCGTGGGTGGTGGTCGCGTGGATGGTCAGGTCGGCGGTGCCCTCGGTGTTCCGGAGGGAGTTGTGGATCCGGCCGAGGGTGGTGCCGGCGTCGAGGGAGGCGGAAACGCCGTGGGCGGCGTCGACCGACAGGTTGCCGGCCTGGGTACGCAGCACGACGGTGCCGCGTACGGCCTCGGTGATCCGGATGTCGCCCTTGACGGTGCTGATCTCCCCCGGTCCGGTGAGGCGGCCGACCGAGACGTCACCGGCGGCGGTGGTGAGGCGGACGCTGGCGGCCTCATCGATCTTGATCTCGGCGTGCGCGCCGTCGAAGGCGACGTCGCCGAACCGTCCGACGGCCCGGAATTCCGCGCTGGCCGCCTTCGCCGTGACCCGGGAGTCGGCGGGCAGTTGGACGGTCACCTCGATGGATCCGGAGTGGCCGAGGATCTGGTTCTTCGCCGAGGCGGTGATCCGCAGGACGCCGTCGCTGTATTCGACCTTGGTCTGCTCCGCCACCTTGACGTCGCGGCTCTTCGAGGCGTCCGCGGGCCGGACCTCGACCGTGGTGTCGGCCCGGTCGGCGGCGATGAACTGGACGCGCCCCGCGGGGATGTCGAGGACGGTGGCGATCGGGGTGGGGGTGTCGAACTTCTGCATCGTGCTCTCCTCCTGCGCTTGTTTCTGACACCGTAAACGCTACGTTGCGTTCAAGGATCAGACAACATGATCGTTGCGCACAATCGGCATATGGGCAGGTGACAGCCCCGTTTTCGTTGCAACAGTTCTGAACCTAACGCAACGTCGCTCGCCCTCAGCGTTGCATTGGAGTCGGAGTGAACGCTATGCTGGTGGTGTCAGGGAAGCGTGAAGGGAGATCGCGATGCCGGGAGGCAGGCTCAGCCAGCACGAACGTCAGCAGATCGCGTTGGGGCTGGCCGACGGGCTCGCGTACGCCGAGATCGCCCGGCGTCTGGACCGTCCCACCTCGACGATCACGCGGGAGGTGATGCGCAACGGCGGCCCCACCGCGTACCGCGCCGACCTGGCCCACCGCGCCACCGAACGCCGCGCGCACCGGCGCAGGCAGGCCGCTCCCCCAGGGCCGCAGGCACCCTCGCAGGCGCACGGACGCGACGCCGAGGCCGTACGCGAGTACGAGGAGATGTTCACCACCCTGCTCATGCAGCAGGGCCTGCCCAAGATGATGTCCCGGGTGTTGACCTGCCTCTACACCGCAGACGCGGGCAGCCTCACCGCGTCCGAACTCGTCCAGCGCGTCCAGGTCAGCCCGGCGTCGATCTCCAAGGCGATCACGTTCCTCGAGAGTCAGGGCCTCATCCGCCGGGAACGCGATGACCGCCGCCGGGAGCGTTACGTCGTCGACGACGACGTCTTCTACCAGGGCACGATCGCCGGCGCCCGAGCCAACGCCCAGCTCGCCGAGGTCGCACGGCAGGGCGTCAGCGTCCTCGGCCCCGACACCCCGGCCGCCGCGCGCCTGGAGAGCATCGCCCGCTTCGTCGACTTCATCGCCGAGAGCATCAGCCGCGCCGCGGAGCAGGCCCGGGAGATCCTCTACACGAAACCCCCGGCGGCCTCGGGCGAGACCGCCGCGCCGGGTTCAGGTCGCGAATAGACAGCCGCGCCGGTCCGGGGGCACTCCCCCGAGCCGGCGCGGATGAGACAGCTCGGTCAGGCGCCGACGTAGGCCGCGAGGTGCTGGCCGGTGAGGGTGGAGCGGGCGGCGACGAGGTCGGCGGGGGTGCCCTCGAAGACGATCCGGCCGCCGTCGTGGCCGGCGCCGGGGCCGAGGTCGATGATCCAGTCGGCGTGCGCCATGACCGCCTGGTGGTGCTCGACGACAATGACCGACTTGCCGGAGTCGACGAGCCGGTCGAGCAGGCCGAGCAGGTGCTCGACGTCGGCGAGGTGCAGGCCGGTGGTCGGCTCGTCCAGGACGTAGACGCCGCCCTTCTCGGCCATGTGGGTGGCCAGCTTGAGCCGCTGCCGCTCGCCGCCGGACAGGGTGGTGAGCGGCTGGCCGAGGCTGAGATAGCCGAGGCCGACGTCGGCGAGGCGTTCGAGGATGGCGTGCGCGGCGGGGGTGCGCGCCTCGCCGGAGCCGAAGAACTCCTCGGCCTCGGTCACCGACATGGCGAGCACCTCGCTGATGTCGCGGCCGCCGAGGTGGTATTCCAGTACCGAGGCCTGGAACCGCTTGCCTTCGCACTCTTCGCAGGTGGTGGCGACGCCGGCCATCATCGCCAGGTCGGTGTAGATGACGCCGGCGCCGTTGCAGGTGGGGCAGGCGCCCTCGGAGTTGGCGCTGAACAGCGCGGGTTTCACGCCGTTGGCCTTCGCGAAGGCCTTGCGGATCGGGTCCAGCAGCCCGGTGTACGTCGCCGGGTTGCTCCGCCGCGAGCCGCGGATCGCGCCCTGGTCGACAGAGACGACGCCCTCGCCGGCGGGGATCGAGCCGTGCACGAGGGAGCTCTTGCCGGAGCCCGCCACGCCGGTGACCACGCAGAGCACCCCGAGTGGAATGTCGACGTCGATGTCGCGCAGGTTGTGGGCGGTCGCGCCGCGGATCTCCAGCGTGCCGGTGGGCTTTCGTACGGTGTCCTTGAGGGCGACCCGGTCGTCGAGGTGGCGGCCGGTGACGGTGTCGCTGGCGCGCAGTCCGTCGATGGTGCCCTCGAAGCAGATGGTGCCGCCCGCCGTGCCGGCGCCGGGGCCCAGGTCGACGACGTGGTCGGCGATCGCGATCGCCTCCGGCTTGTGTTCCACGACCAGGACCGTGTTGCCCTTGTCGCGCAACCGCAGCAGCAGGTCGTTCATCCGCTGGATGTCGTGGGGGTGCAGGCCGATGGTGGGCTCGTCGAAGACGTAGGTGACGTCGGTCAGTGAGGAGCCGAGGTGGCGGATCATCTTGGTGCGCTGCGCCTCGCCACCGGACAGGGTGCCCGACGGCCGGTCGAGCGAGAGGTAGCCCAGCCCGATCTCGACGAACGAGTCGAGGGTGTGGCGCAGCGCGGCGAGCAGCGGCGCCACCGACGGCTCGTTGAGGCTGCTGACCCAGTCGGCGAGGTCGCTGATCTGCATCGCGCAGGCGTCGGCGATGTTGATTCCGTCGATCGTCGAGGAGCGCGCCGCCGCACTGAGGCGGGTGCCGTCGCACTCGGGGCAGGTGGTGAAGGTGACGGCCCGCTCGACGAACGCTCGGATGTGTGGCTGCAGCGCTTCCTTGTCCTTGGACAGGAACGACTTCTGAATCTTGGGGATCAGTCCTTCGTAGGTGAGGTTGACGCCGTCGACCTTCACCTTGACCGGGTCCTTGTGGAGGAAGTCGTGGAGTTCCTTGCTGGTGTAGTCGCGGATCGGCTTGTTCGGGTCGACGAAGCCCGACTCGGCGTAGACCCGGACGGTCCAGAAGCTGTCCGACTTCCAGCCGGGGATGGTGAAGGCGCCCTCGGCGAGGGACTTGGAGTCGTCGTAGAGCTGGGTGAGGTCGATGTCGGAGACCGAGCCGCGCCCTTCGCAGCGCGGACACATGCCGCCGGTGATGGTGAAGGTGCGGCGTTCCTTCACGGTCCGCCCGGCGCGTTCCATGCTGACCGCGCCCGCCCCGCTGATCGAGGCGACGTTGAAGGAGAAGGCCTGCGGTGAGCCGATGTGCGGCTTGCCGAGCCGGCTGAAGAGGATGCGCAGCATCGCGTTGGCGTCGGTGGCGGTGCCGACGGTGGAGCGGACGTCGCCTCCCATCCGCTGCTGGTCGACGATGATGGCGGTCGTCAGACCGTCGAGCACGTCGACCTCGGGCCGCGCCAGCGTCGGCATGAAGCCCTGCAGGAAGGCGCTGTAGGTTTCGTTGATCATCCGCTGCGACTCGGCGGCGATCGTGCTGAACACCAGGGAGCTCTTGCCGGAGCCGGAGACGCCGGTGAACACGGTCAGCCTGCGCTTCGGGATCTCGATGCTGACGTCCTTGAGGTTGTTCACGCGCGCGCCGTGCACCCGGATCAGGTCGTGGCTGTCGGCGATGTGCGGCGCGGACGACCGCGTGTCCGTCCTCGTGGCCTTGCTCATCGTGTCTCCATCTGTCGGGGCGGGGCCTGCTGGGGGTCTCCGTCGGCGTCGCCGCGGGAACCACGGTATCCATGCGGCCCGTGCTGGCCCTGTGGTCCCGGCCACCCGGCGCGTCGTCGCGGGGGTCAGACCAACCAGCGGCCGTCACGCATCAGCTCACGGCCGGGCATCTCGTTCACCTCGCGCCACGCCTGGATGCGGCGTGGTGAGATCCGGAACCAGCGGTACGACGTGGTCAGCGCGCACGGGTCGAAACCGGTGTGCGCGGCGAACCGGTCAGCTCGCTCCCGCGGCAGCGTGTCGATCTCGAGGACCTCGACGTCGCCCTCGATCATCGACACGTCGCGGGTGTCGCCCAGGGCCAGCCGGGCGCTCCGGGTGGCCGCCAGGTTCCGGCCGGTTGGGCTGTCGGCCGCCGTGGCCAGGAGCAGGGTCTCGCCGTCCCAGTGGAAGGACAGCGGCACCAGGTGGGGTGCGCCGTCGGCCGAGGCGCTGGCCACCCAGACGTCGATGTCGTGGCTGAGCCGGTGTTCGGTGTCGCGACGACGCTGGGCGCGAGGGCGGGGGTCAGCGCTTCGGGGCGGCTCGACGGCGGTGCCGTCGGTGTGGGTGATGGCTGGGGTGACCACGGTTCAGCGCAGCTCTTGGATGCGGATCATGTTGCCCGCGGGGTCGCGCAAGGCGCAGTCGCGGACGCCGTACGGCTGCTCGGTCGGCTCCTGGACGACCTCGGCGCCGCTGCCCTCCAGCTTGGCGAAGGTGCCGTCGAGGTCGGTGGTGGCCAGGTTGACGCCGAAGAAGCTGCCCTTGGCCATCATCTCGAGGATGGTGCGGCGCTCGTCGTCGGTGAGGCCGGGGCTGGCGGTCGGCGGGTGCAGGACGATGGAGGTGTCGGGCTGCCCGGCGGGGCCGACCGTGATCCAGCGCATGCCCTGGTAGCCGACGTCGTTGCGGATCTCGAACCCGAGGATGTCGCGGTAGAAGGCCAGGGAGGCGTCCGGGTCGGTGTGCGGAAGGAAGCTCGAGTGAATGGTGATGTCCATGGCGGTCACGCTAGTTGCGGCTGGGTGGCCCGCGCTTCTCGATTCCTGATCGGTCTGGTCACCTGTTTGGCCACGCACGCGGGCATCCCGGCCGTCGCGGCCGCCGCCTCGTCCCGGTAGACGCTGGGCGGCACGCCGACGAGTTCGGTGAAGCGGGTGCTGAAGGTGCCCAGCGACGAGCAGCCGACCGTGAAACAGACATCCGTGACGGTGAGGTCGCCGCGGCGCAGAAGCGCCATGGCGCGTTCGATGCGCCGGGTCATCAGATTGGCGTACGGCGACTCGCCGTACGCGAGCCGGAACTGGCGGCTGAGGTGCCCAGAGGACATGTTCACGCCGCGGGCGAGCGCCTCGACGTCCAGCGGCTGGGCGTACTCCCGGTCGATCCGGTCGCGGACGCGGCGCAGGCGTGCGAGGTCGCGCAGGTGCTGCGTCTCGTCAGGTCTGCTGGTCACGTACGTGATCGTGCCACGTCATGCCGACATCGCCCAGCAGGACGGTGGGGTCCGGGTCACCTCGGACCCGGACCGCCGCGTCATCCGGTCAGAGCCACGGCACCTGCGGCGACGGGTAGAAGTCGACCTCCTGCAGGCGCCACCGGGGTGCCTGCTCCCCCAGCCGGATCCGGAACGACTCCCAGTCGTGGCTGGCCGCCGTCGACCAGCCCAGTTCGGCGATCGCGGGCAGGCGTGGGAAGGCCATGTACTCGATGTCGTCCAGGCTGCGCAGCGTCTCGGACCACAGCGGCGCCTCGACGCCGAGGACCGCGTTCTCGCCGACGCCGGTCACCCGGGTGGCCGGGTCCCAGCCGTACGCGTCGGACACCTCGATGAGGCCGGCCCACCGCAGCCCCAGGCGGGTGTTGGCGTCGTACTTCATGTCCAGGTATGCCTTGTTGGCCGGTGACATGATCACCTTGTTGCCCCGGGCGGCGGCCTCGACCAGGTCGGCGTTGGTGGTGCCGGTGCCCCAGAACTGCGCCACCACGTCGGTGGGCGGGTCGACCTGCACGACCTCGTTCCAACCCGAGGCGCGCTTGCCGTACTTCGACACCAGCGGCAGGACCCGTTGCATGAACGTGCGGTAGTCCTCGTCCGTGGTGGCGTGCGCCTCATCGCCGCCGATATGCAGGTACGGCCCGGGGGTGATCGCGGCGAGTTCGCGGATGACGTCCTCGACGAACCGGTAGGTCAGGTCGTCCCCGATGCACAGCGAGCTGTAGCCGACGGCCGTGTCGGTGCGCGGGGCCGGTGCGACGCCGTCGCAGTTGAGCTCGGGGTAGGTCGACTGGGCGGCGTTGGTGTGCCCGGGCATGTCGATCTCGGGAACGATGGTGATGTGTCGGGCGGCGGCGTAGGCGACGACGGCCTTGTAATCGGCCTTGGTGAGGAACCCGGGCCCGACGCCGTCGACTCCGGTGCCGGGACCGCCGCCGACGGTGGTGAGCCGGGGCCAGGAGTCGATCTGGATCCGCCAGCCCTGGTCGTCGGTCAGGTGCAGGTGCAGGTAGTTGATTTTGTACTGACTGAGCAGGTCCACGTACGCGGTGATCTCGTCGACGGTGTGGAAGTGCCGTGCCAGGTCGAGCATCGCCCCGCGGTACGCGAAGCGCGGGTAGTCCACGATTCGTCCGCCGGGCACGGTCCAGGTGACCCGTTGCCGGTTGGACGCCTCGATCGCGGCGGGTAGCAGTTGGCGCAGGGTCTGCGTGCCGGCGTACAGCCCGGCCGGGGTGTTGGCCCGGATCGTCACGCCGTGGCGGGTGACGTCGAGCTGGTAGCCCTCCTGGCCGACGCGCCCGTCCGCCCCCCCGATGACCAGGGCGATCTCGGGCAGCGGCGTCGAGCGCACGGGCAGCACCGGCAGGGGGTAGCCGGTCGCGGGGCGCAGCGTGTCGGCGAGTTGCCGCCCCACCTGCCAGGCGGCGGCCGAGCCGGGTGAGGTGCGGATGACCGTCAGGGGGCTCAGGCGGAATGTGCCCCGGGCGTCGGGTTGGGTCTCGACGGGCGCGGGGACCACGTCGTCCAGGTGGCGGGCCGGGGCGGTCGGCGCGGCGACGGCCGGGGCTCCGGGCAGGATGAACGGCAGTCCGAGTGCGGCTATGACCAGCAGCCGCGTCATGGTGGGTCGGCGACGCACGGATACCTCCAGGCCTTCGTCGTGATCGGCGTTCATCGATCAGACCCGCACGCTACCCGCGCCGAACCTGGACTGTAAACCTTCCTTATCGTCCGGGCCGGTCCGGCCGCAACCCGGCGCGGCCCTGTCGCTGTCCCCACCCGAGCCGTCCGGCGGGGAATTCCGAGGTGAGCCGGGAGGTTCTCCGGTGGGAAGATCAGGTTCACTCGATCGGATGGAAGTGTCATGCAGGTGCGCTCAGACGCGGTGGTGCTGTTCGGCGTCACGGGAGACCTCGTCTCGAAGAAGCTCTTCCCGGCGCTGTACGAGCTGACCCGGCGCGGCCGCCTCGACGTCCCGGTGATCGGCGTGGCCCGCTCCCCCTGGGATGATCAGCAACTCGTCACCACCGCCCGCAAGTCGGTCGCCGAGGCCAACGACGAGATCGACGACGAGGCCTTCGACGCGCTGGCGCGGAACCTCTCGATGATCTCCGGCGACTACGCGGACCCGGTGACGTACCAACGGCTGGCCGAGCGCCTGCGGGGCGCCGAGCGTCCGATCTTCTACCTGGCGATCCCCCCGGCGGTGTTCGGCTCGGTGGTCGAAGGCCTGGCCGCGGCCGGTCTGGCCGAGCGGGGCCGGGTGATCGTGGAGAAGCCGTTCGGGCGTGACCTGGCGTCCTCGCACGAGTTGGACCGCACGCTGCGCGCGGCGTTCGACCCCGAGCGCGTGTTCCGCATCGACCACTACCTCGGCAAGGAAGCCGTCGAGGGCCTCTACGCCTTCCGGTTCGCCAACCGGCTGTTCGAGCCGCTGTGGAACAGCGAGCACATCGACAACATCCAGGTGACGCTCGCGGAGGGTTTCGGCACCCAGGGCCGTGCCGGCTTCTACGACACGGTGGGCGCCACCCGCGACGTGCTCCAGAACCACATCCTGCAGGTCGTCGCGCTGATCGGCATGGAACCGCCGGTCGCCGACACCACCGACGCGTTCCGCGAGGCGGAGGTCGCCGTGCTGCGGCAGATCGAGCCGCTGTCGCCGGAGTCGACCGTGCGGGGGCAGTACGCCGGCTACCGGGACGAGCCGGGCGTGCGGACGGACTCGAACACGGAGACGTTCGTGGCGACCCGGTTGACGGTCAACTCCCGCCGCTGGGCGGGTGTGCCCATCTACCTGCGCACCGGCAAGTCGCTGCCGGGGACGGCGACCGAGGTCGTGGTCGAGTTCAAGCAGCCGCAGCGCTCCCTCGTGCGCGCCGAGGGCGGCGCCGGGGCCGCCGCGAACCTGCTGCGGTTCCGGCTCGGCCGCGGCGACGGCATCACGATGTCGATCCAGGCGAAGAGCCCCGGCGCCGAGGTGGCGAGCCGTCCGGTGGACCTGTCCGTGGACTTCGGCGCGGCCCTCGGGCACCGCCAGGAGGCGTACGAGCGGCTGCTCGACGACGCGATGGACGGGCAGCACCTGCGCTTCGCCCGCGAGGAGACGATCCAGCAGGAATGGCGCATCGTCGAGCCGATCCTGGACCTGGCGGCGCCGGTGCAGACGTACGACAAGGGCACCTGGGGTCCCGCGGACGCCGACGCCCTCGCCGGCGGCTGGCACACCCCGCAGCTGCGGTGATGGTGGAGGACAGGGCGCGCGCACTCTTGACGGCCCGGGCGGCGGCTGCGGCGCAGGCCGGCTGCCGGTGGGTCACCGCCGAGACGGGCAAGCCAGCGCCCGGCTCGTCCAACCCGTCGCTGAACAACATGCTCCGGGTGGGCCTTACGCCCCTGTACGAGCGGCGCGACTGGATCTGGCGGGCGGACCCGGCCAGCTAGCAGCGTGCAGGGCTGCCGGACGAGGCACTAGGCCAGTGTCGCCGCGATGTCGGCACAACTCTGGAGTGCCCCCGTCGCCCGCTCGGCCTCATCCGTGCTCAGCTCGACGCGGTCGATGCGGGTCAGCATCTGCGCAGCCGTCGCCGGCTCGTGCAGCACCACCGCCACTTCGGCGCGATAGGCGAGAGCCTCCACCAGCGCGACCGGGTCGTCCGCCTCGAAACGGGCCAGAGCACTGTCGAGGATCCGGGCGGCTTGCGGGAAGTCACCCTTGGAATCCCCCTGCACGACAGCGTTCGCCAGAGCTTTGGCGAGCCGTCCAGTCGGCCCGGGCGCCGGTGTGGGGCTGACAGCCGCGTTCTGAACGACGCGGATCCAGTTGCCTCCCGGGTCGATGACGCTGAACCCGCTGAACCCGTCATAGTTCTTCCGTGCCCGGGGCCTGGTCATTCGCGGTGTCCCGGAGATCAGCACCTTGCCGTACGCGGCCCGCATGCCCGCAGCGAACGCCTGATACAGCTCACCCGTGTCCGACGTCAGCACCAGGCACGAGCCGTAGGACTGCTCCGGATCGAACCCCGGCATCTCGAAAAAGTGCAGATGCAGGTCCGCACGCCGCAGTGCCACGTACGGGTTGGGCTTACGTTGCCGATGCGTGGTCCGGAAACCGAGCACCTGGTAGAACGCGACGATGTCGTCGATGGACGCGCAGGGCAGCAGCGGAACGGTCACCTCGTTGGCCATCCGTTCTTCGTAGCCGCTGCCGCGCAGCCGCCGCACATGGATTTGGCCGATCGTCGTCCGGGGTCGACCAGAAGGCGGAGGTAGCGAGGGCGCCGGCGCCGGCGCAGACGTACGACAAGGGCACCTGGGGTCCCGCGGACGCCGACGCCCTCGCCGGTGGCTGGCACGCCCCGGATGACGATCGGACGCCTGGCGGGCTGACTGACCGCTCAGCTCACCGTACCGACCGTCCGGCGCTGGTGAGGTTTGCTCCTGCCCTGCGGTGTGGGGAAGTGATGAGCAGGTTTCTCGCCCGCTTCGGAGAGGAAGCAGCTCATGCTTTCCGCACTCGATCGTCGGCACACCGTCGCGCCGCCCGGGTACAGCCGGTGGCTCATACCCCCCGCGGCGTTGGCCATCCACCTCTGCATCGGCCAGGTCTACGCGACCAGCGTCTACAAGAACTCGCTGATCGCCCACTTCGACACCAGCCAGACCGCGATCGGGGTGATCTTCAGCATCGCGATCGTGATGCTGGGGTTGTCCGCCGCGGTCGCCGGGACATGGGTGGAGGCGAACGGGCCGCGTAAGGCGATGTTCGTCTCCGCCTGCTTCTGGGCGGCGGGCTTCCTGGTGGGCTCACTGGGCATCGCCACGAAGCAGCTGTGGCTGCTGTACCTGGGCTACGGCCTGCTCGGCGGCATCGGCCTGGGGATCGGCTACATCTCCCCCGTCTCCACGTTGATCAAGTGGTTCCCGGACCGCCCCGGGTTGGCGACCGGCCTGGCGATCATGGGGTTCGGTGGTGGGGCGATGGTGGCCTCTCCCCTGTCCCGGCAGTTGCTGTCGTTCTACGACCCGGGCTACGACCCGGCCAACGCGGGATCGACGGCGTCGGGCAGCGCCCTGGTGTGGCTGTTCGTGACGCTCGGCCTGGGCTATTTCGTGATCATGATGTTCGGGGTGGCGAACGTGCGGGTGCCGGCACCGGACTGGCGCCCGGCCGGCTTCGACCCGGCGACGGTGGCGTCCAAGCCGCTGGTCACCACGGCGAACGTGTCGGCGGCCAACTCGGTCAAGACCCGGTCGTTCTGGCTGCTGTGGGTGGCGCTGTTCTGCAACGTGACGGCGGGCATCGGAATCCTGGAACAGGCCAGCCCGATGATCCAGGACTTCTTCCGCGACAACGGCACGTCGGCGGTGTCGGTGGCGGCGGCCGGCGGGTTCGTCGGCCTGCTGTCGCTGTTCAACATGGCCGGCCGGTTCGCCTGGTCGTCCACCTCGGACGTGATCGGCCGCAAGCCGATCTACATGGTGTATTTGGGCGTCGGGATGGTGCTGTACGCGCTGCTGGCCCTGATCGGGCAGACGGCCACGGCGCTGTTCGTGCTGCTGGCCTGCGTGATCCTGTCGTTCTACGGCGGCGGGTTCTCCACGGTGCCGGCGTACCTGCGGGACCTGTTCGGCACGTACCAGGTGGGCGCGATCCACGGTCGGCTGCTGACCGCCTGGTCGGCGGCCGGGATCGCGGGCCCGCTGATCGTCAACGGGTTCCTCGACGCGCAGGGCGAGCCGGGCACCCTGACGGCGTCGGCGTACCGGCCTGCGCTGTTCACGATGGTCGGCGTGTTGGCGGTGGGCTTCGTGGCGAATCTGCTGATCCGGCCGGTGCCGGAACGGTTCCACGAGCCGCCCACCGACCGGGACGGCACCGAGGACACGGCGCCGGTGGCGGCGGAGAGGAGTGGCACCCGATGAGCGAGAACGGACGGCCCGGGCAGCAGGCCCGGTTGTGGATCTCCTGGTTGGTGGTGGCGGCGCTGCTCGGCTACGGGGTGGCGCAGACGGTGATCACGGCGGCGAAGCTGTTCACCCACTGATCCGGGTGTGGGTGCCGCATCCGCGCGGCACCCACACCGGTCGGTCACAGACCGCCGGAGACGCGCAGCACCGTGCCGGTGGCGTACGAGGCGTCCGGACCGAGCAGCCAGGCGATGGCGGCCGCGACCTCGTCGGGCTCGCCGGCGCGGCCGAGCGGGATACGACCGACGGCGGTGTCGGCGCGGTCGGGTACGCCGGAGTCGGCGTGGATGTCGGTGCGCACGATGCCGGGGGCGACCGCGTTGACCCGGATGCCGCGCGGGGCGAGTTCCTTGGCCAGGCCGATGGTGAGGGTGTCGGTGGCGGCCTTGACGGCGGCGTAGTGCACGTACTCCCCGGGGCTGCCGAGGGTGGCGGCGGCGGACGAGACGTTGACGATGGCGCCGCCGTCGGCCAGCCGGCGGGCAGCCTGCTGGGCGCAGAGGACGTAGCCGACGAGGTTGACGTCGACGACCCGGCGCAGGTCCTCGACGCGCAGCTCGGTGAAGGGCCCGATGGGGCTGGTGACGCCGGCGTTGTTGACCAGGCCGGTGAGCGGGCCGAGCTGCGCGGCGGCGTCGAACAGGGCGTCGACCTGGTCCGGGTCGGTGGTGTCGGCGCGTACCGCGGTGGCCCGCACGCCGGTGGCCCGCAGGTCGGCCAGGACGGCGTCGGCGGCGGCGTGGTCGCGGCGGTAGCACAGGGCGATGTGGTGGCCTGCCGCGGCGAGACGGCGGGCGGTGGCCGCGCCGATGCCGCGACCACCACCGGTGATGACGGTGACAGGTGCCACGGTGCCCCCCGAGTTTCTGACGGCTGCGTGCCGGCCCCGCCGACGCTACCGTGACCGCGCGGACCGGTCGTCGAGAGGAGAGTCACATGGAGCGCGCGTTGGTGCTCGGCGGTGGTGGGGTCACGGGCGTGGCCTGGGAGCTGGGGCTGCTGGCGGGGCTCGCCGAGCGGGGCGTCCCGGTGACCGAGGCGGACCTGGTGGTGGGCACGTCGGCGGGCTCGGTCGTCGGGGCGCAGATGTGCTCGGGGGTGCCGCTGGAGCAACTGTACGAGGCGCAGTTGGCGCCGCCGTCGGGCGAGCTGACGGCGCGGCTGGGCTTGGCGGTGCTGGCGCGGATGGTGTGGGCGGGTGCCCGGACCCGCGACGCGGTGCGGGCGCGGGCGCGCATCGGTGCGATGGCGGTGGCGGCGCGTACCCCGTCGGAGGCGTCCCGCCGCGCCGTCATCGAGGCCCGCCTGCCGACGGCTGAGTGGCCGCAGCGGCGGCTGCTGGTGACCGCGGTGGACGCGTCCTCGGGTGAGTTCGTGGTGTTCGACGGCGACAGCTCCGTGTCCCTGGTGGACGCGGTGGGTGCCAGTTGCGCGGTGCCCGGGGCGTGGCCGCCGGTGACGATCGGCGCGCGCCGCTACGTCGACGGCGGGATGCGCTCGACGGTGAACGCCGACCTGGCCGCGGATGCCCGCCGGGTGCTGGTGATCGCGCCGACGTCGGGGGCGTTCGGGCCGATGCCGCGGCTGTCGGCGCAGGTGGCCGGGTTGCGGGCGGCCGGGGCGCGGGTGGTGGTGGTGACGCCGGACGCGTCGGCGCGCAAGGCCATCGGCCGCAACGTGCTGGATCCGGCGCGACGGGCGGGATCCGCGCGGGCCGGGCGGGCGCAGGCCGCGGTGGTGGCGGACGAGGTGGCGGCCCTCTGGGTGTGATCGCTTACGCTCACCGCCTGTCTGGTCCGACAACGGAGGTGCGCGGTGGCGGGTGTGGGTGTCGGCGACGTCGTGGAGGACTTCGAGCTGCCCGATGAGACGGGCACGCCCCGGCGGCTGTCGGAGTTCCTGACGGCGGGGCCGGTGGTGCTGTTCTTCTACCCGGCGGCGATGACCCGGGGCTGCACGGCCGAGAGCTGCCACTTCCGGGACCTGGCGGCGGAGTTCGCGGCGGTCGGCGCCACGCGGGTGGGCATCAGCCGCGACAGCGTGGCCAGGCAGGCGGAGTTCTCCACGCTGCACGGCTTCGACTATCCCCTGCTGTCGGACGAGGACGGGACGGTGGGGCAGCGGTTCGGGGTGCGCCGGCGGCTGCCGTTGGGGCCGCTGAGCACGAAGCGGATGACGTTCGTGATCGGCGCGGACCGGCGGGTGATCGAGGTGATCCACAGCGAGGTCAGCATGAACGACCACGCCGACCGGGCGCTGCGGGCGTTGGGCGGCTGAGCGGGTGTGAGCCCCGTGCGGCGGGTGTCGCAGTCGGCTGGTATCAAGACAGCAATCAAACAGGTGTACGGAAGAGGGTTGTGATGGATGCCGGCCAGGGTTTGTCCACTGACGAGGTGCAGAGCCTGCGGGATGCGTTGGCGGCGGGCCGCCGGCCCCGGGTGGTGTTCACCGCATCGGCGGGGCAGATCGCCGGTCAGATCGGCCAGGTGGTCGAGCTGACCGATCCCGAGGTGTCCGACGAGTTCGTGGTGGTGCGTTTCGGCCGCGACGAGTTGCCGTTCTCCCCCGCGGATCTCGCGGTCGCGCCGAAGGGCGCCGGGCGTCGGGTCGCCGAGCCGAAGCCGGAGCCGCCGGCGCAGGAGCAGCCGCCCGCGGTGGTGGAGCCGGAGTTCGTGTTGGACACGCCGCGGGTGCCGACGCCGCGGCGGGAGGAGCCGAAGGTGGAGCAGCAGGTGGAGAAGACGCCGGCGCGGCGGGCGGTCAAGGCCGTGAAGCCGAAGGGCCCCGCGGGCCTGACGGTGACGTTGGCGTACGCCGAGGGTGAGTGGACGGTCGCCGCGCAGCAGGGCAGCAAGGCCCTGGCCAAGCCGTACGTGGTGAAGCCGGCCGAGGCGTTGAAGATGGTGGCGCTGGTCGACGTGCCGGGTGTGCAGGAGGCGGTGGAGCAGATCCTCGGCACCGAGCGGGCTGAGGCGGAGCAGCAGGCGGAGAAGCTGCGCGCCGAGCTGGCCGAGATCGAGGCGCGGCTGGCGGAGCTGCGCGAGGCCCGCTGACGGCTCCGGCGGGTCGGGTCAGGCCCGGCTGCTGTGGTGCTCGAGCAGCCGGGTGAGCAGCCGGGTGAGCTGGTCACGTTCGGCGACGGACAGCGGGGCGAGCAGGTCCTGCTGCACGCGCTCGACGGTCCGGGTCATCCGGCGTGCCTCGTCGGCGCCGCTGTCGGTGAGGCTGATGACGTTGCGGCGGCGATCGGCCGGGCCGGGGGCTCGTACGACGAGCCCCCGACCGGCCAGGTCGGCGACCGCGCGCCAGCGGGCGCCGAGGAGCCGCAGGTGTGGCTCACCGACGCCGGTCACGCCGTGCATGGCCGCGTCTCCGACGCCGTCGCGGGCATCACCGCCCGGCTGTACGCGGACCTCCCGGCCGACGACTCCAGCGCCGCCGCCCGGGTCCTCACCCTGGTCACCCAGCGCGCGAACGCCGAACTGGCTGCGATCCCGGGCGTCGCCGCGACGGTCGGTCAGAAGTAGTCGAGCAGCTGCGCCGGGCCTCCGGCGCCCAGCAGATCCAGGGCGTCCGGGTCGGCGCCGGCGGCGTGCAGCAGGCCCGCCTCGGCGACCGACCGGGCGCGGGCGGCGCCGGCGTAGAGCAGCGCGAAGCCGCGCACGTCCAGCCGCAGGTCCGCCTCGCCACCGATCCGGGTCAGCTCACCGGCGCCGTCGGCGACGCTCAACCGCCAGGTGCCGGCGTTCCAGTCGGCGACGGCGTCGGCGAGGGTGAACTCGACGGCGCCGCGGGCGTGGGCCGGCCAACCACGCATGCGGACCGCCCGGGCCACGTCCACCGGCCGGTGCATCCACAGGTTCCGTTCGTGCTCGCGGACCAACTCCAGCGGCAGGTGGACGCTCACGGCGTCGCCGTCGAGCGGGCACAGTCGCAGGGTCGGTGCGACGCTGGCCCAGCTGCCGAGCACGCCGACGAGTTCCCGGGCGGCCTCGGCGGTGGTCGCCAGGGCCTCGTCGACGGTCAGCACCGAGTCGGCGCCGTAGCCACGGCCCCGTTCCCAGCTGGCGTAACCCACCAGGTCGCCGCCGTCCTCGACGAGGGTGAGCGCGTCGCCGGGCAGGCCGCGGTCGGCGGCGAAGAAGTCGAACAGCTCGCCCCGGCGGGTCAGCGGGCCGTTGCGGTGCCGGGTGACCCGCTCGTACAGGGCCATGACGGCGGGCAGGTCGGCGGGCGTGCCGGCCCGGACGGTCAACCGGGGATCCGGCCGGTGCCGGGGCAGCGCGGCGGTGGCCAGGTCGACGGTGCGCAGCACCCCGGCGGCCTCCCAGCCGCAGGCACGGTAGGGGGCGGCGACGGTCGGGTACAGCGCGCTGATCGCCGCGCCGCGCTCGCGGGCGCCCCGCAGCAGGGCGGTGAGCATGCCGCGGGCCACGCCCCGGCCGCGGGCCTCGGGGGCGACCGCCACGCCGCCGACGTCGGCCGCGGGCACGGCCCGCCCGGACCACCACTGGTCGTGGTGCAGGTCGACGGCCTTGCCGACGAGCCGGCCGGTGTCGTCGAACGCGCCGTAGCGGGTCAGGCCGGGCACCGTGGCGGTGGCGTGCGATGGGCGCTGCGGGTCGGACCCGAAGGCGAACCGGCCCAGCTCCCAGGCGTCGGCCAGGTCGTCGGCGGTGAGTTCGCGTACGTGCACGGTGGCGGGCATCGGAACACCCTAGCGGGATGGATCTTCGGGGGGCCGCCGAATTAACGGCCGGGGCGCGGGGTCGGAACCGACCCCGCGCCCCGGCGGTCAGTGCTGCGGGATGTTGGCCACGCCGATCCGCTTGCGGAACACCCAGTAGGTCCAGCCCTGGTAGGCCAGCACGACCGGGGTGAAGATCACCGCCACCCAGGTCATGATCTTCAGGGTGTAGGGGGTGGAGGCGGCGTTGGTGGCGGTCAACGTGCCCGCCGCGTCCAGGGTGGAGGGCAGCACGTTCGGGAACAGCGCCGCGAACAGAGTCGCCACCGCCAGCCCGATCGCCACGGCGGTGCCGGTGAACGCCCAGCCCTCCCGGCGTACCCGGGCGGCGGCGAGGCCACCGAGCAGGGCGAGGGCCGCGCCGACGGCGAGCACGACGGCGGCCGCGCTGGAGCGGATGCTCAGCGTCCAGGCCAGGAAGCCCACCGCGAGCACGGCGGCACCGACGCCGAGGCGCACCGCGAGGGCGCTGGCGCGCTCGCGGATCTCGCCGGCGGTCTTCAGGGCGATGAACACCGCGCCGTGGGTGACGAACAGCGCCAGGGTGGTCGCGCCACCGAGCAGGGCGTACGGGTGCAGCAGGTCGACCAGGCCACCGACGTACTCGTGCTCGGCGTCCAGCGGCACACCGCGCAGGATGTTGGCGAAGGCGACGCCCCACAGGAACGCCGGCAGCAGCGAGCCGACCACGATCGCCGCGTCCCAGCGGCGCTTCCAGGACACCTCGGGGCGCTTGTGCCGGTACTCGAAGGCCACCCCGCGGCCGATCAGGGCCAGCAGGATCAGCAGCAGCGGCAGGTAGAAGCCGGAGAAGAGGGTGGCGTACCACTCGGGGAAGGCGGCGAACATCGCGCCGCCGGCGGTGATCAGCCACACCTCGTTGCCGTCCCAGACCGGGCCGATCGTGTTGATCAGGACCCGTCGTTCCCGGTCGTCGCGGCCGAGCACGGGCAGCAGCATGCCCACGCCGAAGTCGAAGCCCTCCAGGATGAAGTAGCCGGTGAAGAGCACGGCGATGAGGAGAAACCAGATGGTGGTGAGGTCCACGGCAGGCTCCGGTGATCAGTAGGCGAAGGCGAGCGGACGCTCGGCGTCGTCGGTGTCGTCGTCGGACGGGGGCGTCTCGGTGACGTCGGGTACGCCGGCGCGGGCGTAGCGCAGCAGGAGCTTGACCTCGATCACCGCGAGGGTGGCGTAGATCAGCGTGAAGGCGGTGAACGAGGTGAGCACCTCGGCCAGCGAGACGCTGCGGGACACGCCGTTGCGGGTGAGCATCTCGCCGAAGACGATCCACGGCTGGCGGCCCATCTCGGTGAAGATCCAGCCGAAGGAGTTGGCCAGCAGCGGCAGCACCGGCATGACCAGCCCGGCGCGCAGCAGCCACCTGCTGGTGGGCGTGCGGCCCTTGCGCTGGCTCCAGAGCACCAGCAGGGCGATCGCGGCGGCGGCCATCCCGAAGGCGATCATGAAGCGGAAGCTCCAGTAGGTGACCGGGATGATCGGGGTGTAGCTGCCGGCGCCGTACTGGGTGGCGTACTGGGCCTGGAGGTCGTTGATGCCGTGCACGGTGCCGTGCGGGTCGCCGGTGCCCAGGTACGACAGCAGGTACGGGATCTTGATGGCGAGCACCTCGCGGCTGCCGTCGAGGCTGCCGACGGTGAGCACGGAGAACGAGGCGGGGCTCTCGGTGGTGTAGAGGCCCTCGGCGGCGGCCATCTTCATCGGCTGGACGTCGGTCATGATCTTGCCCTGGATGTCGCCGGTGAACAGCACGGCGGCGGAGGCGACCAGGACCACCCAGGAACCGAACTTCGCGGCGAAGCGGTAGGCGCCGGTGTCGGCGGAGTCGCGGTTACGGATCAGGTGCCACAGGCCCACGGCGGCGACCAGCGACCCGGCGACCAGGAACGAGCCGGCCAGGGTGTGCGGGAAGGTGATCAGGGCGACCTTGTTGGTCAGCACGGCCGGGAAGTCGGTCAGCTCGGCGCGGCCGGTGTCCGGGTTGACCTTGTAGCCGACCGGGTTCTGCATGAACGAGTTCGCGGCGAGGATGAAGTACGCGCTGAGGTTCGTGCCGATCGCGGCGGCCCAGATGCTGGCCAGGTGCGCCCGCTTGGGCAGCCGGTCCCAGCCGAAGATCCACAGGCCGATGAAGGTGGATTCGAGGAAGAACGCGACCAGCGCCTCGATGGCCAGGGGCGCGCCGAAGATGTCGCCGACGAAGCGGGAGTAGTCGCTCCAGTTCATGCCGAACTGGAACTCCTGCACGATGCCGGTGACCACGCCCATCGCGAAGTTGATGAGGAAGAGCTTGCCGTAGAACTTGGTGAGCTTGAGGTAACGCTCGTTGCCGGTGCGGTGCCACAACGTCTGCAGGATCGCCACCAGCACGGACAGGCCGATGGTCAGCGGAACGAAGAGAAAGTGGTAGACGGTGGTGACACCGAACTGCCATCGGGCGACGTCCAACGCGTCCACCTGGAACCCCCAGCCATGTCGTACTACGAGACGTAGTAAATACTACTGCTCGTCGTAGAGGAACGGGCAGGGTCGGGCGGCCCGAACCGGCCCGGGACCAATGACCTTGATCACCCGGGCCGCCGGGCCCGGCGGCAACCGGCCGACCCGCCCTCGCAGCACCGCGCGCACGTGCGACGATGGCGCGCTGATGGACACCGCGCACTCCCCCTGGCAACCGCCGCTGATCTGGCGCGCCGCCCAACTGCTGGCCCGAGCCCTGGTCGGCCTGCTGGCCCGCCTCGAGGTCACCGGCGACGTCCCCGCGCACCTGCGCCGCGGACCGCTGGTGCTGGCCGCCAACCACATCAGCCCGTTCGACCCCGTGGTGATGGCCGCCGCCTGCCAGACCCGCAGCATCGCCCCCCGGATCATGGCGACCGCCGGGCTGTTCCGCGCCCCGGTGTTCGGCTCCCTCATGCGCCACGCCGGGCACATCCGCGTCGACCGGGGCACCGATGCGGTGCACCGGGCACTGGAAGCCGCCACCGCCGCCGTCGCGGGAGGATCGGTGATCCTCATCTACCCGGAGGGGCGCATCAGCCTCGACCCCGGCATATGGCCCGAACGCGGCAAGACCGGCGCCGCCCGGCTCGCCCTGGCCTGCGCCGCCCCGGTCATCCCGGTCGCCCAGTGGGGCGCCCACGAGGTGCTGCCCTACCGTGCGCCCCGGGGAATGCTGCGCGGCGTCGCCCGCGCACTGTGGCGCCGTCCGGTGATCCGGGTGCACTTCGGCGCACCCATCGACCTGCACGAGGCGGCCGCCAGCGGCCCCGGCGCCGCCCGCCGGGCCACCGACCAGATCATCGACGCGCTCACCGACAGCCTCGCCCCGCTGCGCCCCGACGAACCCGACGGGCCCCGACACATCGATCCCAGCCGCCCGAGCGACCCCAGCAGGTCCCACCGCCGCCGGCTCCGATGACCTGACGGGTTAGACAAGTTTTGGAAACCTGTCTACGCTGTCTAACGTGAGCAGCGTGGAGATGGAGCACGAAGACCCGAAGCGCGCCGCTGTCCTCGCGGCGGCGGTCGGGGTGTTCGGGCGCTACGGGTTCCAGAAGACGTCGATGGAGGCGGTCGCCAAGGCGGCCGGCATCTCCCGGCCGGGCCTGTACCTGATGTTCCCCAACAAGGAGCAGCTGTACCGCGCCACCATGCAGGGCGTCATGGAACGCGCCCAGCAGGCCATGCAGGCGCGCTTCGGCGACCAGGCGCTGAGCTTCGACGAGCGGATCGTGGCAGGGCTGGATGCGCTGATGGGCCCGTACATCGACACCCAGGTGGCCCGCGACCTCAACGAGCTGCTCGAGAACAGCGGGCCCCAGTTGGGCTCGATGTTCCACGACTACCAGGAGCGGGCCCGGGCGGCACTGCGCGCCCACGTCGACGCTCTCGCCCCGCCCGGCCTGCTCGACGGTGACCTGACGGCGGACGACGTGATGGACCTGCTCTTCTCCGCCGCGTTGACCTGGAAATCGACCTCGGCCACCAGGGACGAGTTCCGCGACCGGATCCGCCGGGCACTGCGGCTGATCTGCCGCGCCGCGGGCTGACCCCGCCGCCCACCCCACCGCACCCTCACGCTGCATCCCTGCGTCCAAGGAGTTCCGAAATGTCACGAATCATCACCCCTTACTCCGCCCGGTCGACCGCCGCTGAGGTGATCGCCGGCGTCGACCTCAGCGGCCGGCGGGCCGTGGTCACCGGCGGCGCGTCCGGGATCGGCCTGGAGACCGTCCGGGCGCTGGCCAACGCCGGCGCCGAGGTGACACTGGCCGTCCGCGACACCGCCGCCGGCGAGCGCGCCGCAGCCGACATCACGGCGGGCGGGGCGCACGGCGCGGTCCGGGTCGCCCGGCTCGACCTGGCCGACCGCACCTCCATCGACGCCTTCGTCAACACCTGGACGGGCCCGCTGCACATCCTGGTCAACAACGCCGGCGTCATGGCCCTGCCGGAGCTGACCAGGACCACCGAGGGCTGGGAGGCCCAGTTCGCCATCAACCACCTCGGTCACGCCGCGCTGACCCTGGGCCTGCACGACGCGCTCGCCGCTGCGCAGGGCGCCCGGATCGTCGTCGTCAGCTCCTCGGCCCACCAGCAGTCCCCGGTCGACTTCGACGACATCCACTTCACCGACCGGCCCTACGAGGCCTGGTCGGCGTACGGCCAGTCGAAGACCGCGACCATCCTGTTCACCGTCGCCCTGGCCCGACAGTGGGCCGTCGACGGGGTCACGGCCAACGCCCTGCACCCCGGCGGCATCATGACCAACCTGCAACGGCACCTCGACGACGCGCAACTGCGCTACGTCGGTGCGGTGGACGAGCAGGGCAACCGCCTGGAGGTGCCACCAGGCTGGAAGACCCCGCAGCAGGGCGCGGCCACCTCGGTCCTGCTGGCCGCCTCCCCCGAGGTCGACGGCGTGACCGGACGCTACTTCGAGGACGGCAACGAGGCCCTGGTCATCGCCGAGCGGGCCGACGGCATGAGCGGCGTGCTCCCGTACGCCATCGACGACAAGAACGCCGAACTCCTCTGGGACGAGACGATCCGGCTCCTGCGGCGCTGACCGGGTCGGCGGTGCCGGCCGGACAACTGACCGGCGAGGCGGAGTTCACGGAGACCGGGCATGCCCGCGCCCCGGACACCCCGCCTTCCACGGCTCCCGGCGGCCACCCCTTTCCGCGCGGCACGTGCGCTTGGCGTCGGTTCCCCTCGCTGAGGGATGCGGCTGGCTCGGCGGGGGGATGAGGTCGCCTGGGCATGTGGTGATGCTGGTTCACGTCAGCCAACCGCTTGCTCAAAGGAGTGACATGTTCATCTCTGGTTCGCGTACGACGGCGTTGGGGGCGGTGGCAGCCGTGGTGGTCGCGGCGTGGCCCTCGGTGGCGTGGGCCCAGCAGTCCGAGACGAAGACCGCCGCAGCCGGGTGGTCGGTGGTCGCCGGGATGGGACATTTCGTGTACGACGAGCCCAACGTGGTTGGGCACCGGATCTGGTTCGGCGTCTCGGCGGTTTCGGCCGCGGACGGATCAGCGCACGGCCAGTTCCTTTACCGGCACGAGCGAGCGGACGGCACACTAGTCGCGCAGGGACGGGCCGACGTGACGTGTCTGAAGGTCGCCGGGAACGTCGCGTTGTTCACCGCGATCGTGCCGGAGGGCGAAGGGACGGCGAAGAACCACGGCTACTACGTGAAGATTATCGACGGCGGGACGCGGCCGGATGTGATCGTCGACGCTCAGGCGCAGAACGGGACCGAGCGGCCACCCACACACTGCCTCGATCCCGAGACGGACCTCCCTCCGGAACTCCCCCAGCGGCCCCGGTACCCGGTTCTCACTGGCGGATATGCCGTGTATGGCGCTGAGCAGAGCCGAACGGCCGCCGAGCTTCCCGACGCCGGAGACCGGGCCCGGTGACCATGCTGTGGCTCTGGTGGAGGCACTGGCCGACCTGGTCCGGATACGCCGCCGCGGGCTTCTCGCTGCTGTACGGCGGTTTGGGGCTGTACTGGACGGCCGGTGGTGACGGGTTCCCGTTCGCGCCGATCGACCCGGCACGGGCGTCGGGGTCCATCCTGGAAGGCAGCCGCGCCGAGGTCGTCGCCCCGGTCATCGCCGCGCTCGGGCTGCTCGGTGCGGTCGTCGCGTGGATCATGACGCGGCGCGCCCGGCCTGGTCACCTGTCGGCGGCGCTGGTTGTCTTCGGATGGGTGGCGGCGGTCGGGTTGACCCTGGTCATCCCCGACTACACCATGATCGTCCTGGTGGCGTTCGCGCCGCTGCTGTTGGTCTTCGCCTTCACCGGCGTACCAGGTGACCAGGGCGGCATCGGTGACATCCTGTACTGGCACCGGACGAACCTGATCATCGTGTTCGTCGGCGGCCTGCTGTGGGCCGCTGCCACCCTCGCCTACCAGCGGCGGGTCCGGGCCGCCTGCGCACACTGCGGCCGCCGCCACGGAGACGGCCGTGGCCCGTCACGGCAGACGCTGCTGCGGTGGGGCCGGTGGGCCGTCGCGGTCGCCTGCCTTGCGCCGTTGCCCTACGAGGTCACCAGGATCGCCTGGTACCTCGGCTATCCCCTCGGCATCAGCCGGGACTTCCTGCGGATGATGCAGGACACGCCGGGGATGCTTGAGGTCGGGCTGGGCTGCGCGGTCGCGTCGGCGCTGGGGGTGTGCTCACCCACGGTCTGGTGGCCCGATGGGGGGAGGTTTATCCCCGCTGGATCTGGTTCAAGGCCGGCAAACGGGTCCCGCCCGCGCTCGCCGTCGTCCCGGCGTCGATCGTCGCTGTGACGATCATTCCGGCTGGCCTGATGTTGCTCTGGACAAGCGAAGCCCGGGGCACCTGGGCCCTGTACGTCCCGAGCCTCTTCTGGACGGTGTGGGGGGCCGGACTCGGCGCCGCCACGATCGCCTACCACCTGCGCCGGCGGGGCGCCTGCCACCGCTGCGGGCGGGGCCACCAACCGGGCCCGGCACCAGAACCGCCAGGCGACGAACCAGCCGCCGGACGGCAGGTGCTCGACGAACTCTCTGACGCCCCCGTGCCACGGGCCTGATCTTCGCCGGCAGGTCACCCACGATCCATCGGCGGCGGGCATACTGCGTCGCGTGCTGACCCGATTCGGCTACCTGGACGCGCCCGGGCCGCTGGCGTTCGCCCACCGCGGCGGCGCCGCCGAGGGCGACGAGAACACCACCGAGGCGTTCGCCCGTGCCGTCGGGCTGGGCTACCGGTACGTGGAGACCGACGTGCACGCCACCGCCGACGGGGTGGCGGTGATCTTCCACGACCCGACGCTGCGCCGGATCACCGGCGAACCGGGGCGCATCGCCGACCTGCGCTGGGCCGACCTCGCCTCGGTACGCGTCGGCGGGGCCGCCGTCGTACCCCGGCTCGACGAGGTGCTGGGCGCGTGGCCGCAGGTCCGCTTCAACGTCGACGTGAAGGCTGACGGCGGCGTCGAGCCGACGGTCGCCACGGTGACCCGGGCCGGCGCCGGCGACCGGGTGCTGCTCGCCTCGTTCAGCGACGCCCGGCTGACCCGGCTGCGCGCCCTCACCGACGGGCGGGTCGCCACCAGCCTCGGCATGCACGGGGTGGCCCGGCTGCGCCTGGCCTCGCTGCACGGCCGCCGGCTGCGGCTGCCCCCGTCGGTGGTCGCCGCGCAGGTGCCGCCGCACTACGGTCGGGTGCCGGTGGTGGACCGCCGGTTCCTCGACTACTGCCACCGACTCGGCCTGCAGGTGCATGTCTGGACGATCGACGAACCAGCCCAGATGCACGACTTACTGGATCGTGGCGTGGATGGCATCATGACCGATCACGTCGGCGTGCTGCGCGACGTCTACCGCAGCCGCGGCCACTGGGCCGCCTGACCATCAAGGACCCCGATGGCCTCGACCGTGACCCCCACGGTGGACGACACCCCGCCCCCGGCGAGCACCCGCCGCGAGCGGAGCGGCTGGTACATCTACGACTGGGCCAACTCCGCCTTCCAGACCACCGTCATCACGGTGTTCCTCGGCCCGTTCCTCACCACGGTCGCTGAGCTGGCCGCCGGCTGCGAGCTGGGCGCGGACAGTTGCGACGGCTACGTGCACCCGCTGGGCATCCGGGTGGCCGCCGGCTCGTACTACCCGTACCTGATCTCGCTGTCGGTGTTTCTCACCGTGTTCGTGCTGCCGATCATCGGCGCGATCGCCGACCGGTCCGCGCACAAGAAGCGGCTGCTCGGCGGCGCGGCGTTCACCGGCGCCGGCGCGACCATGGCGATGGCCTTCGTCACCGGCGACCGGTACCTGCTCGGCGGGGCGCTGTTCCTGGTCGCCAACATCTCCTTCGGCGCGGCCATCGTGGTGTACAACTCGTTCCTGCCACAGCTCGGCGGCCCCGACGAGCGCGACGGCATCTCCAGCCGAGGCTGGGCGCTGGGCTACCTCGGCGGCGGCCTGCTGCTGGCGTTCAACCTGGTCGCGGTCACCCTGCTCAGCGAGGACGACAACCCGCAGCGCACCCTGGACCTGGCCCGCTGGTCGATCGTGTCCGCTGGCGTGTGGTGGGCGGCGTTCACCCTGGTGCCGCTGCGATGGCTACGTGAACGCCCCACCGCGGCGGCGCTGGCCCGCGGCGGCAACGTGCTCACCGACGGGTTCCGGCAGCTCGGCCGCACCCTGCGTGAGGTCAAGGCGTACCCGCTGACGCTGTTCTTCCTGCTCGCGTTCCTGGTCTACAACGACGGCATCCAGACCGTCATCACCCTCGCCAGCCAGTACGGCACCGAGGAGCTGCGGCTGGAGCAGAGCACCCTGATCATCACCATCCTGCTGGTGCAGTTCCTCGCCTTCGGTGGCGCGCTGAGCCTCGGCGCGTTGGCCCGGCGCATCGGCGCCTGGAAAACGGTGCTGCTCAGCCTCGTGCTCTGGACCGGTGTGATCATCGGCGCTTTCCGGCTGCCCGCCGAGGCGCCGGTGCCGTTCATGGTCCTCGGCGCGGCCATCGGCCTGGTCCTGGGCGGCAGCCAGGCGCTGAGCCGGTCGCTGTTCAGCCAGCTCATACCGGCCGGCAAGGAGGGCGAGTACTACGGCTTCTACGAGATCAGCGACAAGGGCACCAGCTGGCTCGGCCCCCTCGCCTTCGGCCTGGTGTTCCAGCTCACCGCCTCCTACCGAGTGGGCCTGGTCTCCCTCCTGATCTTCTTCGTGGTCGGGTTCCTGCTCCTTCTGGCCGTGCCGATCCGCCGGGCCATCGTCGCGGCCGGGAACACCCCGCCCCGGGTGCTCTGACCCCGCCCGCGCCGGGCTGATCGGCCCTGGTCGATCAGATAGGCTGCCCGACCGTGACCGACGACGCCGCTGCCGCCCCGACCTGCCTGGCCCACCCGTTCCCCGGCCAGCCGCACGCTCCGGCCGGGTGCGCGGCGGCGCGCGGGCTCGACGGGCGTCCGGTGCACGCCGCGGCGTTGAAGTTCTTCTGGGGGCCGATGGACTGCGGCAAGTCCACCATGGCGCTGCAGATGAACTACAACCACGCCCGGCAGGGCCGGCGCGGGCTGGTCACCACCCGCATCGATCGGTCGCTGGGCCCACAGGTCACCACCCGCATCGGTCTGGCGCACGAGGCGATCGAGGTCACCGACGACCTGGACCTGCGGGCCCTGGTCCGGGGCCGGTGGGCCGAGGGGGAACGCGTCGACTACCTGATCTGCGACGAGGCGTGCTTCTACACCGTCGAGCACGTCGAGCAGATGGCTGAGCTGGTCGACAGCTACGACGTGGACGTGTTCGCGTTCGGCCTGGCCACCGACTTCCGGTCCTGCCTGTTCCCCGCCACCCAGCGGCTGTTCGAGCTGGCCGACGAGGTGGCCCGCATCCAGGTCGAGGTGCTCTGCTGGTGCGGCCGGGAAGGGCTGCTCAACGCCCGGGTGGTCGACGGCCGGGTGGTCCGCGAGGGCGCGCAGGTCGTCATCGGCGACACGGTCGACACCGCCGAGGTGCGCTACCAGGTGCTCTGCCGGCGGCACTACCGCAGCGGCGACCTCGGCCCCCGCGACTGACCAGCGGCGGTCAGGCCCGGTCGTCTCGGGCGGCTGCCGCGGCCCGGCGCTCTCCGCCGGCCCGGCCTCGGTCGACCAGGATGACCGCGACGGTCACCACCAACGCCGCCGCCGCGCACACCGCCACCGGCGACTCCAGTTCCACGCTCACCGGTACGAGTGCCAGCAGCAGCGCCACCGCCGCGATCCGGCTGGTCGGCCGGGCCCGCCACAGCACCGCCCGGTAGGCGGCGTGCCCGGCGAGGAACAGCGCCGGACCGCCCAGGATGAACAGCGCGGCGACGGTGTCGGCGGGCGCGCCGGGCTCGTGCAGCAGCCGCTCGTCGCCCGCCGAGGTGACGACGATGCCAGCGACCATCACCGGGTGCAGATAGTTGAACGCCACCCGACTCAACCCGCCGGTGCGCTCACCGGCGCGGACCACGACCTCCGTCGCCGCCGAGGCTGAGCGGGCGAAGTACACCCACCACAGCGCCACCGACCCGGCGAACGCCAGCACGAACGCCCCGGAGGTCACCATGCTCAGCTGCTGCGCGAGGGTGCTCCCGGTGACCAGGATCGACTCGCCCAGGGCGATGAGGATGAACGCCTGGCACCGCTCAGCCAGGTGCCCGCCCTCCACCTCCCACCGCTCGGCGCGGGTACGCCCCAGACCGGGCACGGGATACCCGATCGACAGGCCGACCACGTCACACACGATCGCCGTCGCCCACAGCGCCTCGCGGACACCCTCGCCACCCAGTCCTCCGAGCACCACGAGCGCCGACGTCCCGGCGAACCACGGCAGCGTCTTCTGAAACCCGTCGACCAGCAACGGATGGCCCCGCACCGCCCACAGCGCGAACAGGGTGCGGCCCACCTGCACCGTCACGTACACCAGGGCGAAGAGCAGGCCGGTACCGGCGAACGCCCCGGGGATCGCTGCCGACAGCAGCAGGCTGCCCAGCATCAGCCCGATCAGGAGTGCCCGCACCGGCGCCCGGTCCGGGTGCAGCCAATTCGTCACCCAGGCGGTGTAGACCCACACGAACCAGACCAGCGCCAGCAGCAGCGCGGTGCGGGCGGCGCCACGCCAGTCCGCGTGTTCGATCAGATAGTGCGCCAACTGGGTGATGGTGAAGATGAAGACCAGGTCGAAGAAGAGCTCCGTCGAGGTGGTCGGCTCCACCCCCCGACGCTCGCGTAGCAACCAGGGGCGCACCGGCCTCGCGACCGGCGGCTCAGAAGGGGTCACCGCAGACCCGCCAGTCCCCGCCCTCGCGGACCACCGGCAGCCGCCGTTCCTCGCTGAGCCCGCCGTCGCGGGTCAATTTTACTGTCACCGTGCCGTGCGGCCGACCGCCACTGGTCGCCACCGACACGTCGGTGATCTCGTAGTCGGTCACCATCGGCGGCGTACGTACCCAACTGGTGAAGCCGATCGCGCTCCATCGGCTGCGGGCGTCCGCGCAGAGCCGCTCGTATGCCCCGTCGCTGTCGCCGAGGGTCACCTCGCTCAGGAAGCCGTCGGCGGTCTCCCGGATCGGGCCGGCGGCCTGGCGTACGGTCTGCAGGTTCCAGGAGGCCAGCCCGGCCACCCCGACGCAGCACAGCGCCACGCCGATCCCGGCGAAGGCCAGCCCGGTGCGCATCGGGCGGTGCCGCCGGGCCGGTCGGCTGTACGGCTGGCCGGCACCCACGACTACCGACCGTAGAGAATTCCGTCACAGTCGAGCACGACAAGTCGGAAACTGGGTGCGACCGGTGGGCTGCTGTGCCCTGTTCCCGGCGACCACGGATCGTCTACCGTCGTCGCACACCCCCACAGCAGTGCCAGGGAGCCGATCGATGAGCCGCTTCGTGCAGCCGGTACCACCGCCCTCCGACCCGTACGCCGGTGACGCCCTGCTGCGGTCCTGGCTGGAACGTCACCTCGGCCCGGACGGGCACGCCGCCGCGAAGGGGCGCCTGGCCGACCTGGCCGCCGACGTCACCGGGCCGCTGCGCGCCGCGCACGCCGACGCTGAGGCGCACCCGCCGACGCTGGTCCGCTACGACCCGTGGGGCGCCCGCGTCGACCGCATCGACACCTCCGCCGGCTGGCAGGCGCAGCGTGCCGCCGCAGCCCGGCACGCCGTGGTCGCGCTGCCCTACCTGCCGGACGCGCGCGGCACCTGGGGTGCGGCCGCGCGGGTGGTGCAGCACGCCCTGCTGCACCTGTACGGCCCCGAGTCGGCGACGTTCTCCTGCCCGGTGGCGATGGCCGACGGGGCGGCGGCGCTGCTGAGCCTGCCCGATGTCGACGCCGGGGTCCGCGACGCGTGGCTGCCCCGGCTGGTCTCCACGGACCCGGCCACGGCCATCACCAGCGGGCAGTGGATGACCGAGTCGCAGGGCGGTTCTGACCTGGGGCGCTCCAGCACGGTGGGTCGGCCCGCCGCGGACGGTTCGTGGCGGCTGACCGGGGAGAAGTGGTTCTGTTCCGCCGCCGACGCGGCGATGGCGGTGGCGCTGGCCCGCCCGGAGGGCGCCGGCCGTGGCAGCCGCGTACTCGCCCCGTTCCTGGTCCCCCGGTACGCGGCCGACTCGCCCCTGGCCGCCGGCGCCGCGGCGGACGCGCCGGCGCCGGGCGTCACCGTGCACCGGCTCAAGGACAAGCTCGGCACCCGGGCGCTGCCCACCGCCGAGATCGGCCTGCACGACGCGTACGCCGTGCCGCTGGGCGACCCGACGGTACCCGGCCTGGTCCGGGCGATGACCCTGGTCGTGGTGACCCGGGTGCACAACGCCGCCGCGGCGGCCGGGGGGATGCGGCGCGGGTTGGCGTACGCCCGGGCGTACGCCAACGCGCGTCACGTCGCCGGCGGCGCGCTGGCGTCCTCGCCGCTGCACCGGGCCACCGTGGGCACCCTCGCGGTCGACGCGGCGGGTGCGTTCGCCCTGGCCGGGCATTCGTTCGCGCTGCTCGGCCGGGTCGAGGTCGGCGGCGACCCGGCGGCCGCGGCGGAGCTGCGCATCGTGGCGCCGCTGGCGAAGCTGGCCACCGGCCGGCTCGCCGTCGGTTCCGCCAGTGAGTACGTGGAGAGCTTCGGCGGGGCCGGTTACGTGGAGGACACCGGCGTGCCCCGGCTGCTGCGCGACGCGCAGGTCCTGCCGATCTGGGAGGGCACCACCAATGTGCTCGCCCTGGACGTGCTGCGCGCGTTGACCCGCGAGGACGCCGGGGCGCCGCTGCTGAGCCGGCTCGCCGCCGCCGTCGACCTGGCCCGGCCACTGTCACCGGCGCTGGCCGACACCCTGGCCACGACCGCCGCGCAGCTCCGCGACACCATCACCGCGGTGACCGCCGACCCGGGGGCCGAGGCGGTGCTCGCCGGTGCCCGCGGCCTGGCGCTGCGCCTGGCGTACGCGCTGACCACCGCGCTGCTCGTCGAGCACGCCGCGTGGGGCGACGAGCAGGCGGAGTTGGCGGCCCGGCTGTGGGCGCGGCGTTGGCTGCGGCACGAGGAGATCGCCGAGGACGCGCACCACCACCTGGACCTGCTCTGCTGAGCGGGCGAGAAACACCGGCGTACCTGACACTGGTTGGCAGGTACGCCGGTGCAGACTGCCAGCATGACAACAACCGCCGACCTCGCCATGGTCAACCTGGACAGCTCCGACCCGGCCGCGCACGCCGCGTTCTACCACCGGGCCCTGGGCTGGGAGATCACCCACAGCCAAGCCGAGTACGCCATGATCAAGGGCGGTGGCGTTTCCATCGGCTTCGGGCTGGTCGAGGGATACCGGCCGCCGTCCTGGCCGGACCCGGCTGGTGGTAAGCGCTACCACCTCGACCTCTACGTCGACGACCTGGCCGCGGCGGAGAAGGAGTTCGTCGAGGCCGGCGCGTCGAAGCCCGAGTTCCAGCCCGGCGGCGACGGGTGGGTGGTGCTCATCGACCCGATCGGGCAGCCGTTCTGCATCTGCCCCCGCCCGCAGGGCTGAGCACCCGCGCCCACGGCCGCGCGGCGTGTCAGCGCAGCGGACCACGGGCGACGGCGGCCCGCATCGTCACCGCGTCGCCGACCGGGACGTACTCCAACCACCAGGTGGCGCCTGCCTCGGCGAGTTCGCCGAGGTAGGCCCGCTCGGCGCGTTCGTCCGGTCGGCGCCTCCGGCCGCCGATCGCCACGTCGAACGGCTGGCCGTCGGCGCGGGTGGGTGGCAGGGTGCCCACCAGCTCGCGTACCTCATCGGGGGTGAAGTCGGACCACCCGTCGGTGTCGGTGAGCTTGTAGGGCACGATGCCGTCGGCGCGGGCCGCCCGCCGCCGCACCGACCCGGCCTGGGTGCTGCCGCCGACCCAGACCGGCACCCGGGGCGACTGCACCGGCGGCGGCCGCAGCGCCACCGCGTCCGCGCGGTAGTGGGTGCCCTGGTGGCTGACCGGCGCTCCGCTGAGCAGCCCGGTCAGCAGGTCGAGACCCTCGTCGAGCATGGCGGCCCGGACGGCCACCTCGGTCGGCTCGCCGAACGCGGCCAGGCCTCGGTCGCCCGGGTCGCCGACGCCGACCGCGACCGTGGCGCGCCCCGCGCTGAGGTGGTCGAGGGTGAGCACCTCACGGGCCAGCTTCGCCGGGCGGCGCCGGGGCAGCGCGGTGACCGTGGTGCCCAACCGCACCCGACCGGTGCTCACGGCGATCGCCGTGAGCACCAGCCACGGGTCGTAGGTGGGCGGGTCGTCGCCGGAGTAGTGGACGAGATAGTCCTCCAGGAACACCCCGTCCCACCCGGCGCTCTCGGCGAGCTCACCCAGCTCGACCAGGGTGGACACCGTGACGGAGGCGCCGCCGCAGGGAAGCTCCAGACCGTGTCTCATCCATCGACCGTAGTGCGGGGGTACGACCCTCAGCCGCGGCGGCGGGACCGGGCCGCCCACACCACGTACGCCGGGTCGCGGTCGAGGTTGTGCCGGTCGCGGTCGTAGCGGCGGGTGGTACGGGGGTCGGCGTGGCCCATCGCGTCCTGCACGTCCTCCAACGGGACGCCCTCGGAGCGGGCGGTGGTGGCGAAGGCGTGCCGCAGCGAGTGTGGTGACAGCTTCGCCCAGGCCGGGATGCCGGCGGCCCGGGCCAGCCGGCGGACCATCCGGAACACCGAGTGCCGGTCCAGCCGGGCGCCGCTGGCGGTGACCAGCAGCGGCCCGGTCAGCTGCGGCACCGGCACGCCGGTGGCGGCGGCCCGCTGGGCCAGGTAGGCGTCCACCGCGTACCCGGTGCCGGGGGTGAGGGCACGTCGGCGCTGCTTGCCGCCCTTGCCGACGAAGCGCACGCTGCGGTGCCCGCGCTCGGTGCCCAGGTCGGTGAGGTCCAGTGAGATCAGCTCGCCGACGCGCAGACCCAGGTCAGCCAGGAGGGCGATCGCGGCCCGGTTGCGGGCGGCCGTCGGGCCGGTGTCGGCGTCGGCGGCGCTGAGCAGCGCGTCCACCTCCTCCGGGGTGAGCCCGACCGTGGCGGAGTGGTCCCGGTCGACGCGCGGCCGGTCCGCGCCGCCGACCGGATTGGCCGGCACCGCGCCGAGCTTGACGAGGAAGTCGTACCAGCTGGACAGCGCGGAGAGCCGGCGCGCCACGGTCGCCGGGGTCAGTGGCCGACCACTGCGCGCGCCGAGGGTGGACTCCAGGGCACGGGCGTACTCGTTGACGTGCAGGAAGTTGGCCCGCAGCGGATCCAGGTCGCGGCCGGCGCACCAGCTGAGCCAGCCGGTGACGTCGCGCCGGTAGGCGTCGCGGGTGTGCGCGGACAACCGGCGGTTGCGCAGCCACGCCTCGGTGACGTCGACCGGCCCGCCGGGCAGGGCCGGTCGGGCTGTCGGGCGGGCGAGCACCGGAGCGTCGGAGGACACCATGTGAAAAACACTCTCAGCTCGGGGTGGGTTGGCCGGGAAGGCGCGCCGAGACCACCGGCCCCGGTCGGTGTCGGGGCGCGGCGGGCCGGCTACCGTCGGGCGGTGCGTGCCAGTCGGCTGGTCTCCCTGCTGCTGCTCCTGCAGACGCGGGGGCGGATGACCGCTGCGGAGCTGTCCGAGGCCCTGGAGGTGTCGGTCCGGACGGTGTACCGGGACGTGGAGTCCCTGGGCGCCTCCGGGGTGCCGGTGTACGCCGAGCGCGGCCCGGCCGGCGGGTACCGGCTGCTCGACGGCTACCGCACCCGGCTGACCGGGCTGACCGCCGGTGAGGCCGAGGCGCTGTTCCTGGCCGGTGTGCCAGGACCGGCCGCGGAGCTGGGCCTGGGGTCGGTGCTGGCCACCGCGGAGCTGAAGTTGCGGGCCGCGCTGCCGAGCGACCTCACCGACCGGGGCGGGCGGATCCGGCAACGGTTCCACCTGGACGCGCCGAGCTGGTTCCGCGAACCCGAGCCCACCCCGCACCTGGCCGCCCTGGCCGGCGCGGTGTGGGAGGACCGCCGGATCCGGGTGCGCTACCAGCGGTGGCAGCAACCCCGGGAGGTCACCCGCACCCTCGACCCGCTCGGCGTGGTGCTCAAGGCCGGCCGGTGGTATCTGGTCGCCGCGGCGGCCGGACAGGTACGCACCTACCGGGTGGGCGCGATCCTGGACCTGACCGTGCTGGATGAACCCGCCGACCGGCCGCCCGGCTTCGACCTGGCGGGCTGCTGGCAGGAGCACACCGAGCGCTACGAGAGCAGCGTCTATCGCGCCGAGGCACGGGTGCGGATGACCGTGGCGGCGCTGGCGCGGACGGTGCACCTGTTCCCGCCGGCGATGAGTCGGGCGGCGCGCGACGCCGCCGGCGCTCCGGACGCGGACGGCTGGTTGGTCACCACCGTGCCGATCGAGTCGGTCCGGCACGGCCACGTCGAGATGCTCAAGCTCGGCGCGCAGGTGGAGGTGCTCGCACCGGCCGAGTTGCGTGAGCTTGTCGCCGGCACCGCGCACGCGCTCGCCGCGCTCTATCCACCGACCCCCGGCACGGGAGAGCCGAGCTGCTTCTCGAACCAGTGCTCGGCGTACGGGCCGTGCGAGAACGCCGGGATCTCGACGTAGCCGTGTCGGGCGTACAGGGCGCGGGCCTCGACCAGGTCGTTGCGGGTGTCCAGCCGGATCCGGTCCACCCCGGCCGCCTGAGCCCGCTGCTCGACGGCGGCCAGCAGCGCGGCGCCCCCACCGGCGCCGCGATGTGCGGGGCGGATGAACACCCGGGTCAGCTCGGCCCAGCCCGGCTGCCACCGCAGCCCGGCGCAGCCGGCCAGGTCCTCACCGCGGTGGGCGAGCAGGAGCAGGCCGGTCGAACCCGCCAGATCGTCGTCGGGCATTTCGGCCAGCGCCCGATCGACCTCGCCGGGCAGCGCGGGGCGGCGGTGGTAGCGGACCACCATCTCCGTCATGTACTCGCGGAGCAGCAGTGTCGCGTCGGGCTGGTCGGGCTGGACGGCGGTGGTCACCCAGGTGGGCCGGAGTGTGCTGGTCACCTGTCGATCATCAGCACCCGGTCAACGGATTATCCGCCGTCCGGCCCGGACGCTACCGGCGAGGGGCCGGCAGCAGGGCGATCAGCGCGACCGCCACGGCCAGGTGCGTCGCACCGAGGGTCAGCTTGGCGCCGGCGGTGGCCTCGGTGCCGAGCAGTGGGCCGAAGGACAGCAGGGTCACCAGGGCTGCCAGCGAGATCCAGATGACGCGGGCGGTGCGGGGGACGAACCGCTCCAGCAGGGCCAGCGTCGCCCAGCCCAGCAGGGCCGCGCCGAGGGCGATCCCGAAGATCTCACCGGGCCCGATGACCAGGGCGGGTTGCCCCGGGCTCTCGACGGTGTAGTCGACCCCGGCGGCCTCGCCGATCCCCCAGATGGCCAGGCAGGCCACGACGGCGGCGGCGACGCCGAGGGTGCGGCGGCGCAGTGACGACGTGGTGGCAGTGGTGGTGACGGATGGTTCGGCGGTCGCGCTCATACGGGCTCCTCGGTCGCAGGGAAACGAACGAGTGCGACCGTATCAGATAGTCTTGGACGGGACTATCTGCTTCGGGATCAACATCCGGAGCGACCGCCGGGCGCGTACGGGGAGGAACTGGCCAACGGGCCGCTCACCAGCGCGGTGAGCGCGCGCAGGAAGGTCTCCCGGTCCTGCTGGGGCAGCGTGGCGAGGAGCTCGTCCTGGATGCGCCGCACGACCTCCTGTGCCCGCTCGAGGATCTGCTCGCCCGCCGGCGTCACGGAGACCAGGCGGGCCCGACGATCCGTCGGCGCGGGACGACGCTCGGCGAGACCGGCCCGCTCCAGCTGGTCGAGGGTGACGACCATGGTGGTCTTGTCCACCCCGCACCGTTCGCCGATCTGCCGCTGGGTCAGGTCTCCGGTGCGGGCCTGCGCCAGCACGTAGTGCGCCCGTGGTGAGATGCCCAGCTCGGCCAGGCCGGCGGCGTGCTCGGTCTGGAGCGCGTGGCTCGCCCAGGAGAGCAGGAACAGCAGGTCGGGCGGGCCGTCGGCAGGCGAGCAGGAGGTCATGCAGGGAGGCTAACAAGATGCTCCGCGACGGGACTGTTCGCGGGCCGGACGATCAGGACCGTTGGTAGATGCCGTGTTCACGGGTGAGCAGCTGCTCGTCGATGAGGTAGCGGCGCAACGTGGCGTGATCCGACCCGCCGGCGGTGCACCACGGCTTGAGCGCCTCGTCCACGGCGCGCTCCGGGTAGCGTGTTCCCGGCTCGAACGACCGTTCCGCGATGTGCGCCAGCAGGACCCGCCGCCGACCGCGTTGCGCCGGCAGGCCTACCAGCACATCGGAGCGCAGGAACGTCCGCAGCACCGGGTCGTCGGCCGGCTCGGCGTCGTCTGCCGGACGGCGTTCGCGCGCCGCCGCCCGCAGCGACACCTCGTCGGCCGCGAGCGCGCCGTCAGAGCCCGTCACCAGGCCCGCGTCGGTGAGCCGGCGGACGCCGGTGAGCACCGTCCGCGGCGGCAGGCCGGTCCGCTCGGCGATCTGGGCCGCGCTGGCCGCACCCAGCACGATGGCCGCGAAGACCCGCCGGCGCCCGTCGTCGGCCAGGGCCCCGGCCAGAGCGTCCGCTGTCATGTCGGTCACCCTTTCATCGACGGTACGCCGACCGCCAGGCGATTTTCCGGTGCGTCCGGGCTCAGTCGGCCGGTTGCTCGGCGACGAGCAGCACCCGGCGCAGCAGGTCGGAGAGCAGCCGCCGCTCCGCAGGGGTGAGCGCGTCGAGCAGCCGGTGCTCCTCGGCGCCCCGGACGTCCATCGCCCCGTGCCACGCCGCCCGGCCGGCGTCGGTGAACTCCACATCGACCCTGCGCCGGTCGACTGTGGACGGGGTCCGCCGCACGAAGCCGCGCTCGACCAGGCTGTCGACCCGCGCGGTGATCGAGGCGGGCGCCATCGCCAGATCCGCGGCGAGTTCCGAGGGCGCGGCACGTCCCTGCCGGCCGGCGAGCGCGTGGAGCGTGTCGTACTCGTGTGCTGGCAGGTCGAAATCCACCAGGACCCGCTCCTTCACGGTGCGCAGGTGACGGGTCAGGACGCCCATCCGGGTCACCGCCCCTTCGACGTCCGGGTCGAGGTCGGGCAGGACGGGCAGCCAGCGCTCGACGTGCCCGTCGACGGAGTCGTGGGTGCTCATCGCCAGAGCTTACCGCACCGAAATATTCATTGCCGGAATATTCGGTGTCGAAGTACCTTGGGTCGGTGACCTCTCCTCTGCGCACCCGCTCCTTCCGGCTGCTGTTCCTGGGCCGGACCGTCTCCGCGGTCGGCGACGCCGTGGTGCCCGCCGCCCTGGCCCTGGCCGTACTGCGGGCCACCGGTTCGACCGGCGCGCTCGCCGTCGTCCTCGCCGCGGCGATGGTTCCCCGGCTGCTCCTGCTGCCACTCGGCGGCGTCGTCGCCGACCGGTTCGACGCCCGCCGGGTGGCTCTGCTGGCCGACCTGGTCCGCTGCGCGACCCAGCTCGCGGTCGGCGTGGAGCTGCTCGGCGGCGAGCCGTCGCTGACCACCGTCGTGGTGGCCTCGGCGCTCGGCGGCACCGCCTCGGCGTTCGCCATGCCGACCGCCTCCCCGCTGGTGGCCGGCACCGTCGAACCGGCCGCCCGGCAGCGGGCCAACGCCCTGATGGGGATCACCGCCAACACCAGCCGGCTCGCCGGCCCGGCCCTGGCCGGCGCCCTCATCTGGGCCGCCGGGCCCGGCTGGGCGTTCATCATCGACAGCGCGTCGTTCGCGCTCAGCGCCACGCTGCTCGCGCTGGTCCGGATCCGGCACGTGCCGGTGCCCCGCCGCTCCGTCCTCGCCGACCTGCGGCACGGCTTCGGCGAGGTGCGAGCCCGCGACTGGTTCTGGACCAGCCTGATCGGGCACGGCGTCTGGAACGGCGCCGCCGCCGTCCTGATGACCCTCGGGCCGGCCATCGCCATCGACCGCCTCGGCGGCGAGGCCACCTGGGTGCTGCTGTTGCAGGCCGGCGCGATCGGCATGCTCACCGGGTCGCTGCTGGCCGGGCGGATCCGACTCCACCGGCCGGTCCTGCTGGCCAACCTCGGGCTGGCCAGCTACGCCGCGCCACTGCTGCTGCTCGCCGTCGCCGCGCCCGCCCCGGCGGTGATCGTCGCCTACGGGGTCGCGCTGACCGCCCTCGGTTATCTCAACCCGGTCTGGGAGACCGTCGTGCAGCACCAGTTCCCGCCCGAGGTGCTGGCCCGGGTCACCTCGTACGACTGGCTGGCGTCGCTGGGCGCCGTGCCGCTGGGTTACGCCCTGGCGCCACTGGCCGCGGACACCTTCGGGGCACCCGTACCGCTGGCCGTCGCCGGCCTGCTGGTCCTGGCCGCCTGCGCCGGCACCGCGCTGGTCCCCGGCGTGCGCCAGCTCACTTGGCCGGCGACCACGGCACCGCGACCGGTCGAACCCGCCGTCGCCGACGCGCGGTGAGCGGGTTCGACCGGTCGCCGGGTCATTCTCCGGTCGGCCCACCCGCGAGCTCGGTCACGATGTCGAGGTGGCCGAGGTGGCGGGCGTACTCCTGGAGCAGGTGGAACAGCACCCGCTCCAGCGACGCGGGGTCGGCGCCGTCCCATCGCGGGCCTAGCGCGCCGATCTCCGCCAGGTCGTGGGCCGTCACCACCTCGCTGGTGTGCGCACCCTGCGCCCGCAGCGCCGCCACCAGATCCGAGCGGGTCTCCTCCGGGGCGACGTACCAGCGATCCCCCCGGCGGTCACCCCACGGCTCGGGGACGTCCCGGCCCTGGAAACCCCACTCGATCCAGCGCAGCTCGACGTACCGCAGGTGCTTGAGCAGCTCCAGCGGTGCCCAACCCGACGGCAGGCCGCTGCGCCGCAGCTCCGACTCGGCCAGCGCCGACACCTTGGTCAACACGGACTCCCGGAAGTAGTCCAGGTAGCGCAGGAAGACCTCGGTGCGGCTGCCGGCGGGGCTCGTGGGCTCGGGGAAGGGCGTGGTCATCGGCCCATTGTGCGGGGCGGGTCAGCCGGCGGGCAGGTCGCGCCCACGCTGCTGGACACCGGCGGCGCCATACGGATAGTCACCCACCGGTGGGGCGCTCGCCTCGTCCAGCAGCCGGCTCTGCTCGGCGTCGAGGACCAGGTCCGCGGCGGTCAGGTTGTCGTCGAGCTGCGCCGTGGTGCGCGCCCCGAGGATCACCGAGGTGACCGCCGGACGGGCCGCCAGCCAGGCGAGCGACACCGCGGACATGGACACGCCCCGCTCGCCGGCAACCTGGCTGACCGCGTCGATCACCCGCCAGGTGCGGTCCTGGGCGTTGCGGCCCGCGTACGCCTCGACGCCGCGCTGCGGATTCTCGCCGAGTCGGGTGGCCCCGGTGGGCGTGCTGTCCCGCCGGTACTTGCCGCTCAGCCAGCCACCGCCCAGCGGCGACCACGGCAGGATGCCGATGCCCTCGTTCTCACAGACCGGCACCAACTCGAACTCGATCTCCCTGGCCAGCAGGTTGTACTGCGGCTGCAGGGTCACGATCGGGGCGAGGTTGAGGTGCTGGCTGAGCAGGGCGGCCTTCTGCAACTGCCAACCGGTGAAGTTGCTGACCCCCGCGTAGCGGATCTTGCCCGCGCGGACCGCGTCGTCGAAGAACCGCAGCGTCTCCGGCAGCGGGGTCAGCGGGTCCCAGGCGTGCGCCTGGTAGAGGTCGACGGCCTCGACGCCGAGTCGCCGGAGGCTGGCGTCCAGGGCACGGGTGAGCTGCACCCGGGACAGGCCGGCGTCGTTCGCCCCCGGGCCCATCGGGAACCGCCCCTTGGTGGCGATGACCAACCGGTCGCGCAGGCCGGGCCGCGCGGCCAACCAGCGGCCGACGATCTCCTCGGAGACCCCGGCGGAATAGACGTCGGCGGTGTCGATGAACGTGCCGCCGGCCTCCACGAACCGGTCCAGCTGGGCGAAGCTGCCCGCCTCGTCGGTCTCCGCGCCGAAGGTCATCGTGCCCAGACACAGGGTCGACACCACCGTGCCGGTGGCGCCCAGAGTGCGATAGCGCATGTCTTCCTCTCGGTCGAGCGACCTTGCCGATCTTGCCACCGCCGCCCTGGCCTCGACCGCGGGGACGGTCGCTTGCGGGACCCGGGCCCCGAGGCGAGAGGAAGGTGACTCGTCCGTCCGCAAAAACCTTGGGGCCGTTCGTCCTGTTTCATCACTCAGGAAACCTAGTGGGGTGTTTGGGGGCTTTTGCGTCTCTCATCCTGTCTCGCCACCCGGGACACGGATGGGCTGTACAGTGCTGTTTGCCGGCTAAATCCTGTTTCATCACTCAGCGGGCGATCGTTCCGTTCGACCGCTAACAGCCCATATTTCGGGATATGCGAATGACGAAACTCCCGTCGTAGCCTGTGTCGCGAACCAGGACATACGCCAACAAGCTCCCCATAACCTCGATCGGTGGCTGTTCACATGTCTTTCGATGGGTTGCCAGATCGCCCTCAGCACGTTCTGCCCGCTGTCCTGTCCCGACCCATCGAACCGGTGTTCGTGGACGACACTGGCATCCGCCGCCGCCGGATTCGACGCGCGGGCGTGCTGGTCGCAGTCGCCTCGCTGAGCTACCTGCCGATGGCCGCGACCGCCCTGCTCCCCGGTCCGCCGGCGCCTACGCAGCCCGCTCCACTGTCCGTCGGCGACCCAGGCGGCGCGCCCGGAGAACAGCCTCACGCGACGCCGTCGCCGCTCGGCGAGCCGTCTCCGAACCGCACCCCGGAGCCGGCGGAGACCGTGGACGGTCCAGAACTTCCGGCCGACCCGGCACCGGACGATTTGGCGCCGATCACCGCGCCGTCGATCAATTCGCCCGATCCCGAGCCCGAACCCAGCCAACCGACCGACGTTCTCCCGACCGGTCGTCCGACTACCACCCCAATGCCCCCGACCTCGCCGCCGGCCCCGCTGCCCGAGGGCTCGACACCGCCCGTCACCGCCTCGCCGACCATGTCCACTCCGGCCGAGCCAAGCCCCGGACCCGTCGCGACCCGGCCGATCACGCTTGAGCTCGCGCCATGGGTGGCGGGATGATCCTGGTGAACCGTCACCGCCGCGCCGGTGACCGCCGCGCCGGCGGCATCGGCCGGGGGACCAGCCGGTTCGTCTGCGCCTCCCTGGTGACGGTGGTGATCTGCGTGCTGCTGGTGGAGGCGTACGCCAACGCCAGCTTCAGACCCGATCACGTGCGGGAGGCCGAGGACCAGGGCACCGTCCCGGCCGATGTTCTCAACGGCGGGCCGGTAATAGATGCCCGGTACGACCAGCCCCGCTCCTACCGCCTGCCCGCGCGGACCCTCGCCCTCACCTTCGACGACGGGCCGGACCCCGTCTGGACCCCCCGGGTGCTGGACGTCCTGCACCGACACCGAGCCCCGGCCACCTTCTTCGTGATCGGATCGCAGGTGGCCAGGCACCGGGACCTGGTCCGGCGGTCCGTCCAGGAGGGTCACGAGCTCGGCGTGCACACCTTCACCCACCCGGACGTGAGCTTGCTGCCGGGATGGCGACAACGGATGGAGTACGCGCAGACCCAGATGGCGATCGTGGACGCGGCCGGCGTCCGGGCCAGCCTGCTGCGCTTCCCCTACTCCTCGCTGCCCAGCGCCGTCGACGACGCGCACTGGCCGGCCATCCGGGGGGCCGGCCGGCTCGGCTACCTGACGGTGGTGAACGACGTCGACAGCGAGGACTGGACCCAGCCTGGCGTCGACGCGATCGTGCGGAACATGACGCCGGCCGACGGAGCGGGAGCCGTGGTGCTGCTGCACGACGCCGGCGGAGACCGGTCGCAGACCATCGCGGCGCTGGACCGGTTCATCCCGATGATGCAGGCGCGTGGCTACACCTTCACCACGGTCAGCGACGGGATGAACCGGGCACGGCAGGGCGCGGCTCCGTTCGTCGGCAACGCCCCCGCGTCGACCGTGGACCGCTGGCGGGCCGCACCCGTGGTGTGGGCGATCCGGCTGGCGGACTCGATCCTGCGCGGGCTCGCCCTGCTCTTCGTCGTGGTCGGGGTCCTCGTCCTGGCCCGGACGCTGCTGCTGCTCCTGATCGCCGGCAGGCTCGCCCGGCGCAGACGGGCGCACCGCTGGCCCTGGGGAGCGTTCGACGCACCGGTGTCGGTGATCGTGCCCGCGTACAACGAACGAGCCGGAATCGTCGCCACGGTCCGTTCGCTGGTGGCCAACGACCACCGGGACATCGAGGTGATCGTGGTCGACGACGGTTCGACCGACGGCACGGCAGACCTCGTCGACTCGCTGGGACTGGATGGCGTCCGGGTGATCCGCAAGCCCAACGGCGGCAAGGCCAGCGCCCTCAACACCGGGCTCCTGTACGCCTCGCACGACATCATCGTGACCGTCGACGCGGACACCGTCTTCGAACCGAATGCGATCCGACGGCTGATCGAGCCGTTCAACGACCCGCGGATCGGCGCGGTGGCCGGAAACGTCAAGGTCGCCAACCGGCGGCGGCTACTCGGCCAGTGGCAGCACATCGAGTACGTCATCGGCTTCAATCTGGACCGTCGGTTCTACGAGAGGCTGGGCTGCATCGCCACAGTCCCGGGAGCGATCGGGGCCTTCCGCCGCCGCGCCCTGGTCGGCGTCGGGGGGATGAGCGGTGACACCCTGGCCGAGGACACCGACGTCACCATGGCGGTTCTCCGCGCCGGGTGGCGGGTGGTGTACCAGGACCGCGCCCGCGCCTGGACGGAGGCACCCGCCACCGCGCGCGAGCTGTGGCGGCAGCGCTACCGGTGGAGTTACGGCACCATGCAGGCGATGTGGAAGCATCGGGGCGCGGTGTTCGATCGGGGCGCCTCGGGCCGATTCGGCCGGCTCGGCCTGCCGATGCTCGCCCTCTTCGGCGTGGTGCTGCCACTGCTCGGTCCGGTGCTGGACCTGCTCGCCCTCTACGGCCTCTTCTTCCTGGACACGAAGAAGACCGCGGTGGCCTGGGTGGCGATGCTGGTCGTCCAGGCGGCGACCGCCGCGGTGGCCTTCCGGCTCGACCGGGAACGGATGCGTCCGCTGCTGACCCTGCCGATCCAGCAGTTCGCCTACCGCCAGCTGATGTACGTGGTCCTGGCGCGGTCCGTGGTGACCGCGGTGACCGGCTCGCGGCTGGGCTGGCGCAAGCTCAAGCGGGCCGGTGACGTCGTGGACGACAACCGCCTCGCCGTGTCCCCGGCGACGGCCGGACGCGAGGGGCGCGACCGCTGGTTCGACGCGCTGCGGGCGCTGGCGCTGGCTCGGGTCATCACGTACCACATGTTCGGGGCCGCCTGGCTGAGCATCGCCTTCCCCGCGATGGGCGTGATGTTCGCGCTGGGCGGCTCCCTGATGGCCAGTTCGCTCGACCGCTCACGGCAGCGGGCGGTCAGCGGCCGGCTCCGGCGCCTGCTACCGGCGCTGTGGGCCCTGGGCATCGTGCTGCTGCCCCTGATGGCCTGGCACGGCTGGTCCGACCGTCCGGCCTGGCCGGCGCTGTTGAACTGGCTGGTCCCGGTGGTGCAGCCGCCAGGCAGCGCGTGGGCGGCGGACGTCACGGACGTGCTGTGGTACCTCGTCGCGTACCTGTGGTTCGTGCTGCTCTCCCCCGCGGTGCTGACGCTGTACCGACGCTGGCCGGTGTGGTCCGTGCTCATGCCGCTGGCCGGCGTGGTCCTGCTGCAGACCGCGGCGCCGGCACTGGGCGGGCCGGTGGATTCGGTACTGACCGACCTGGCCACGTTCGGCGCCTGCTGGCTCCTGGGCTTCGCGCACCGCGACGGTCAGCTGCAACGGCTTCCACTTCGGTCCCTGCTGGCCCTGGCGGCGCTGTGCCTGGGACTCGCCGTCGGCTGGCTCGTCACCCACCCGGGCGCCGGGCTCGACCTCAACGACATCCCGGTGGCGCAGGCATTCTGGTCGCTCGGAATCGTGCTGCTGCTGTTGCGGGTGTCCCCACCGATGACCTGGCTGGCCCGGATCCGGCCACTCGACCGGCTGGTCACCGGGTTGAATAGCCGGGCCCTGACCATCTACCTCTGGCACAACGCCGCCATCGCGGTCTGCTTCACCGTCGGTGACCTGCTCGGGGTCTGGCGACTCGGCATGCTGGGCTACCTGGTGGTGGCCCTGGTGCTCCTCACCGGCCTGGTTCTGGCCCTCGGTTGGATCGAGGACCTCAGCGCCCGGCGGTCCCCTCGTTTGCTGCCCTGGCCCCGGCCGCAGCGAACAACAGGGCGGGATCGGGCAGTGCAGCCGGCTTCGGGGGCTGCCGTGGCCGATGAACAGAACGTTCCAGAAGTGCGCCACGAACACGCTCGGTCAGTACTGACGTGAGCGTTGTTCCAGGCGCGAAAGCACGCCGCGACGGCATGGCCGGAAACGACACGGCCCGGCTGAGCCGCCGCCGGCGGGAGACGGTGATGGGGGTGATCACCGTCGGCCGGCACGGGCCTCGCCTCCTACGGGCCCGTGCCGGCCACCCCAACAGAAGGCACAGTGAAGCGACCGCGACGGCGAGGTGCCGGCGAGGTCCGGGCCAGCAGGCTTCTGCCAGCCCGGTTAACAGAGAGGAGAAGGTGATGTGGCAGCTGCCCACACCGGCAGAGCAGGAGCTGTGGAACGCCGTGGTGGCCGGGGTGCGAGCGGCCAACCAGAAGGACCACGCGCAGTTCCAGACTTCCGTCGACCGCCTCCTGCGGCTGCCCCACGCGTGGGCGCACCAGGTCCTCAGGGACACCGCAGGGCTGCTCGCCGAGGAGCTGGACCCGGACGGGTGGGACCGGTGGTCGCTGCTGGCCGTACTGCTCCCTGGCGGTCACCGACCGCCGGTCACCGACCTACCCGGCGAACCGGAGCACACGCGGCATCGACTACTGCTCATCGCCCAGCTGGCGGACGCCGCGCAGGTCGGCGTCGGGGCATTCGTTGACGTCGCATTGGGCAAGAACAAGCGGGCTGGTGGAACTCTCGCCGTATCGGTCCCCCACTGCCGGACCGGGCGCTGACGCCCGAAGCAGCCAGATGGAGGGCGTGAGCAGCGCGGTGGATCGGTGATGATGGGTGCGTGAGCGAACCCGGCACCGCCACCGACCGCCCCCACCAGCCGGCCCCAACGTCCCCGCCGCCGGGGCCATCGACGCCCGGCCCCCGCACGCTCGGGCCGTGGCTGGTGGCCGCGGCGGTCAGCGTGACGCTGCTGGTGCTCGCCGGCCGCTACGGCTATCACCGCGACGAGTTGTACTTCCTGCTCTGCGGCCGGCACCTCGACTGGGGCTACGTCGACCAGGGTCCGCTGGTCCCGGCGCTGGCCCGGCTGCTCGACACGATCGCGCCGGGCAACCTGGTCGTGCTGCGCACCCCGTCGGCACTGCTGGCCGGTGGTGCGGTCCTGCTGGTCGCCGCCATCGCCCGGGAGCTGGGCGCCGGCCGGGGCGGGCAGAGCTTCGCGGCGCTGCTCGCCGGGCTGTCCGGCATCGTGCTCGCGGGCGGGCATCTGCTCAGCACCACCACCGTCGACCTGCTGGCCTGGCTGGCCGCCGTGCTGTGCGCGGTGCGGCTGCTGCGCACCGGCGACAGCCGGTGGGCGCTCGGCATCGGGCTGGCACTCGGCGTGGGCATGCTCAACAAGCTGCTGCCCGCGCTGCTGGCCGTGGGCCTGATCGCCGGGGTGGGCATCGCCGGGCCGCGCCGGCTGCTGCGCGACCGGTGGGTGCTCGCCGCCGCCGGGATCGCGGCGCTGCTGGCCGCGCCGAACCTGATCTGGCAGGCCGCGCACGGCTTCCCGCAGCTGTCGGTGGCCGCCTCGATCTCCGGTGGCGACAGCTCCTACAGTGGCCGCCTCGACGCGCTGACCCTCCAGTTCGTCATCATCAGCCCGTACGCGGTGCCGATCTGGATCGCCGGGCTCGTCGCGTTGCTGCGCCGCCCGGCGTGGCGGGCGTACCGGGCGGTGGGCTGGTCGTGGCTGGTCGTGGTCGGCATCGTGCTGATCGCCGGCGGGAAGGGCTACTACGACGCGCCGCTGCTGCTGGTCCTGACCGCCGCCGGGGCAACGGTCATCGCCGCCTGGGCGTCGCGCGGTGCGGTCGGGCCGCGCCGGAGTCTGCTCGCGCTGGGCGCGGTGCCGCTGTTGCTACCCAACATCGTGCTGCTGCCGGTGCTGCCGGCCGACCGGTTGCCCGGCTTCGTGGTGGACGTCAACTACGACGCCGGTGAAACCATCGGCTGGCCGGCGTTCGCCGACTCGGTCGCCACCGTCCACCGTGGCCTGCCACGGCAGGAGCGCTCGCGGACGGTCATCCTGACCGGCAACTACGGCGAGGCCGGCGCGCTGGCCCGCTACGGCCCGGCCCATGATCTGCCCCGCGCGTATTCCGGGCACAACAGCATGGTCGACTTCGGCCGACCACCCGCCGACGCCGACGTGGTGATCGTCGTCGGGTGGGAACGCTCCGCCCCGCTGAACGCCTGGTTCGACGAGTGCGCACTCGCCGGGCGGGTGGACCAGCGGGTCGAGGTGGACAACGACGAGAACGGCGGCCCGATCTTCGTGTGCCGGGGGCTGCGGCGTCCGTGGGCGCAGATCTGGGACACCGAGGTACGCCACGCCGGCTGACGGCGGGTCAGTGGTCGTTGGCGCCGGTCAGCCAGGTGCCTACCGCGGGCAGTGCCTCCGGGCCGGAGTCGGTGCCGACGTCGCGGGCGAGATCGGCGATCGTGACCGCGGCGAGCGCCTCGCGCCACGCCTCCTCGGCGGTCCACATGGCGCGGGCGACCGGGCACGCCCGGGTGCAGGCGTTGGCCGGGGTCGCCATCGGGCCGCGTTGTCGGATCTCGGTGCAGACGAAGGCGGGACCGGGGCCGTCGACGGCCCGCACCACGTCGAGCAACGTGATGCTTCCCGGTGCGCGGGTCAGCGCGTAGCCACCGGACTTGCCCTGCACGGAGTGGATGAGGCCGGCGCGGGCGAGCGACTGGAGCTGCTTGGCGAGGTAGCTGCTGGAGACGTCGTGCAGTTCCGCGAGCTTGGCCGCCGGGACGGGCCTGCTGCTGACCGTGAGGACGACGCAGCAGTGCAGCGCCCACTCGACCCCGCCGGACATCTTCATCGCTTCACCCTAGCCACCCCGATACTCGGACTCATCCTATCCGAGTACAGTTCCCGGACATAAGAAGTCCGAGTATCCGGCCCGGCGAAGACGCCGCCGGACAAACGGGCTGCAATCACCACAGGGAAGGTGGAACGAACATGAAGATCGCCGTGATGGGCGGGACCGGCCTGATCGGGTCCCAGGTCGTCAAGATCCTGCAGGCGGCCGGGCACGACGCGGTGCCGCACTCCCAGTCGACCGGGGTCGACCTCCTCACCGGGCAGGGTCTGGCCGAGGCGCTCAAGGACACCGACGTCGTCGTCAACCTGACGAACTCGCCGACCTTCGACGACGCCTCCCCCGCCTTCTTCCAGACGACCATGGACAACCTCCTGACCGCCGCCGAGCGGGCCGGCGTCGGGCACGCGGTGGTCCTGTCCATCGTGGGCGTCGACCTGGTCCCCGACCTGGCTTACTACCGCGCCAAGGCCCTCCAGGAGGACATCCTCAAGGCCGGTCCCGTTCCGTACTCAATCGTCCGCGTCACCCAGTTCTTCGAGTTCGTCGACGCGGTCATGTCCTGGACCGCCGACGAGAACACCGTCCGCCTGCCCAGCCGCCCGCTGCAGCCCATGGCGGCGGCCGACGTCGCCCAGGCCGTCGCCGACGTCAGCATGGGCGCTCCCCTGCAGGGCACCCGCAACGTCGCCGGTCCCGACGTCTTCCCGCTCGACGAGCTGGGCCGAATCACCCTCGCCGCCAAGGGCGACCAGCGCACCGTCACCACCGACGACAGCGCCGGGATGTTCGCAGCGACGCCCAGCGGCGTGCTGATCGCCACCCAGGACGCCGTGATCGCGCCCACCTCCTACCGGGACTGGCTCGCCCGCTGACCCTGGCAAGCAGGGTGGTGTCCGGCGTCGGGACCATCGGTCGCCCCGACGCCGGAGGGCCGCGGACGAGCGACCCTGGGTGCCCACTCAGCTATTCGGGCGGACCGCCCCGGCATGCAGGACACTCAGGTGTGACCGCGTCGAGTGGCGCGGGGTCCGGCGCCGCGACAGCGTACGGATCAGGTCGGCGTGCACCCGCTGCTCGTCACGAGGGCTGAGCCCGAGCTGATTGTGCAGCAGGTGGACCAGGTCGAACGTCATCGCGCCGTCGTACCCTGGGGCGCGGCGGCACGCCTCCAACAGGCGCGACCAGCAGGTCAGCGGATGACGTTCGGTGGCCAGCGCGGCGGAGATCCGCTGCCAGCGCGCGCCCGGCAGGACGGTCACGCCCTCGGACGTGGTGGGCTCGGCCCCGCTCCGCACGGCGGGACAACTGCGCACGGCCGCCACCATCGCAAGGTCGGCGGCGGCGGCGAGCCGGGCCTGGCGACCAGGGGTCATTCCGATCAGATCGACCGCCACGCCGACCAGTCGTGGATCGCGGGCCGACGGAGCGCCGAGGTCCGGGGCGTGCACGGGCCACTCCGCACCGACCGCCGCACACAGCCCGGCCAGTCGGGCCGCCAGCAGTCGCGGCGCGCGGCCCAACAGGTGGAGGTTGACCACCCGGGGCGACTGTCGGGTGAATGACCAGCCGGACAGTTCGCCGGCGGCCTGGAGGTCGCGCAGCAGTGGACTGACACCGCGGGTGAGGAACGCGTCGGCCACCGCGGCGCGGGGCGGCAACAGGCACTGGAATGCGTGCCATCGCTCCGACTCGTTCAGCATCCCCTCCACATTTACCGAATTGTCCAGATAGGATCGGTAATGAACGGTCATCCGAAGTCCCCCCAAGGCGTCGCACCGCCGGAGTCGACATTAAGCGACGCAGAACGCTGCGACAGTAGGGGAAACCCCACATTGTCGTGAACCCAACGCAACCGTCGGTACGCGCTGGGTCAAGAACGAAGTCCACTATTTCGGTTTTTGGGTATCAACATTTGCTCTCTTCGGCAATAGGACCAACCGGTCGCGTGATCGCCGTCCTTGGCTTGCCACCCTAGAGTTGCATCTGCCGCTCGCCCGAGCGCCGGCAATTGGCACCGCCGGCATCGGGCACGCCGAGAGGCCCGAACGGGACACATCCTGGGGGTGGCAGTTGAAACTGGATCGAAGCTCGCCGCATCGTCGCGGACAACCAGGCCGCCCGGCCGTCGTCGCACCGCACGACGCGCGTCCGACCGCGCCCACGCGGCGGCGCACCTCTGCGGGCGGCGCCGCACGAGCGTTCGTCGCGGACCACCGATGAACACCAGCGAGGAGGACCTCGCCCCGACAGCGTCGGGCGACCCTCTCGAGCCCCTGGTCGGCCGCAACTGCGCGCTCGACCTGTTCGACCGGGCACTGGCGAGTGTCCGCGACGGCCAGCCAACGATGATCGAGTTCGTGGGCGACCCCGGCACGGGCAAGACGCGGCTGCTGCGCGAGGTCGCCGCGCGGGCCCGACGGGCCGGCGTACCGGTGCTGGCCGCCGCCGGGCGCGACGGTGACCAGGTCGAGGCGGCCCTCGCGAGCCTGCTGGACGCGCCGGCGACCCCGCTGCTGTTCCTCGTGGACGACCTGCACACCGTCTCGCCCGCGACGGCAGCCCTGCTGGGCCGACTCGCGCAGGTGCCGCCCCCAGGTCTGCTGTGGGTCACCGCGTACCGGCCGCGGCAGATGCCCTCCTGCGCGACGGCGGCGCTCGCCGCCGGGATCTACCTGAGCCGCCGGGCGGTCACCCTGAGCCCGCTCGATCCGGCCAGCGTCGCCGCGCTGCTCGGGCTGCCGGAAGGGCGCGCCGCCCAGCGGGTGCACGTGCTCTCCGGCGGTGTGCCCCGCTACGTGCTGGCCTACCGGCCGGGCGCCTTGGACGGTCCGGTCGCCGCCCTGCGTGGCCTACCCACCGAGCTGCCCGTCGACGTCACCGGCGCGGTCCAGCTCGACCTCGACGGGCTGACCGACGAGCAACGGCAGATGCTGGAGGTCGTCTCGGTGTGCCCGTGCGGGTTCGAGCCGGCACTGGCCGCGGCGTTGGCCGGCCGCGGCCCGGAGGTCACCAGCGATCTGCTGGACGCGTTGGTGGCCGCCGACCTGTTGCGCACCGACCCCACCGAGGCGTCGACCCTGTCGTTCCGCCACGAGGTGGACCGCACCGTGGTGTACCGCTCGCTCTCCCCCGGCCGGCGACGACGACTGCACGCCACGGCGGCCAGCGTCCTGCGCGATGCCGGACATCCGGTGAGCCGGTACGCCGAGCACCTGTCGGCCAGCGGGCAGTGCGCCGAACCAACGACGGCCGACGCGCTCATCGAGGCCGCGGAGAGCGCGCTGGCGCCCCGACTCGACGCGATCCGCTGGTTGACCAACGTGCAACGGCTGCTGCCCGCCGCCGAGGTCACCGAGCCGCGTCGTACCCGGCTGGAGTTCGCCATGGCCGACGCGCTGGTCGGTGCGGGCCACCTGCGCCAGGCCCGCACCCTGTTGCAGGAGCTCACCCGCCGTCCGCTCGCCGACTGCGACCAGCGGCTGCGGGCGCTGGCCGCGCGGGCGCGCGTGGAACGACTGCTGGGCCGGCCGTTCGACGCGTACGCGCTGCTGCTGCCGCACCGCGACGAGCGGGTCGCGCCGCGCACCCGTTTCGTGCTGACCACCGAGGCGGCGATCGCCGGAGTCCTCAGTGGATCCGTGGACGCGGCCGAGGACGCACGGGGCCTGGATCTGCTGGCCGCGCAGACCGGTGAGCCGGTCTGCGCCACGACGGCGGCGGTGGTGCAGGCGTTCGTGGCGGCGTACAGCGACTGCGGGATTCACGTGCCGGAGACGCTGGACCGGGCGTCGTCCGAGGTGGACGCACTCGCCGACACCGATCTCGCCCAACACCCGGACCTGCTGGCCCTGCTCGGTTGGGCGGAGTACTTCCACGAACGGGAACGCTCGGCCCTGCACCACTTCGACCGCGCGCTGGACATCTGTTGCCGCTCCGGTCTGGTGGCGCTGACCCCCTGGCTGCTGGTCGGCCGGTGCGCGGTGACCGCCCGGTTGGGCAACCTGGACCGCGCCCGATTCGAGGGCGAGGACGCCGAGGAGGTGGCCGTCGCCATGGGCGTCGACCCCTTGGTGGCGCTGGCGCGCGCGTACCGGGCGATCGCCGTGGCGTGGCGCAGCGGCCCGACGGCGGGCCGTCAGCTGGCCGACGCCGCCGTGTTGGACGCCGGCACCCGGCGGGAGAACTGGTACGACGGGGCGAGCCAGCGGGTGGCGGTGCGCCTGCGGTTCCTGGCCGGTGACCGGGCCGGCTCGACGTCGACGTTGCTGCGGGCCTGCGGCGGGGACGGTCTCGACCACGTCGAGCTGACCAATCGGGCGTGCTGGGCCTCGGCGCTGGCCGAGATGGCCCACAAGGCCGGTCGTCGGGACACAGCGGCGCGCTGGTTGACCGTGGCCGAGCGGTACGCCGAACGGCTGGGGCTACGGGGGCAGAGCGCGCTGACCCGGACCGCCCGGGCCCGGCTGACCCTGGAGGCCGATCCGCGGCGCGCGGCGGAGCTGGCCGCCGCCGCGGCGGACACCTTCGCGACCCTCGGTTGGCGACTGGAGGAGGCATCGGCACGGCTGGTGCGGGCACGGGCTCTGTGTGAGGCGCGGGAGTGGGCCGCGGCCGAGGTCGAGCTCGCCGAGACGCGGCGCATCGCGGAGCTGGTCGACTCCCCGCCGCTGCGGAGAGCCGTGGCCGGCGAGCAGAGTCGTGCCGCGGGCGCGGCCGGGCGCCTGCCGGATGCGGTCCCCGGCGGGGAGCTGACCTTGACGCGCCGGGAGTGGGACATCGCCCGGCTGGTGGCGGCGGGTGCGAGCAACGCCGAAGCCGCGGACCAGGTGTACGTGACGGTCAAGACGGTGGAGGCTCACCTGACCCGCATCTTCCGCAAGACCGGGGTGTCGTCGCGGGCCGGGCTGGCGGCGCTGCTGGTCTCCGGAGGGGTCAACCATCGAGGGTCTGGCGAGGGTCGCGGGTCCGCACGGAGAACCCGATTTGATCAGTGATGCCCACTATCAAACGGAGATGAGGGATAGGCGTCCCGTGGGGAGTGTCGGATATCTCGCCTTCTGCCTGCCAGAATCTGATATCTTGTCTCCCACCAACGGCCAAACCCGACAGGGCTGACCGGCGGGCCGGAAGCCGCACTGGCTCTCCCGGAGATGCGCAAGAAAGGCATCGTCGTGAGTCAATACATCATCACCATCGTGCCCGTCGAGGACGACGGTGAGGAGATCACCGGCCCCGTGGCGCAGACTGTCGTCCGTCTGGAGACCGGGAACGGCCATCCGGTCGTGCGGGAGCTCACCGTCCGCGCGCCACAGAGCGCCGGCCTGACCGGCGAGCTGCCGTACGTCGACTTCGACGCCCTGCTGCGCGCCTTCATCCCGCCGCAGGACCGGGACCGGAGCCGCCCGGTCGGCGACATCCCGCCGGCCGCCTCCCGTCCGGCCGTGACGGTCGGGCCGGTCCCCGCGACCACCGCCGCGGCCCCCCACCCGCAGACGCCCCGCCCCGCCCACCGGGCCGCTGAAGCCGACCGGCTCAGCCGGCTCAAGGCCGGGCGCGCCTACCGCCGGGCACCCGACCCCGCGGACCTGGAGGCGGTCTACGAGCAGGTCGGCACGATCAGCCGGGTGGCCGAGCACTTCGACGTCCCGGTGCACACGGCGCAGGGCTGGATCAGCCGGATGCGCCGCAAGCACGATACCGAGGTCAACGCCGGCTGACTCCGGGCTCGGCTGCCGGGTCGGGCACGTCGGCCAACGCGTTCGCCACCGCCGGCGCCGCCCGGTCCAGCCAGAGCCCGATGCCGATCTCCGCCGTGTCGAAGTCCCGTTCGAGCACGCACAGACCCGAGGTGGGTACGCACGCACCCACCTCGGCCAAGAGGGCACCCAGGTAGGTGTCGACAACGTGCCGATGACCGGATCGGGCCGCGGTCATCAGCGGCACCGCCACCACCCCGGCCAGCGCGCCCCGGGGCAGCACGTCGACGAAGAGCTTCAACAAACCGCTGTACGCCGCCTTGAACGTGGGACTGGCCACCAAGAGCAGCCCCGGTCGGCGTACCGCTTCCAGCACCTCGTCGAGGGTCTCCGGCCGGCTGCCCTGACCGACCAGCTCGGCCGTCAGCTCGGACAGGTCGATCACGGTCGGCGTTGCGACCGGGGTCGCGCAGTGGGTCAGCCGGGCCCGCAGCGCCGCCGCGGTGGCCAGCGCGACGGTCCGCGTCCGCGAGTGCGGCTTCGGGTTGCCGATCAGTGTGGTCATCGGCAGTTCCGTGCCGGACGACGTCATCGGCCCACCGCCAGCTCCGGGGTCCGCGCGGCGCCGGCGTCGAGGAGACCGTCGTGCCGCAGCAGCGGCAGCACCCCCTCACCGAACCAGTACGCCTCCTCCAGGTGCGGCTGCCCGGACAGGATCAGATGCTCGACCCCCGCGGCGTGGTATTCGGCGATCCGCTCCGCGACCTCCTCGTGGCTGCCGACCAGCGCCGCGCCGGCGCCCGGCCGGATCAGGGAGTAGCCCGCCCAGACGTTCGGGTACACCTCCATCCGGGCGTTGCCGCCCGCGTGCAGCGCCGCCGCCCGCCGCTGCCCCTCCGAGTCGGTACGGGCGAACCGCTGACGAGCGGCGGTGATGCGCGCCGAGTCGACGCCGGCGAGCAGCCGGTCCGCCTCAGCCCACGCCTCCCGGGCGGTGTCTCTGGTGATCACGTGCAGTCGACTCCCGGTGCGCAGCGTCCGCCCGGCCTCCGCCGCCAGGTCGCGTGCCCGGCCCAGCAGCTCCCCGAGCTGGGTGGGTGTCTCACCCCAGGCCAGGTAGACGTCCGCGTGCCGGGCCGCCGCCCGCTGTGCCGCCGGCGAGGACCCGCCCAGGAACACCTCCGGCGCGGTGGCCGGAGGCCGGGCCAGCAGCGCGGCCTTCATCCGGTAGTGCTCGCCGGTGTGGTCGACCGGCTGGCCGCCCCAGAGGCCGCCCAGCACGGTGAGGAACTCCTCCGCCCGGGCGTAGCGGGCGTCGTGGTCCAGCCAGTCGCCGTAGCGGCGCTGCTCGTCCGGGTCGCTGCCGGCCACGATGTTGAGCAGCACCCGGCCGGCGGAGACACGTTGCAGGGTCGCGGCCATCTGGGCCACCAGCGTGGGTGAGGCCAGCCCCGGCCGCAGCGCGATCATGAACTTCAGCCGCTCGGTCTGCGCGGCCAACGCGGACGCCACCACCCACGGGTCCTCACAGAACAGTCCGGCCGGGGTGAGCACGCTGGTGAACCCCAGCCGGTCGGCGGCGCGGGCCACCTGGGCCAGATAGCCGATGTCCGGCGGCCGGCGGGTGACCCGGGTCGGCCTGGCGCCGCCCCGGGCCGGCTCGGCCAGGTCACGGCCGTCTCCATGCGACGGCAGGAACCAGTGCACTTCCAGTGGCATGGGGTCACTCCCCTTCCGGCGCGGCGTCGAAGCGCGCGGGCATCGCGGTGATGGCGTTCATGAAGTTGGTCCGCATCCGGCGCACCGGCCCGGTCGGTCGAAGCCGGGCCAGATGCGGGCGGATCGCGGTGAGGAAGGCCGCCATCTCCAGCCGGGCCAGGTGCGCGCCCAGGCAGAAGTGCGGCCCGATGCCGAACGCCAGGTGCGGGTTGGGATCGCGACCGAGGTCCAGCCGGTCCGGGTCCGCGAAGGCGGCCGGGTCCCGGTTGGCCGAGGCGTAGTAGATGACCACCTTGTCCCCGGCGGCGATCCGGGTGCCGTCGAGGACCGTGTCGCGGGTGGCGGTCCGCCGGAACTGCATGATCGGCGTGACCCAGCGCAGCAGCTCCTCCACCGCGGTCCCGGTCAGGTCGGGGTCGGCGATCAGCCGATCCCGCTGCTCGGGGTGCTCCAGCAGCGCCTGCACCCCGTTGGAGATCAGGTGCCGGGTGGTCTCGTTGCCGGCGATGACGAGCAGCAGCCAGAGCTGGCACAGTTGCGCGTCGGTCAGGCCCCGGCCGTCGGCCTCGGCGTGCACCAGCAGACTGAGCAGGTCGTCGGTCGGCCGGGCGCGCCGCTCCGCGGCCAGCTGCCGGACGTACGCGAAGGCGGCGGCGAAGGTGTTCCGGTACCGGTCCACGCTGCCACCGCCGTACCGCGGATCGTCGAACCCGACCAGGTTGTTGCTCCACTCGAACAGCAGCGTGCGGTCCGCCTGCGGCATGCCCAGCAGGTCGGTGAGGACGAGCAGCGGCAGCTCCGCCGCGAGGTCCGCCACCACGTCGATCTCCCGGGCGGCCACCGCCCGCGAGACCACCTCCTCGGCGTGCCTGGTGACCAGCTCACCCAGGCGACCCACCGCGCGCGGGGTGAACGCCCCCGCCACCAGCCGACGCACCCAGGCGTGCTCCGGAGCGTCCATGTTGATCAGAAGCTGCCGGTTGCGGTGCAGGTCCTGCAGCGTCCGGGGGTCGGCGAGGAACGCCCCGCCGGCCGCGGACGAGAACGTCGCCGGGTCGCGGGACACCTCGGACACCGCGGCGTACCGGGTGACCGCCCAGAAGCCCCGGCCCTGGGAGCGCACCGACCGGTCCTGGTCGGTGCGGGTCAGCTCGACCTCGTCGACCCAGGCCACCGGCGTGTCCCGCCGGCGGCGGGCGAACTCGTCGTGCGGCACGCCGGTCAGGTAGCTGGCCGGGTCCGCGAGCAGACTCGGCGACACCGGAGCGTGCCGGCAACGGTCCCGCAACGCCCGCCGGGGCAGCTTGCCGGTGGGCTCGCGGGGGACCCGGTCGATCACCTCGTACGAGCGTGGCACCTTGAAACCGGCCAGGCTGGCCCGGCAGTGCGCGTCCAGGACCCGGTCGATGTCCTCGGCCGGCCACGCCGGGTCGAGCTGCACCACCGCCCGGACCTGCTCGCCGAACTCCTGGTCCGGCACCCCGATGACCACGCCGTCCTGCACGGCGGGGTGGGTCAGCAGCACCGCCTCCACCTCGGCCGGGTAGACGTTCACCCCGCCGGTGACGATCAGCTCCGCCGAGCGGCCGGTGAGGAACAGGTAGCCGTCCTCGTCCAGGCGGCCGAGGTCGCCGACGGTGAAGGTGTGCGGGGCGACGTGCGCCTGCTCGGTCTGCTCCGGGGCGTTGTGGTAGTGGAATCCCCGGCCCGGCGGCCGCCGGACGGCCACCCGGCCCTCCTGCCCGGCGGGCACCGGTCGGCCCTCGTCGTCGATGACCACCACCTCGGTGGGCGGTGCCGGCCGGCCCACCGTGCCCGGCCGGGCCAGCCAGGTGTGCGAGTCGGCGAGGGTGACGATGCCGGCCTCGGTCGCGGCGTAGTACTCCACGAACACCGGCCCCCACCAGTCGATCATCGCCCGCTTGGTCTCCGGTGGACAGGGGCCGCCGCCGTGCCAGATCCGGGTCAGGCTGGCGCCGGAGAACGCCGCCCGGGTGGCGGCGTCGACCCGGAGCAGGCGGATGAACTGGGTCGGCACCAGATGACTGATCGTGATCTTCTCTTCGTCGATCAGTCGCAGCACCTCGACCGGGTCGAACCCGCGGCGCATCACCAGCCCGCACCCGCGCAGCAGCGGAAACTGGGCGAAGAACAGCTGCGCCGAGTGGTACCAGGGACCGACCAGCAGCGCCTGGCCCTCGGTCGGGATGCCCAGCCCGCCGCCCAGCATCTCGGTGGTGGCGGCCACCCGGTCGACCGGAGCGCCGACCTTCAGCAGCGGATTGACCACCCCCTTGGGGCGTCCGCTGGTGCCCGAGGTGTAGAGCAGCACACCACCGGAGACCGCCGGGACCGCCGGGCCCTCAGGCAGGTCGTCCACCGGCGTGAAGCCCTCCCCGCCGTCGACCGTCACCAACAGCTCGGGCGCCGCCGGTGTGCGGGCCACCGCCTCGCGTACGGTCGCGGCGTACGTCGCCTCGGTGAGCACCGCCCGGGCGTTGCAGTCGGTCAGGATGTGGGCGATCTCCGGTGCGGTGAGGTGCCAGTTGACCGGCACCGCCACCAGCCCCGCGTGCACGCAGGCCAGCAGCGCCTCGAAGGTCTCGTGCCGGTTGCCGAGCACGAACGCCACCCGGTCCCCCACGTCCAGGCCGGCCCCGCGCAGCACGCCGATCCACCGGTCCACCGACCGGTCCAGCTCCGCCCACGTCCGCGTGGTCCGCTCGTCGGTCAGCGCTACGTCGCCGGCCCGGTCCCGGACCATGTTCTTCAGCAGCTCGGCCACTGGTCACTCCTGTCTGCGCGTGATTCAGTCCGTGAGGTCGGAGCTGAGGGCCAGGACGTGCTCCGCGACCGGCCGGAAGTTCAGTCGGGCGATCTGCGGGGTGCCGATGTCCGCCCGGGCGGCTCGGGCCGCATCGGCGGGAATCACCACCAGCTCACCGGCCGCCTGGGCAAGCAGCTGCACCTGGCAGCAGCGGTCCATCGCCAGGAACCACCAGGCGGCCTCGGCCACCGAACCGCCGACCGTGAGCAGGCCGTGGTTGCGCAGGATGACCGCCTTGCCGGTGCCCAGCGTCGCCGCGATCCGGTCGCCTTCCGCGCCGTCGAGGACCACCCCGCCGTACTCGTCGTGGACCTCGTGGTCCTCGAAGAAGGCGCAGGCGTCCTGGGTGATCGGGGCGAGCGGCCGACCCAGCGCCGAGAACGCCCGACCGTGGATCGAGTGGGTGTGGGCGGCGGCCACCACGTCCGGGCGTGCCTTGTGGATGGCCGAGTGGATGGCGTACCCGGCGGGGTTGATCCGGCCCGTGCCGTCGACCACGTCCCCCGTGTGGTCGACCCGCAGCAGGTCGTCGTCGCGGACGTGCCCGAAGTGCCGGCCGAACGGGTTGATCCAGAAGGTGTCCGGCTCGATCGGGTCCCGGGCGGTGACGTGGCCACCGGCGCCCTCGTCGAACCCGGCCAGGGCGAAGGCACGCAACGTCAGGATCAACTGCCGGCGGCGGTGGGCCCGCTCCTGCTCCGGATCTCTTCGCTCAGCCACAGCCGCCTCCGGTGTCGGTGTCGTAGCCGCCCACTCCCGCCGGCACCGCCGGCGGCGTGACCGGTGTGCCGGTCCGCTGGGCGTACGCGGTGAGGAAGTCGTCCACCCGGTCCACTCCCCAGAACCGGTGCGGGCCCAGCCGCAGGTAGGGAATGCCGAAGATGTCCTCCTCGTAGGCCCGCAGCAGGCAGTCCACCCCGGCGGACCGGACCGTGGAGTCCTCGACCGCGCCGAGCACCACCGCCGGGTCCACCCCGGCCCGCTCGGCGACCCGGGAGATCACCTCTGGTGTGCACACGTCCTCGCCCCGTTGCCAGCGGGCGGCGATGACCTCCCGGTAGAACGCCTCCCCCGCCCCCCGCTCCCGCGCGGCCAGCCAGCCCAGGTGCGGCACCTCCCACCAGGGGTCGATGTCGATCGGCCAGCGCATCGGCAGGTCCAGCCGCTGGGCCTGCCGCTTGGCGTCCTGGAGCAGGTAAAGGTGCTTCGGCTTGCTCATCTGCACGTAGTGGAAGGCGCCGCCGCGGGCTCTGAGCGCCGCCTCGGTGCGCTCGTCCGGGTCCCAGTAGGGGACGAACTCCAGCACCTCCTGCGGTCGGCCCAGTGTCCGGGTCAGCCGCTCCACCGCCAGCCAGCTGTACGGGCTGCGGAAGGAGAAGTACAGTCGGGGTCGCTTGGCGGCCATCACCGACCTCCGCTGGTGAGGGCCGCGACGGTGTCCGGGTCGAGGGTGGCCAGCCGGCCCGCCTCCGGCCCCCGGCTGACGGCGTACCCGTGCAGGATGCTGGCGGTCGCCACCCGGACCAGGCGTCCCTCGCGCAGGACGTGACAGTCCATCCGCGCGTCGTACGTGACGTCCTTGAGCACGTCGGTGACGGTGAAGGTGATCCACATGGGCTCGTCGAGGTGGGCGTCGCCGAGCACCTCGATCCGTGCCCGGGAGACCACCGGGATCCAGCCCCGCTCGCGCAGCATCCGACCCACCGACACGCCCCGGTCGGCGAGGTAGCGGTCGACCACCTCCTCGAGCAGCCGGACGTACCCGGAGTGCTGCACGCGCTGGGAGTACTGGCAGTAGAAGTAGGGCACCCGCCAGGGCCACACGAATCCCGCGCCGGCGGCGAGCAGGGTCGCGGCCGGGTCCGCGCCGGCGGGGACGCCCGGCTCACCGGCGGTCGGCTCCTCGGCGAGGCCGGCCAGTTCCGCCGGCAGGGGCGCCGCCTGCGGTACGTCCGCCTCCCGGACCAGGGCGACCCGCACCCGGGCCCGGCACACGGTGACGTCGGCGTCGCGGCGGACGTTCATCCGGACCGCGAACCGGCCATTGGCGCCGGGGGTCGTCACCACCGTCGCCTCGTCGTCGACGTCGAGCACGGCGGGCAGCAGCAGCGAGCAGTCCCGGATCGACAACCCCACCCCGTGTTCGTGGTAGAGCCGGCCCGGGCCGTGCCCGTGTTCCCGGAGCCACTGCAGGACGCCCTGCTCCACCAGGTACGCGAAGTGTTTGAACCCGATCCAGGTGCGGATGTTCGCGCCCTCGAAACCGGGCCGGGCGGACAGTGTCACGGATGCGTTCTCAACCGCCGTGGTCACGGCGTACCTCCTCGGATCGCGGGGTCGGGGCAGACCTTCTCGACGAAGCCCGCGACGTGTCGGGCCACCTCGGCCGCCCGGTCGAGATGACAGAAGTGGTGAAAGTCGGACTCGACGACGACGTGCGCGTCGGGCAGTTGGGCCCGTAGCGCGCCGACGCGTGGGCCGTCGAGGCCGGGGTCCCGGCCGCCGGTGAGCACCATGGTCGGCACGGTCACCGCGTGCAGCGGCAGGTGGGCGGTCGCGGTGAAGTGGTCGAACAGCGTCGTGAAGCCGACCGGCCCGATCCGCTCCACCATGATGTCCCGCATGGCGGCCAGGGTCTCCGCGTCCAGATCGGCCAGCCGGGGGCCGAGGCGGTTGCGCAGCCCCTCGTCGATGATCTGCACGAAGTTGGCCTGCGCCCGCTCGTGCACAGCCCAGGTGATCGGCAGGTCGGGCGGGCAGTAGAACGGCGCGATGAGCATCGCGCCGCGGGGTGCGACGTCCGGTTCGGTGGCCACCATCTCCAGCACCGCGTTCGCGCCGAGCGAGTGCCCGATCACGACGTCGGGTGGCGTGGCCATGGCGCGTACGGCGGCGGCCAGCCAGGACCCCGGGGTGCCCCGACGCCGCCAGTGGTGGTCGGTGCCAGCCTTCCACGGCAGTTCGGCCGCGAGCAGCCGCCAGCCGCTGGGTAGCCGCGCCGCCAGGGGCCGCCAACTCCGCCAGGTGTCGGACATGCCGTGTGCGAGGAGCACGGTCGGCGCCCCGGATCCGGGGCCGGCGAGCCGGTGCACGGCGACCGGGGGTGGCGTGCCGCTCATCGCGGTCCCACCAGGACACTCAGCTCGCGGACACCGTCGACGGGGTCGCCGCAGCGGACGGTGGCGCTCGTCGCCTCGCCGCCGCCCAGCCGTACGGCCAGCGCGGTGTGCACGACGCCCGCGGCGCCGTAGTGGTCGCCGGCCAGGACGGTCGAGTCGACCAGGGGCGCGCGCGGTGCGCCGTCGGTGGGGGCACCCGCCCGGACCGGCCCCAACAGGGCCATAGGTCGCTGTGGCGCGCCGACCGGGCCGAGCAGCAGGCAGGCCGCCCCGGCCCGCAGGGGCCGCCCGGCGACGGCACCCTCCCTGGCGGCGTGCAGGGCCTGGGCCTGCGGGTCGTCCGGTTCCGTGCCGACCACCACCACCTGGTCGGCGCGCCCGGTACGCAGCAGCAGCCCGGCCAGCCAGATCGCGTCCAGGCCCGCGGTGGCCCCGGAGCAGACGGTGAGGTTGGGCCCTCCGAACCGGAACCAGATGGCGATCGCCCCGGCGATGACGTTGCTGGAGGCGTTCGGCGCTTCGAGGGGCCCGACCTCGCGTGGGCCGCCGTCGCGCAGGCGGCAGGCGATGTCGCCGACGGTCGCGACGTTGCCCAGGTTGGAACTGACCACCACGGCCGTACCCGGGTCCGCCGGCCCGGTCCGGCGGGGCGCCTTCGGCGGCAGGCCCAACGCCCGGTGCACGGCGCAGAGGGCGAGTCGGGTGGCCGGCTCCTTGGCCAGCAGGCCTTTACGGCCGAGCAGGTCGGCGGCCCGCTCGGGAGGACAGGCCGGCTCGTCGTCGGCGACACCGTCCGGCAGGTCGACTCCGGGCAGGTGCAGGGAGGCGGCGAGGACGGCGGCGATCGGCCGATCCGGACCGTTCCCGGTCCCGGCCGAGTCGGTGGCGGGCGACCCGTCCGGCGGCATCTGCACGGAGCGGTCCGACGTCGGTGTGGGGATCGGCGCGCGGTGTGCGGCGTCGGTGCGGCCGGTCATCGCAGCGCCTCCAGGAGGGTGACGGCGTTGAGACCGCCGAAGCCGAACGCGTCGACCTGCGCCACTCGCGGGTCGGCCCGGACGGCCGCGTCGCGGACCAGCCGCAGCCCGGCCGCCTCGGACGCCGGTCGGGTCAGCCCGACCACCGGCGGAACCCGGCCGGTACGCAGGATCTCGATGGCGACGGCGACGCTGAGCAGCGCCGATCCGCCGGACGTGTGGCCTACGGCGCCCTTCACGGCGGTGACCAGGGGCCCGGGCTCGCAGCCGGCGAACACCTGCGCGACGACGCGCGCCTCGGTCTCGTCGTTCAGCGCGGTGCCGGTGCCGTGCGCCAGCACGAGATCGACCTGGTCGGGCCGACGGTCGGCACGGCGGTGAGCGTCGTGGACGGCCCGCAGGATGCCGGCCGGGTCGGGTGCCGTCTCGTGCCCGGCGTCGCAGGACAGCCCGGTGGCGAGCAACCGGGCCAGGCCGGCGCCGGAACGTTCCGGCTCGACCACCAGGACCGCCGCGCCGTCGCCGAGCAGCACGCCGACCCGATCGGCGTCGAAGGGCCGCACCCGGTGCGCCGGCCGGCTGGCCACCCGACCGATCATCGCGAGCATGGAGGCGGTGCTGCCGTCGGTGCCGCCGACCAGCACGGCGTCCGCCTCACCGGTCTCCACCAGATCCTGCGCCAGGGCGAGGGCGTGCCCGCCGGCGCTGCACGCGTTGGCCAGGGTCACCACCCGCCGCACGCCGGGCGCCGCCGTGGTGACCGCGCCGGCGAAGTGCAGCCGCTCGGCGGGAAAGTCGACCGTCCCGCTCAGGGCCGCGCGCTCCACCTCCGCCGACTCGCGCAGCCCACTGCCGATGAGGCTGACCACCCGCCGTCGACGCGGGTCGAGGCCGGCAGCGGCGAGGGCCTCCACCACGCAGTCGGTCAGCCAGCGGCTCGGGCCGAACGGCCGGTCGTCGGCTATCGGGTAGCCGTGCCCGACGCCCACCCGAGCGGGGTCCGTCCGCCGCAGCGGGGCGGCACCGCAGTCACCCCGCAGCAGCGCCGCGAAGGTGGCCGGGCCGTCGCCGAAGCAAGAACGGACCGCGCTGGCGGTGATGGTCGCCGGCATGTGCTACCCCCGCACCACGGCCGCGGCGACCGCGCCGTCGCGGGACTGGCCGGTGATCAGCGCGGGTCGTCCGCGGGTGGCGGGATCCTCGGCGTACCGGGCCAGCAGCACGCCCAGCGCCAGCGCGCCGGTGGCGGCCTGGCAGTCACCGAGCGCCGGACGCACCGACAGCCGCTGCGCGGTGGCCGGCACCACGTCGGACAGGCTGTCCCCGTCGAGGTCACCGCTGGCGACCGCCCAGACGTCGGCCGGGCGGACCTTCGCGGCGGCCAGTGCACGGCCGGCGCAGCCAGCGAGCCCGTCGCCGGTCCCCTCCGGTTGGAAGCCGGTGGCCACCGCGAGCACCTCCGCGCGCGATGGCACGGTGACGCCGGGCGTCGGGCGGCGCAGCAGATAGACCGCCGCGGCCTCGCCGGCCGGGCCGGTGCCGGTGAGCTCCGCCGCCCACGCCGTGTTCGGCGTGTACTCCTCCACCCCGCCGACCAGCAGGGCGTCGGCGTACCCCCGGCGCAGGGCGTTGAGCGCGTAGCGCAGCGCGTACAGGAAGGCGAGTGGGCCGCCGGCCACGGTGGCGTTGACGCCGCGCAGCCCGTAGCGGATCGCCGCCTGGCCGCTCGCGCAGTTCATCACCGTGTTCGGGAACAGCACCGGGTTGACCAGGTACGGCTTGTCCTGCAGCAGCGTCTCGCGGGAGAAGTCCATGGTGGACTTCAGGCTGCCGGTGGTGGTGCCCAGCACCACACCGACGCGGTGCCGGTTGTCGTCGTCCGGGGTGAGCTTCCCGTCGGCCAGCGCCCGTCCGCAGGCCACCATGGCCAGCGCGGTCGCCCGGTCCAGGAAGCTGGTGCCCTTGCGGCCGAGCAGTCGGCGTACGTCGAAGTCGGCGATCGCCGGCGCCTCGGCCGTGGGCAGCGGCTCCTCGAAGCGGTCGCGGACGTCGGCGCGGACGACGGCGTCGGCCCGCACCGCGGCGAGCAGTTCCGTGACGGAGTCCCCGGCGGCGGAGAGCACACCCCAGCCGGTCACCAGGCCGGTCACCGGATCGCCCCGAAGATCGTGATGGCGTTGTTGCCGCCGAAGGCGAACCCGTTGTTCTGCGCCACCCGTACGGTGGCCGACCGGGCCGTGTTCGGCACCGGGTCGATCCAGGACAGCTCCGGGTCGGGGTTGGCCCAGTTGATGGTCGGGGGCAGGAACCCGTGCCGGATGCCCAGCGTGGTGGCGATCGCGCCGAACCCGCTCGCCGCGCCCATGGTGTGACCGAGCATCGACTTGATCGAGCTGACCGGGGGCACCCGGTCGCCGAAAACCGCCCGGATCGCCCGCGCCTCACACAGGTCGTTGGCGGGCGTGCCGGTGCCGTGCGTGCTGATGTAGTCGACGTCCTCCGGCTTGACCCCGGCGTTGTCCTGGGCCAGGCGCATGCACGCCGCGACGCTCTCCTCGTTGGGCGCGACCATGTGGTGGGCGTCGCAGTTGACGCCGTAACCGAGCACCTCGGCGTAGATCCGGGCGCCCCGGGCCCGCGCGTGCTCCAGGGTCTCCAGCACCAGGGCCGCGCCGCCCTCGCCGGTGAGGATGCCGGAGCGGTCCCGGTCGAACGGTCGGCACGCCCGCTCGGTCAGCGCGCCGAGCCGGAAGAAGCCGGCGTGCGCCCAACGGCACACCGAGTCGGCGCCGCCGGCCACCATCACGTCCGCCTCACCACAGCAGAGCAGGTCGTACGCGTACCCGATGGCGTAGTTGCTGGCCGAGCAGGCGGTGGTGAGGGTGACCGACTCACCGGCCAGCCCCAGCTCCGCACTCACCGCGTAGGACAACCGCTCGGCCGGCGCCTGCCGCAGCGCCTCGACGGACATGGCCGGGTAGCCGCCCTCGACGAGCTCCGCGGTGAGCTGCTCCACCACCGTGGACTCGCCGCTGGTGGTGCCGACGACCGCGCCGACGCGCCCCGGATCGAGGGCGGGCAGAGGCAGACCGGCGTCCGTCACGGCCAGCCGGGCGGCCGCCGCGGCGAACAGCGCCGAGCGGCCCCAGTCGGCGATCCGCAGGCGTCGCAGCAGCGCCTCCGGTCGGAACGCGGGCACCTCGCCGGCCCAGTGGTGCGGGAACCCGCTCGCGTCGAAGCTGGTGATGGGCGCGGCGGCCGACCGGCCGGAGCGCAGCCCGGCGGTGAACTCGTCGACGCCGATGCCGATGCCGGACACCGGACCGAGCCCGGTGACGACCACGCGGTGCACGGGTCAGTCCTGCCAGCCGGCGTGTCGCGCCACGACCTCGTGGACGGCCTTGAGGCTACGCATCTCGTTCAGCTCGGCCTGCGGGATCTCCACCCGGTACCTCTTCTCGATCCGGGCCAGGATCTCGATCGCCCGCAACGAGTCCGCCTCGTACTCCTCGACGAAGTCGGCGGTGTCGGCGACCTCCTCCGGTTCCAACTCGAGCACCTCGGCCACGATCTCCCGCAGCTCCGCCATGTGCTGTTCGCGTTCACTCATCGGGATTCCCTCTTCCTCTCATCATCGGGCTCCGGAGATGGCGTCGGCCGGTCGGACGACCGCCATCATCGAGCCGAACTCCGCCACCTGGTCGGTCCCGACCCAGCTGGATCCGGAGGCGAACGCGGCCCCGTGCACGACCTGTTCCAGCCGGACCCGGTGCCGGATCACGTCGCCCGGGTACACCGGGCGCAGCAGTACGCAGTCGCGGGCCGCGGTGAACATCGGCAGCCCGGCCGTGCCCGGTCCCCGGGACAGCAGCCAGAGCACCGCCGCGCCCTGACCGAACGACTCGATCAGCAGCGAGGCGGGGTACGCGTACCGGTCGGGGGCCTGCCCCTCGGCGATCCCCCGGTAGCAGGGCTCGCAGCCGGTGACCGCCTTGACCGCCTCCAGGCTCGCTCCCGGCTCGACGCTGTCGACCCGGTCGAGCAGCAGCATCGGGTACCGGTGCGGCAGCAGGGCACGCAGCTCGCCGTGGTCCAGTCTCATCAGGTGCCCTCCCCGCCCGGGGCCGGCCAGCGGTACACCGCCCGCACCGTCGCCGCCCGGACCCCGTCGCCGCGTACGCACCGGGCGGCGACCTCGAAGGACTGGTCCTCGGCGACCGGGCCGACCGACGCCTCGACGGTGAGCGTGTCCCCGGCGAGCAGCGGTGCGAGGAACCGGGCGGAGCGCAACCGGTGCAGCTGGGGCAGCCGGCCCGCGCAGTAGCCGACGGCCGCGGTCACCGCCTGCCCGATCGTCTCCAGGGTGAACACGCCCGGGTAGACGGTCAGCTCCGGGAAGTGCCCGCCCAGGTAGACGTCGGCCGGGTCGACCGTGGTGCCGGCGCGCAGGCTGATCCCGCCCCGGGGGCCGGCGGACACCTCGACCCAGCGGATCGCCGGCAGCGGCGCCGCCGCGGCCCGGTAGATCTCGGCGGGGCGGGTTCCGACGCTGAACGTGGGTGCGGCGGTCACAGCACGATCCCCCCGTCCACCCGGATCACCTGGCCGGTGACGTAGCCGGCCCGCTCCGAGAGCAGGAACTCGACCAGCTCGGCGACGTCGGCGGGTGCGCCGAAACGGCCCAACGGGATCCGCCCCAGGGCCGCGTCGCGCAGCTTGCCCGGCAGCGCGGCGGTCATGTCGGTCTCGATGAAGCCGGGCGCCACCACGTTGACCCGTACGCCGTACCCGGCGACCTCCTTTGCCAGGGACAGGCTGAGCCCGATGATGCCGGCCTTGCTGGCGGCGTAGTTGGCCTGCCCGGTGTTGCCGCTGACACCCGCCACGGAGGAGAGGTTGACGATGGCCCCGCGGCGTCGCTTGAGGAAGCGGAAGGCGACGGTCCGGCAGGTGTTCCAGGTGCCGGTCAGGTTGGTGCCGAGCACGTCGTGCCACTCGTCGGGCGCCATCAGCACCAACGGCCGGTCCCGGGTGATGCCGGCGTTGTTGACCAGCGCGGTGAGCGGCCCGAGGTGCCGCTCGGCGGTCGAGACGAACTCGTCGACCGCGGCCGGGTCGGTCACGTCGCACGGCCCGAACCAGGTCCCGACCCCGTACGCCTCGACCTCCGCGCGGGTCTTCTCCGCGGCCTCGCTCGGCGCGCTGTAGCAGCCCGCCACCGCGTACCCCTCGGCGGCCAGCCGCAGCGCGACCGCCCGGCCGATCCCCCGGGACACCCCGGTCACCAGCGCGCAGCGCGGCGCGTCGCCTGCCGTTGCCATGTCACCTCCTCCTCATCCGATCGCCCGTTGCGCGCGCAGCCGTTCCCGGGTGGCCGCGTCGACGCCGATCTCGTCGAGGACCCGTTCGGTGTCGGCGCCGGGTTCCGGTGCGCCGGAGCGGACCGCGGTCGGCGTCCGGGAGAACTTGACGGCCGGCCCGGTCAGCGGCGCGGTGCTGCCGTTGGACAGCACCGTCTCCTGCACCATCGCCCGGGCGTGGACCTGCGGGTCGGTCGCGGCTTCGGCGAACGTGCGGACCCGCTCGGCGGTGATCCCGTTCGCGTCGAGGGTGGAGACCACCTCGGCGCAGCCCCGCCCGGCGCACCAGTCGGCGACGACCGCGTTGACCGTGGCGCGGTTGTCGCGGCGTTCCTGGTTGGTCGCGTACCCGGGCGCCCGGGCCAGTTCGGGGCGGCCGACCACCTCGGCCAGCCGACGCCAGGAGCGGTCCAGGGCGACCGCCACGTAGACGTGGCCGTCGGCGCACCGGAAACAGCCGGCCGGCACCACGAAGTCGGCCTGGTCGCCCCAGCGGCGCAGCGGCACGCCGGTGGCGCCGAGGGTGAGGTAGCCGTTGCTGGAGAAAAGCAGCGAGTCGAGCATGCTCACGTCGACGTGCTGGCCCTCGCCGGTGCGGTCGCGGTGGCGCAGCGCGGCCAGCGCGCCGATCACCGCGTGCAGGCCGGCGAGGTCGTCGGCGAGGAAGGTGGGCGCTTTCAGCGGTGCGCCGTCGGGCTCGCCGTTGAGCGCCATCCAGCCGGCGGCGGCCTGGGTGGTCGGGTCGTAGCCGGGCCGTCCCGCGTCCGGGCCGAACTGTCCGTAGCCGGAGACGGAGACCAGCACGACGTCCGGTCGGACTGCCCGACAGGCCTGGTAGCCGACGCCCCAGGCGTCCAGCGTTCCGGGTTTGTAGTTCTCCACCACGACGTCGGCGGTGGCGACGAGCCGCAGGAACACCTCGGCCGCGCCGGGGCGGCGCAGGTCCAGACCGATGCTGCGCTTGTTGCGGTGCACGCTCTGCCGGAACCAGGACAGCCCGGTGCCGGGGATGTCCGGGGGCATCAGGCCCTCCCGGTTGCCGGGCATCTCCACCCGCAGCACGTCGGCGCCGAGGTCGGCCAGGACGCAGCTCGCCACCGGGCCGGACCACACCTTGGTGACGTCCAGGACCCGTACGCCCTGCAGCGGCCCGGTCAGGTCGTGGCGGGCGTCGGCGTAGAAGGCCGCGGCGTCGCGGGTCTCGGGGGCGGGCGGCGTCGGCGCGGCGCGCATGTCGGTGTCCATGCCCGCCTACTCCCGCACCAGCAGCGACGCCGTGCCGAGCGAGCCGCCGCAGCACATGGTGACCAGGGCGACCTCGCCACCGTCGCGTTCCAGCTCGTGCAGGGCGGTCACCAGCAGCCGGCTGCCGCTGCTGCCCAGCGGATGCCCGAGGGAGATGGCGCCACCGTTGACGTTGACCCGGTCCAGGTCGGCGTCGTGGTGCGCGGCCCAGGAGAGCACGACGGACGCGAACGCCTCGTTGACCTCGACGTCGTCGACGTCGTCGACGGTCATCCCGGCCCGCTTGAGCAGTTTGCGGGTGGCCACGGTGGGGCCGTCGAGCAGGTAGTAGGGGTCGGCGCCGGTGACCACCTGGTGGGCCAGCCGGGCTCGGGGCCGCAGACCGAGGGCGGCGGCGCGGTCCCGGGACATCCAGAGCACGGCGGCCGCGCCGTCGGAGATCTGGGAGATGGTGCCGGCGGTGTGGATGCCGCCGGGGATCACCGGCCGCAGGGCGGCCAGCCCTTCGGCGGTGGTCTCCCGGATGCCCTCGTCGGCGTCGGCCAGGGTGCCGTCGGGCAGCGGCACCGGGGTGATCTCCCGGTCGAAGCGGCCCTCGGCGCGGGCGTGGGCCGCCCGCTGCTGCGAGCGCAGCCCGTAGGCGTCGGCGTCCGCGCGGGTCAGCCCCTGCCGGGCCGCGATCCGCTCGGCGCCGCCGAACTGCGCCTTAGGCGGGTCGTCGTACGGGTAGTCGGGGGTCTTGTAGTGCCCGGGCCCCTGGTAGAGGTTGGTGCCGACGGGCACCCGGCTCATCGACTCCACGCCGCAGGCGATGCCCACGTCGATGGCGCCGGCGGCGATGAGCGCCACGATCAGGTGGTTGGCCTGCTGGGCGGAGCCGCAGGAGGCGTCGACCGTGCTCGCCGCGACCTCGTAGTCGAGGCCGCTGTTGAGCCAGGCGTTGCGCGTGACGTTGAGGCTCTGCTCGCCCACCTGTGTGACGCAGCCGCCGATGATCTGCTCCACCTCGCCCGGTTCGATCCCGGCCCGGCGGATCACTTCGACCTGGACGTGCCGCAGCAGCTCCACGGCCTTCAGGCCGGACAGCACACCCTCGCGCCGGCCGATCGGCGTCCGGACCGCCTCGACGATCACCGCCTCCGGCATGGACTTCCCTTCCTGGTCGGCGCGTGGTTCGGGTGCTCAGGCCGGGACGAGCCGTACGCGCAGCTCCTCCAGGCCCCGGAAGGTGCTGCTGTGCCGCCACTCGAGGTCGATCTCGTCGGCGTCCGGGTCGGCCAGCTCGATCACCGCGAACCGGTCCACCAGCCGGCGGAAGGCGATCTGCCCCTCGGCACGGGCGAGTTGCGCGCCGAGGCAGTGGTGTGGCCCCCAGGCGAACGACAGCGGCGTCTCCGGCGGTTCGGCGCCGGAGAAGCGGGCGATGTCGAGCACGTCCGGGTCGGCGTAGCGGGCCGGGTCGCGGTTGGCCGCGCCGATCAGGGTGATCACGTGCTCACCCCGGGCGAGCGGGGTGCCGTCGACGAAGGTGGTGTCCTCGAACGCGGCGCGGCCCAGCACGTGCACCGGGGAGTCGAAGCGCAGCAGCTCCTCGACGGCGGACCGGGTCAGCTCGGGCTCGGCGCGCAGCCGTTGGAGCTGGTCGGGGTTGCGGCACAGCGCGTGCGTGCCGAGGCCGATGAGGTCGGTCATGGTCTGGAAGCCGGCGCCGAAGAGCAGCACGATGACCTGGATCAGCTCGTCGACCGAGAGTCGGTCACCGTCGATCTCGACCTGGCCGAGGGCCGAGGCGAGGTCGTCGCGGGGATCCTCGCGCCGCTTGCGAACCAGATCGGCGAAGTATTCCTCCATCTCGCCGAGTGCCTGGTCGGATGCCTTGAGGACCTCTTCCGGTGCGAAGATCTCCAGCCCGCCGGACGCGGCGCGGGTCAGCCGGCGCAGCAGCGGCCAGTCCGCCGGCGGCACGCCGACCAGCTCGCCGATCACCATCACCGGAAGCGGGAAGCCGAACGAGCCGACGATGTCGACCTCGCCGCCGCCGGGGCCGACCTGGCGGCTGATGTCGTCGAGCAGGCCGTCGACGAACGAGGTCAGCCGAGGGCGCAGGGTCTCGGTGCGGCGGGGGGTGAACACCCGGCTCACCAGCCCGCGCAGCCGGGTGTGCTCCGGCCCGTCGAGGAAGAGCAGGGTGCGGGCGCCCTCGCGGCCGCGGGAGTCGCCCATCCGGGGGCGTTGCGCCGACTTGTCCAGCGACGGGTTGCGCAGCGCGGCACGGCAGTCGTCGTACGTGGTGAGCACCCATCCCACGCCCTGGCCGGGCTGTTCCATCCGGTACTTCGGCGCCGCGGTTCGCAGCGCGTGGTAATGCGGGTAAGGGCTGCTGACGGTGGCCGGGGCCTTCATCAGCAGCTCCATGGCGACGATCCGGGGATCAGCGCTCACCACGGTCTCGGTCATGGCTCGGAAGCCTAATAGTGTTTCGCGTATCTCGGAAGTACTTGTTTCTCGTATCTTTTATTGCGCATACTGGCGGGCATGACCTCGGCCCGTACCGGCATGCCGCCGAGATTCGACGCCCGCGACCCCGCCGTGGTGGCCGACCCCTACCCCACCTACGTGACGCTGCGCGCGGCCGGCCCGCTGTGCCGGATGGGTCCGGGCAGCTGGGGCGTCACCCGCTACGCCGACGTCGCCCGGCTGGTCCGCGACCCACGCCTGGGCAGCGAGTTCCCGGCGGCCTACCACCGGATGTCGGCCGGCGACGGCGCGGCCGGCTCCTTCTTCGGCAGCATCATCCTCTACCGCGACCCGCCCGAGCACGGGCGCCTGCGGCGGCTGATGGCCAAGGCGTTCAGCCCCGCACTGGTGCGCCGGCTGCGCCCGAGAATCGAGGCGATGGTCACCGACCTGCTGGCCCCGGCGACCCGCACCGGACGTTTCGACGCGGTCTCGGATCTGGCCTTTCCGCTGCCGGTCATGGTGGTCTGCGCCCTGATGGGCATCCCGCCAGCGGACCACGAACGCATCCGCCCGTACGCGCTGGACCTGAGCAAGGCGTTCGCCGCGATCGTGCCGGACGACGACCGCCCGGCCGCCGACCGGGCCGTCGAGTGGCTGCGCGACTACCTCGGCGAGATCCTCGACCGGCGCCGCGCCGAACCCGGCGACGACCTGCTGTCCCGGATGCTCGCCGCGACGGACGACGACGGCGCGGTGCTCGACCACGACGAGATCGTGGACAACGCGGTCTTCGCCTTCTTCGCCGGCTTCGAGACCACCACCAACCTGATCGCCACCGGCGTGGCGGCACTGCTCGACCACCCCGACCAGCTCGCCCTGCTGCGGGCGGACCCGACGCTAACGCCCCGCGCGGTGGAGGAGTTCCTGCGCTACGACGCCCCGATCCAGGGCGTCGCCCGGCTCGTCCGGGAGGACATCGACGTCGGCGACCGCACCATCCGCGCCGGGCGGGTGCTGATCCTGCTGATCGGCAGCGCCAACCGGGACCCGGAGCGGTTCGGCACACCGGACCGCCTCGACGTCACCCGCGAGGACAACCCGCACCTGTCCTTCGGCGGCGGCATCCACCACTGCCTCGGCGGCTACCTGGCCCGGGTGGAGGCGCAGGTCGCCATCGAGACCCTGCTGCGCACCTTCCCGACGCTGGCCCCGGCCGGACCGGCCCGCCGGCAGACCGGCGGGACGCTGCGCTCGTACGCCAGTGTGCCCGTGGCGGTGCGGCGGTGAGCCCCGCCGGGCGGGTCCTGCCCGCGCGGATGGACCCCCTCTCCCCCGAGGTCGTCGCCGACCCGTACCCGACGTACGCCCGGATGCGGGCGGCCGGCCCGCTGTGCCGGTTCGGCCCGGCGAGCTGGGGCGTGACCCGGCACCGGGACGTGGCCGCGCTGCTGCGTGACCGTCGGCTGAGCAACACCTTCCCGGAGGACGACCCGCAGTTCCGGATGGCGCAGGACCTCTCCCGCGAGGTGTTCCGACGGATCATCCCCACCCGCGACCCGGACGACCACAGCCGGCTGCACCAGCAGATGGTCCGCGCGTTCAGCCCCGGCGTGGCCCGGCGCACCGCCGGCCGCGTCGGCGAGCTGGTCGACGAGCTGCTCGCGCCGGCCCTGGACACCGGGCGTCTGGACGCCGTCGCCGAGCTGGCCTTCCCGATCGCCGCCACCGTGGTCTGCGAACTCATCGGACTGCCGGCGGCGCGGACCCGGGCCGAGGTCTGGCCCCGCGCGGCGGCACTCGGCCGCGCCTTCACCCCGTTCCTTCCCGAGGCCGACCGCGCGGCGGCGGACGAGGCGCTGGCCTGGCTGCGCGGGTACGTCCGCGACCTGCTCACCAGCCGGCACGCCGACCCGGACGGCGACCTGCTCGACCGGATGCTCGCCGTGGCGGACCCGGCCGAGGGAACGGAGGAGGTCGTCGACAACATCGTCTTCCTCTGCTTCACCGGCTACGAGACGACCATGAACATGGTCTGCACCGGCAGCATCGCGCTGGCCGAGCGGCCCGACGAGTGGCGTCGGCTGCGCGACGATCCGTCGCTGGCCGCCACCGCGGCCGAGGAGTTCGTCCGGTTCGACGCCCCGATCCAGTACACCGCCCGGCTGGCGTTGGAGCCGATCCCGGTGGGCGACCGGGTGATCCGGGCCGGTCGGTCGGTCTTCCTCCTGCTCGGCTGCGCCAACCACGACGAGGACGTGTTCGCCGACCCCGGTCGCGTCGACATCGGCCGCCACCCCAACCCGCACGTCGGCTTCGGCGGCGGCGTACGCGGCTGCCTCGGCGCCGCGCTGGCCCGGATCGAGGGAGCGGTCGTCTTCGAACGGCTCGCCCGACAGCTCGCCGGCATCGAGCTGGCCGCCCCGCCGGTGCGCGAGCCCAGCGCCCTCTTCCGGTCGTACGCGTCGATCCCGCTCGCCGTCACCCCGGCCTGAGCCGGCGTCGGCAGAACCAGGAGTCGCAGATGTCATTGATCGGCCGACCGGTACGGCGTACCGAGGACCGGGCCCTGCTCACCACCGGCGGCACGTACGTCGACGACGTCGTCGTGCCCGGCTGCCTGGAACTGGTCTTCGTCCGCTCCCACGTGGCGCACGGCCGGCTGCGCGGCGTGGACGCCGAGGCCGCCGGGCGGGCGCCCGGCGTGGTCGCGGTCTTCACCGCGGCGGACGTGGACCTGCCGCCGCTGCCGCCCGAGGCCGGCGTGCTGAACCAGAAGATGACCACCCCGGTGCTCGCCGACGGCGTCGTGCGGTTCGTCGGCGAACCGGTCGCCGCGGTGCTGGCGACCAGCCGCGCCGAGGCGGTGGACGCCGCCGCCCTCGTCGAGGCGGACATCGCGCCGCTGCCGGCGCTGGTCGACGTCGACCGGGCGCTCGCCGACGAGCTGGTGCTGCATCCGCAGGCCGGCACGAACATGGTGCTCAAGCTCGGCTTCCGTCGCCCGGCCGGGCGGGCCGAGCTGCACGAGGGCGCCGAGGTGGTGGTTCGGCAGCGGATGACCAACCCGCGGGTGGCGCCGTGCCCGCTGGAGGCCCGCGCCGGGCAGGCCGAGTGGGGGCCGGACGGGTTGCGCTACCGGGCCGGCAGCCAGGCGGTGCACCTGTGGCGCGGCCAGCTCGCGGCGGCCCTCGGCGAGCCGGAGGAGCGGGTCCGGGTGGTCAACGGCGACGTCGGCGGGGCGTTCGGTTCCAAGGCGTTCGCCAGCCGGGAGGACATCCTCGTGGCCTGGGCGGGCCGCCGGCTCGGCCGTCCGGTGCGCTGGGCGGAGACCCGCAGCGAGAGCATGGTCGCCGCCGGGCACGGCCGGGCCCAGCACCAGAGCGCCGAGCTGGGCGGCACCCGCGACGGGCGGATCGTGTCGTACGCGCTGGAGGTCGTGCAGGACGCCGGGGCGTACCCGCGTATCGGGGCGATCCTGCCGTTCTGGACCCGGACCATGCTGACCGGCCCGTACGGCATCAGCCGGGCGAAGTTCAGCTCGTCCAGCGTCACCACCACGACCACCCCCGTCGTGTCGTACCGGGGCGCCGGGCAGCCGGAGGCGGTGGCCGCCCTGGAGCGGATGGTCGACCTGTACGCGGCGGAGATCGGCATGGATCCGGCCGAGGTACGGCGACGCAACCTGTTGCCGCCGGAGAGCTTCCCGGTGACCACGGTGACCCGCGCCCGCTACGACACCGGCGACTACCCGGCGGCGCTGGAGCGGGTGCTCGCCGAGGCCGGCTATCCGGCGCTGCGCGCCGAGCAGGCGGCCCGCCGCGTACGCGGTGACGTCCAACAACTCGGCATCGGCCTGTCCACCTTCGTGGAGATCACGGGCGCGGACACCCGCAGCGAGTATGCCTCCGCGCGCGTCGACCACACCGGCCGGTTCACCGTCCACTCGGGAACCTGTCCGCACGGCCAGGGCCACGTCACCGCCTGGGCGATGATCGCCGCCGACGTGCTCGGCGTACCGCTGGATCGCGTGGACGTGCGCCACTCCGACACCGCGACGGTCCCCGAGGGCGGCGGCACCGGCGGGTCCCGGTCGTTGCAGACCGGTGGGATGGCGGTCCGCGAGGCGGCCCTGGCCCTGGTGGAGCGGGGCCGGGACGTGGCGGCCGCCCGCCTGGGCGTGTCCCTCGACGAGGTGAAGTTCGCCGCGGGACGGTTCCGGTCGACCGCCGGGCGCGTCGTCGACTGGGCCGAGCTGGCCGCCGACGACGCCGGCCCCGGGGGCGGGCTGTCCGCCGAGGCGACGTTCCAGCCGTCCGCCGCGACCTGCCCGTACGGCGCGCACCTGGCCGTGGTGGAGGTGGACACCGAGACGGGTCAGGTGGCCCTGCTGCGCGTGGTGGCGGTCGACGACGCGGGCGTGCTGCTCAACCCGCTGCTGGCCGAGGGGCAGGTGCACGGCGGGTTGGCGCAGGGCGCCGGCCAGGCGCTGGTCGAGGAGGTCCGCTTCGCCGCCGACGGCACGCCGCTGCACGGTGACCTGCACCGGTACGCCATGGTGGGCGCGGCCGAGCTGCCGTCCTTCGAGACGGTCGCGACGCAGACCCCGACCCCGGTGAACCCGCTGGGCGCCAAGGGGCTCGGCGAGTCTGGGGCGGTCGGTCTTCCGCCGGCGGTGCAGAACGCCGTGGTCGACGCCGTCCGCCACCTGGGCGTGCGGCACATCAACATGCCGGTGACCGCCGAGCGGGTCTGGACGGCGATCCAGGCGGCGGGCGCCGCCAGCTAGTGCCGCCAATGGGCCGCCCGGTGACCCGGGCGGCCCATTGGCGTCAGTCGTCCACCACGGACAGCGCCTGCTTCGGGCAGCGGCGCGCGGCTTCGCGTACCCGGGCGGCCAGTGCGCCCTCGAGCGGCTGTTCGGTGATGTGCAGCCGGTCGTCGTCAGCGACGTCGAACACCTCCGGCGCCTGACCCACACAGACCGCGTTGCTCTCGCATCGGGAGAAGTCCACGACCAGTCGCACTGCTCACGCCTCCGTCTTCGGGACGATCTCGAGGATCGGGAACATCATGGTGGGCACGCTGCGGGCCAGCCGCAGGTCGGCGACGTCCAGCAGCCGCTCGATGTGCTCGCGGGAGCGGGCGCCGCCACCGACCATGGCCAGCAGGAGCAGGTCGTAGAGGCGCCCGACGTCGAACCGGTCACCCGGCTCGACCACGGGCTCCAGCACCAGCAGCCGGCTGTCCGGGCGCATCGCCGCCCGCACGGCCGTCAGCAGGCGTACGGCGTTGTCGTCGTCCCAGCCGTAGAGGATCCGCTTGAGCAGGTAGGCGTCCGCGCCGGCCGGGACGGTCTCGAAGAAGCTGCCGCCGGTCACCGTGCACCGCTGGGCCACACCGAGCTTCTGCAGCACCGGCTCGGCCTCGGCGACCACGTGCGGCAGGTCGAACAGGGTGCCACGCAACGCCGGGAAGCGGGCCATGATGCCGCCGAGGAAGGCGCCGTTGCCGCCGCCGACGTCGACCACCGTGGCTAGCTCACCCCAGGGGTACGCGGGCAGCGCGGCCCGCAGCTCCAGCCGGGTGGCCGCCTGCTGGGAGGCGTCGAAGCGGGCGCTGTCGTGCGGATGGGCGGCCATGTACGGCCAGTAGCCCTCGGGGTGGACCTGGTCGAAAGACGCCTGCCCGGTGCGGATGCTGTGGTCGAAGTGGGCCCACGCCTCGATGTCGGGTTCGAGCAGCGGGTACGCGTCGCGCAGCGACAGCGGGTGGTCGGTGCGCAGCGGCTCGGCGAGCTTGGTCAGCCCGAACACCTCCGGCTCGACCTCGGTGAAGATGCCCTTGCCGGCCAACGCCCGCAGGGCGCGCAGCAGCGACGGCGCGTGCGCGCCGGTGGCCTCGGCCAGTTCGGTCACCGGCCGTGGCCCGTCGACGAGCTCGTCGGCGACACCCAGCTCGGCGACGGCGCGCACGGTGAACGGCACGATGTAGTCGGCCAGCTCGGTCAGTCGGAACACCGATTCGATGTCGATCCGGGGTCGGGTCGGGGCCATCGATACCTCCTAGGGGGACGTCGGCTGCGGCCCGGCGGGACCGGCGGCGATCACGGTGAGCGTGGGGGTGGCGACGATGCGGTCCAGTCGCAGGCCGGCGCCGGCCAGCAGGTCGACGAGCTGGTCCCGGGTGCGGTGCCGGCCGCCGGTGAGCACCAGGGTGTGCAGGTCGACGAGCTTCGCGACGTCGAAGACGTCGCCGGCGGGGATGATCGCCTCCAGCAGCAGCAGCCGGCTCTCCGGCCGCATCGCCTCGGCGATCCGGCGCAGGATGACCGTGGCGTCGGCGTCGTCCCAGCCCGGCAGGATCGTCTTGAGCACGTACAGGTCGGCGCCCGCCGGCACCGGGTCGAAGAAGCTGCCCGGGATGATCCGGCAGCGATCGGTCACCGCGGCGCGGGCGAGCAGCGCCGGCGCGGCCGCCACCACGTGGGGCAGGTCGAGCAGGGTGCCGCGCAGCTTCGGGCAGCGGGTGAGCAGGCCGGCCAGGAACGCGCCGTCGCCGCCGCCGACGTCGACGACCTCCCGGGCCCGCGCCCACGGCCACGCCGGCAGGACGGTACGCAGATGCAGCCGGGTCAGGCTGGACATCCACCGGTCGACGGCGAGGCTGTCCGCCGGATTCCCGGCCAGGTAGGACCAGTAGTCGGTGCCGTGGATCCGGGGAAAGGCGGCCTCCCCGGTGCGCAGGCAGCGGCCGAGCCCAGCCCAGGCGCGGACGTCCGCGGCCATCAGCGGGTACGCGTCGCGCAGCGACAGTGGATGGTCGGTGCGCAGCGGCTCGGCGAGCTTGGTCAGCCCGAACACCTCCGGCTCGACCTCGGTGAAGATGCCCTTGCCGGCCAACGCCCGCAGGGCGCGCAGCAGCGACGGCGCGTGCGCGCCGGTGGCCTCGGCCAATTCGGTCACCGGCCGTGGCCCGTCGACGAGCTCGTCGGCGACACCCAGGTGGGCGATCACCCGGATGGCGAACGGCACAATGTAGTCGGCGAGTTCGGTGAGCCGGGTCAACGCACCGAGGTCGGTACGGGGCCGCGCCGCCAGCATCAACCGCCTCCACTATCACGTGTCTTGTATCTCGTGTATCTGCACACTAGCTTGTGTTCCGGGTCGCTGTCACCGTCATCGCGGGAGGCACTGAATGCTGGACGGATGGGTGAGCTGGCCGAGCGAGCTGGCCGAGCGCTACCGCACGGAGGGCTACTGGCGCGGCGAGTCGCTCGCCGACCTGGGCCGGGAATGGGCGCGGACGGACCCGGAGCGCACCGCGTTGGTCACCGCTGACCACCGGGTGAGCTACGGCGACCTCGACCGCCGGGCCGACCGGATGGCCGCCGGGCTGCGGGCCCGCGGTGTCAGCCGGCACGACCGAGTGGTCGTCCAGCTGCCCAACGGCGTCGAGTTCGTGGTGGTGTGCCTGGCGCTGTTCCGCCTGGGCGCCCTGCCCGTGCTGGCCCTGCCGGCGCACCGACGGGCCGAGATCGGCCACCTGTGCGCGCACACCGAGGCGGTCGCCTACGTGACCGTCGACCAGGTCCAGGGGTACGACCTGCGCAAGCTCGCCGCCGACGTCCGAGCCGAGACGCCGTCGCTGCGGCAGGTGTTCGTGGTCGGCGACCCCGGCGAGTTCACCGCCCTGGCCGAGGTGGACGCCGACCCGGTGCCGCTGCCCTCCCCGGACCCGTCGGACGTCGCGTTCTTTCTGCTCTCCGGCGGCTCGACGGGCCTGCCGAAGCTGATCCCGCGCACCCACGACGACTACGCGTACCAGCTGCGGGCGACCGCGGCGGCGATGAACTTCGGGCCCGACGGTGTCTATCTCGCCGCGCTCCCGGTCGCCCACAACGCGGCCCTGGGCTGCCCCGGCGTGCTCGGCGCGCTGCGGGTCGGCGCCACCGCTGTGCTCGCCGGCAGTCCCAGCCCCGACGAGGCGTTCCGGCTGATCGCCCGCGAACGGGTCACCCTGACCACGCTGATGCCGCCCTTCCTGCCGTTGTGGGCCGACCTCGCGCCGATGCTCGGCGCCGACCTGACCGGCCTGGTGGTCGAGGTCGGCGGCGCCAACCTCAGCCCGGAGGTGGCCGCCCGGGTGACCCGGGAGCTGGGCATCCGCCTGGCCCACTTCTTCGGCATGGCCGAGGGCCCGATCTGCTGCACCCGCCCCGACGACCCACCGGAGCTCGCCGCGCACACCCAGGGCCGTCCCCTGTCGGGCGCCGACGAGTTCCAGGTGATCGACGAGGACGGCCGGCAGGTCGCCGCCGGCGAGGTGGGCGAGCTGATCGTGCGCGGCCCGACCACGCTGCGCGGCTACTACCGGGTGCCGGAGTACAACGCGCGCACCTTCACCCCGGACGGCTTCCTGCGCACCGGAGACCTGGTCCGCTGGACCCCGACCGGCGAGCTGGTCGTGGTCGGCCGGATCAAGGAGGTCGTCAACCGGGGCGGCGAGAAGGTCCCCGCCGGCGAGGTCGAGGAGCACCTGCTCGCCCACCCGGCGGTCCGCGAGGTCGCCGTGATCGCCGTGCCGGACCGGGTGCTCGGGGAGAAGACCTGCGCGGTGGTGGTGCCGCGCTCGGACGCCCCCACACTGGGGCAGCTGCGGGACTTCCTCACCGACCGGGGGCTGGCGGCGTACAAGCTGCCCGACCGGTTGGAGCTGCGCGGCGCGCTGCCGCACACCGGGGTGGGCAAGGTGGACAAGCGGGCGCTGGGCGCCGAGCTGACCGGCTGAGCAGGGCCACCCGTAGCTTCAGCGAAGAACGACGCCGAAAAGCTGCCGAACCATCCACTCAAGAGTGCCGGTGGTAGGCCTTGTTGGCGATGCGCCAGCTGTCGTCGACGTAGACCAGCAGGAAGATGTCGGTGAAGGTGTCCGTGCCGTGCCAGAGCGTCATGGTTGCGGTCGCGACGGTGCCGTGGACGTCGATGGAATCGATGCGGCGGGAGCGAATCGGTTCGTTCGGGGCTGGGTGGCCGTGGAAGAGAGCGCAGTAGTCGTCCAGGCGCCACGAGGCGAATGCGCCGTCCCGCATTCCCTCGACGTGGGCGGTGGGCAGGAACGCGTCGCGGAAGTGGGTGGGGTCGCCGGTGGCGTGTCCGCGGATGTAGGCGCGTAGCGGTTCGAGCACGGCGTCACCTACGGCGGGGACCGTGGCGGCAACGGCGATGTCGGCCTCAGGGTCGGCCGGGGTGTCGGCCAGGTCGGCTGCGCTGCGCAGCGGGGTGTTTGACGCGACCGCCAGCAGTGCCATGTCCTTGGCCAGCGCGCCGATCGTGAAGTCGGCCGTGGCAGCGGCTGGCTGGCCGCTGAGGAAGGGCCGTTTGCGGGCGACAAGCCCGCCGAGCTGGCCCAGTTCGAGGACGTCCAGCACCTGGGCACGGGGCAGGCCCAAGGCATCGGCTTGCCGCAGTGAGTCGCGCAGCGCGAGGACGGCGCCGGCGAGGCTGCTGTTGGCGACCAGCTTGAGCGCGGCGGCGGCGGAGGCATCGTCGACGCGCCGCACGGTGCCGAGCGCTTCCAGAACCGGTCGGACCCGGTCGAACGCGTCCTGGTCGGCGGCGGCGAGAATCTGCAGGGTGCCGGCGGCAGCAGCTGGCACGGAGCCGAGCACCGGCGCATGGACGTAGGACGGGCCGAGTTGCCGGGCCAGCCTCGACGCCTCGACGGGAGCGATCGTGCTGGTGTTCAGCACGATGGCGTCCGTTCTCAGCGAGTCGCGGACGTGGTCGACGACCTGCTGGCAGGCCCGGCCGTCGAACAACGCGAGAAGCGTGATGTCGGCCTTCGCGACGGCGTCGTTCGGGTCGCCGGTCGTCTCGACAACGCCTGCCGCGCGCCCGGAGCGTGTCCAACCGACGACGTCCCAGTCGTGGCCAGCGAGTCTTGTCGCGATCGCAGCGCCCATGCGGCCCAAGCCAAGAACAGCGATAGTGCGCGGTTCGGTCATGCGTCCCAGAGTGAGGTACCGCGATAGCTGCGACAAGCGCAGATCTCGCACGACAGCCATGCGGTAGTTGCATACCGACCAGGCACACTTGTGCCATGGAGTTGCTTGTGTGGCGGACGTTCGTGACGGTCTGCCGGCTCGGTTCGCTGTCGGCGGCGGCCGCCGAGCTCGCTCACACACAGTCGGCCGTCTCCCGACAGATCGCCGGGCTGGAGCGCCAGCTCGGCGTGCCGCTGTTGCAGCGGCACGCGCGCGGTGTGCGCCCGACGCCTGCCGGCGAGGTGTTCCGTCACCACGCCTTGGCCGCGCTCAACGAGGCCGACCGCGCCGTTCGCGCCGTACGGGACGTTCGCGACGGGACGCTCAACCGGCCACTGGCCGTCGGCGCGACGCCATCTCTGGCCGCCGGGATTGTGCCCGCGGCGATCCGCCGCCTGATGGATACGGCCGGACCCATCCGGTGGAGTCTGCTGCCCGGGCTGAGCGCACAACTGCACGACCGCGTGATCGCCGGCGACCTCGACGTCGCTGTCGTCACCGATGCGCCACCAGGGCTACCCAACGACTCACGTCTCGAACGCCGATTCCTGGGGATGGACGAGATGGTCGTCGTGCTGCCCGTCGACCACCCGCAGGCCGGTCACGGCCCGGTGCGCATTCAGGCGCTGGCCGACCAGACCTGGGTCGAGGACAACGACGGCTCGGCGGCGCTGCTGCACCAGCACGCCGTCCGCGCCGGAGTCACCGCCCGCATCGACCTCACCGCGGCCGACCTGCCCGGCAAGGTGGCCCTGGTCGCCACCGGCCACGCCATCGCGCTCATACCTGGGGCGCTGACGTGCGCGCTGCGGACCGACGTCACCACAGTGACCCTCGCTGATCCCCCGACCCGCGGCATCTACACGATCACACCACGTCGCGACACACACCCGAGCGCAGCACCCCTGTTCGACCAGCTCACGCTAGCCTTCGACTCGGTTCGTCCTGCCCAATCCGCGCCTTGGCCGGCCGAAACGGGCGCCCGCTGAAAGCTACGGGCGGCCCGAGCCGGCGTGGGGAAGGAGCTGACGGCCCCTTCCCCACCCCAACTCAGCCCGTCAGTTGGTACAGCCGGTGGAAGCGGTCGTCCACCGGGACGATCTGCACGTCCGCGAAGCCGGCCTCGGTGGCGAACCGGCGGACCTGGGCGGGACGCAGGACCGTCCCGGTGGCCGTCGAGTCGGGTCCGGCCAGACCGGCCGGCAGGCAGTGCAGCACGCTGGTGGCGTACTGGAAACGCTCGATCTCGTCGCCGGGCGCGACGAACCGGTGCGCCACCTTCGCGTCCAACACCAGCACCGCGCCGCCCTCGCCGCGCAGCCGACGGCAGGCCCGCAGCACCGACACCGGCTGGCTCATCTCGTGCAGCGCGTCGAAGACGCAGACCAGGTCGTACCGGCCGGCCAGCTCCGGGTCGACGGCGTCGCGCCGGTGGAACCGGACCCGGTCGGCCACGCCGGCGGCCGCGGCGTTCGCGTCCGCCGCGGCGACCGTCGGCGCGTCCAGGTCGTAGCCGTCGATCTCAGCCAGGGGGTACGCCCCGGCCAGCGCGATCGCCGCCCAGCCCGCGCCACAGCCGATGTCGGCGATCCGGCTCGGCGCGGCGCCGAGCCGCCGGTGGATGCGCGGCAGTGCCGAGGAGAGCCAGCCGGGCAGGGCGTACGTGAACAGCGCCCGGTTGGCGCCCGAGTGGCCGTGCCGCCAGTCGTCGCCGTACACCTCGTCCGGCACCCCGGCTCCGCTGCGGTACGCGTCGAGCAGCGCCGGCAGCGCCCCGGCCACCCCGCCCAGCGGCAGCATGGTCAGCGAGACCAGCGACAGCGGGCTGTCCGAGGCGAGCAGCACCTCGGCGTGCCCCGCCGGCAGCCGGTAGACCCGCCGCTCGGGTGCGGCCGCCACGTCGTCCACCTCGACGAACCCGGCGACCGCCTGCTGTTCCAGCCACTCCCGCGCGTACCGAGCGTCGATACCGGTACGCGCGCACAGCTCGGCCACGTCGGCCGGGCCACGGTCGAGTGCCTCGTACAGCCCGAGCCGGGCGCCCAGGTAGCCGGCCAGCAGCTCCTGGGTGTGCAGCATGGCCAGGAACAGCCGCAGCGACAGCGCCCTGGCCCGCTGGTCCCCGTCGCCGGGCGTCGCCGGGCGCAGTGTCGCCGCGCCCGGCCCGTGCCCGGAGCGCGCGGTCAACTGGCCAGCTCGCCGCGGGCCCGCAGGATGTCGTTCACGTGCTCCGCCACGGCGTCGATCGTGACGATCTTCCGTGCGGTCGTCTCGTCGATCGGCGGCAGCTCGAACTCGTCCTCCAGGGTGAAGGCCAACTCCAGCAGCGCGAGCGAGTGGAAGCCGAGGTCCTCGACCAGCCGCGAGTCACCCGCCCCCTCGATCTGCTCCGGGTTGGGCGCCAGTTCGGTGACGATCGCCGTCACCGAGTCGCGCACCTCCGCCTCGGTACGCACCTCGGCTGTCGTCGACCTGGTCGCGTCGGTCATTCCCGCCTCCTGTCCGAACGTCCCTCAGGACGCCGTCGTCGTCTGCTCGGTCTGGTCCCGCTGACCGGCCGGTGCCGTGGTGACCACGGTGCCGGGCAGCCGGTCATCGACGAACGCCTGCCACAGCTGGCGCCGTTTGGGTTTGCCGCTGGAGGTGCGGGCGATGGTGCCGCGCGGCGCGTCCACGATGACCACCCGCGCACCCTCCGCCCGGCGGCGCAGCTCCCGCTCCGCCTGCGCCAGCCACTCGGGCTGGGCCTGCTCGAAAACGGCCACGACGGTCGCGGCGCCGGCACGGTGGCCCAGCAACGCGGCCATCCGCTGGGCCGGCACACCGGGGCGGCAGATGGCCCACTCGAGATCCTCGGCGAACACCGCCCGACCCCGCACCTTCATGCTGTCGCCGAGCCGGCCGAGCACGTGCAACTGCCCGTCGTGCAGGAAACCGGCGTCGGCGGTGCGCAGCACACCTTCGCCGAGCGCGGTCTGCGACGCCGAGTCGCCCTCGTTGACGTACCCCTGCGCGACGGACGCGCCGTGCACCTCGATCTCGCCGACCACCCCGTCCGGCAGCGGCGTGCCGGCCTCGTCCACGATCCGCACCCGCACCCCGGTCAGCGGCCGGCCGCAGCCCACCACCGGGTACGCGTCGACGGCGTCGTCGACCGGCTCGGCGGGGTCGGGTACCGCCCGTGCGCCCAGCCGTAGCCGGTCGGGGCGCAGCTCGACGGCGTGGTACAGCTCGTCCAATGGCAGCCCGGTGACCGCGAGGGTCGCCTCCGCCAGCCCGTACGCAGGCAGCAGGGCGCGCGGGTCGAAGCCGTACGGGATGAGCAGCGCGCAGAACCGGCGCAGCGCCTCGGCGTCGATGCGCTCGGCGCCGACGATGACCGCGCGCCAGTTGGAGAGGTCCAGTCCGGTCAGCGCGTCGGGGCGTACCCGGCGGGCGATGTACTCCAGCCCGAAGTTCGGCATCGAGGTCAGTCGCGCGCCGTGCGCCCCGAAGCAGCGCAGGTAGCGCCCGGGGTTGCGGACGAACTCCTCCGGCGGCATCAGCCACAGGTCGCTGGTGTTGACCACCGGGGTGACGAGGCACCCGATGAGGCCCATGTCGTGGTGCACCGGCAGCCAGGACGCGGTCGGGTCGTCCGGGGTCATGGCCAGCCACCGCCGGATCGCCGTGACGTTGGCGGCCAGGGCCGCGTGCGGCACCTGCACGCCCCGGGCGCGGCCGCTGGAGCCGGACGTGAACTGGAGCAGGGCGAGCGGGCCCGGTGCCGCGACCGCGCCCCGGGCTCCGCCGGCGGCGTCGGCCAGTTCGTCGGCGCAGAGGACCCGGCGGACTCCGGCGGTCGCGGCCAGCGGCTCGATGGCCGCGGTGAGGGTGGCCGCGCAGACCACCACCCGTGGCGCGGCGGCGCGCAGGAGGCCCAGCACGTGCTCGCCGTAGACCTCGCGGTCCTGAAAGGCCAGCGGTGGGGCGATCGGTGAGGGCGCCGCTCCGGCGGCCATCGCGGCGAACATCGTCGCGACGAAGTCGGGGCCGGCGGGCTCGACGATGGACACCACGTCGCCCGGGACCACCCCGACGGCCCGCAGGCCGGCGAGGATCACCCGGGTCCGGTCGGCCAGTTCGGCGTACGACAGGAAGGTCCAGTCGTCACCGCCGGCCGCGAAGTGCACACCCCGGTCCTGCCGGGGTCGTTCCAGCCAGCTCAGCAGCGGCGAGCCCGAAGCGGCGCGTACGGTCATCGGCCCGTCACCTCCTCCCCTGTACGTCTATCCGAGATTGATAGCAGATACAAGGCTAAACAAGATACGAGTGAGGCGATAGGGTGTATCCGTGACCAGTACGCTTCCCCGGGTCGACGGACTGCTCCCCGCGCTCGCCGAGCGGGCGCCGGAGATTGACCGGGCGGGCCGGGTCCCGGACGACGTCCTCGCCGACCTCAGCGCCGCGGGCTGCCTGCGGATGCTGGTGCCGTCCGCCCATGGTGGCGCCGACCTGCCGCTGGTCGAGGCGCTGCGGGTCATCGAGCAGCTGTCCACCGCCGACGGCTCCACCGGCTGGCTGATCGGCCAGGTGGGCCTGGCGCATCTGCTGTTCGCCTGTTTCCCCGAGGCCGCCCGGGACGAGATCTACGCGGGCGGTCCGGACGTGTTGGGCGCCGGCGCGGTCGCGCCCAAGGGCCGGGCGGCCCCGGACGGCGCTGGCGGCTGGCGGGTCAACGGCCAGTGGCCGTTCGTGACCGGCAGCCCCCAGGCGAGCTGGATCTACCTGAACTGCATCGTGCTCGACGGCCGCACACCCCGGACCCTGCCCAATGGGGCGCCGCTGACCCGGATGGTGCTCTTCCCCGCCGGCGAGCTGGAGCAGATCGACACCTGGCAGGTGCTCGGCCTGCGCGGCTCCGCCAGCCAGGACGTGCGGGCGGCCAACCGGACCTGTCCCGAGCACCGCGGCTTCAGCCTGGTCGGTGACGGTGACGACGTGCGCCGAACGGTCTTCCGGATCGCCCAGGCCGGTCTGCTCATCGCCGCGGTCGACCTCGGCATGGCGCAGGGCGCCGTCCACGACGCCGCGGCCCACGCCGCCGCCGGCCGCCGCCGTACGTTCAGCACCCGGTCGCTGGCCGACTCGCCGGTGTTCCACGACCGCCTCGGCGAGGCCCACGTGGCCCTGCGCGCGGCCCGGGCGCTGCTGCACCACGAGGCGGAGTCGGCCTGGGAGACCGCCCGGCGGGGCGAGGTGCTCAGCGCACTGGACCGGGCCTGCCTGCGGGCCACCGCCACGCAGGTCACCACCGCCGCGCTGCAGGCCGTCCAGACGGCGTACGCGCTGGTCGGCGCGTCGACCGTGTTCGACTCCTCGCCGCTGCAACGGCGGCTGCGCGACATCAACACCGCGACCCAGCACTTCGTGAACAGCCGGGACAGCTACGGCACGGTCGGCGCGCTGCTGAGCGGCGCGGACGTCGACACCACGATGTTCTGACCACGGCGTTCTGACCACGGCCTGGACCGCACCCACCGCGCCGGGTCGCGGTCGGCGCCGGGAACCCGGCCGGTCAGCCGCGGGCGGGGGCGGATTCGACCGCTGCCCGCGGGTCCAACGCTGGCACCCGGGCCGGCACGGGCGCACCGGCGCCGAAGTAGCGCTCCCGCAGGGTCCGCTCCGCCGGGTCGTACGCGGAACGGAACAGGCCACGGCGCTGCAACTCCGGCACCAGCAGGTCGCAGATGTCGTCGATGCCCTGGGTGGTCGGGCAGGGGATCAGGTTGAAGCCGTCCACGTCGGCCACCGCGCACCACTCCTCCATCCGGTCGGCGACCTGCTCGACCGTGCCGAAGAGGGTCACCGGGGCGCCGGTGCGGGGCCGGCGGGCGGTGGCCACCAGGTAGCGCACGTCACCGACCGTCCAGGTGCGCTCGGGCCCGAGCCGGCGCAGGAAGCCCACGAAACTCTGACTGCCCTGCCCGGCGATCTCGGCCACCGGCGTCTCGTCCGGATACGCCGCGAGGTCGACGTCCATCCAGCCGCACCACTTGGCCAGCTGCCCCTCCCCGCTCCACAGCGCGACGTACTCCTCGGCCCGCCGGCGGGCCTCGGCGCGGGTCGGTGCGACCATCACCATGCTGCCCTGCAGCGCCTTCACCGAACGCGGGTCGCGCCCGTGCGCGGCGACCTGGGACCGCAGCCGGGCCACCTGCGCCGCGCCGCTGGCCGGGTCCGCCATGGTCAGGAAGACGACCTCGGCGTGCCGGGCCGCGAAGGTCATCCCCCGCCCGGACGCGCCGGCCTGGTACAGCACCGGGGTGCGCTGCGGCGACGGTTCACACTGGTGCGGGCCCCGCACGGAGAACCAGCGCCCCTCGTGGCCGATCTCGCGTACCCGGTCCGGGTCGGTGAAGACGTTCGCGGCGACGTCGCGGACCACCGCGTCGTCGTCCCAGCTCTCCTCCCACAGCCGGCGCGCCACCTCGACGTACTCGTCGGCCCGGTCGTAGCGTTCGTCGTGGTCCAGGTACGAACCCAGTCCGTTCGCCGACGCGGACCGCAGATACGAGGTGACGATGTTCCAGGCGACCCGTCCGCCGGTGAGGTGGTCCAGGGAGCTGAACACCCGGGCGCACTCGTACGGGGCGTGGTAGGTCGTCGAGTAGGTGACGGCGAGGCCCAGCCGGGAGGTGGTGGCCGCGATCGCGGGCAGCACGAGCAGCGGGTCGATCGACGGGAGCTGCACCGCGTGCCGCACGGCCGCCCGCCAGGATCCCTGGTAGACGTCGTAGGTGCCGTGCACGTCGGCGAAGAAGAGCGCGTCCAGGCAGGCTGCCTCCAGCCGCTGGCCCAGCTCGACCCAGTAGGCGAGGTCGCGGTAGCCGGTGGCGCTGCGGTCGGCGGGGTGCCGCCAGAACCCCTTGAACTGCGGCGACGGCGAGCACTGGGTGAACAGATTGAGATGCACGTATCAAGTGTCTCGTATGCTATCTGGTATCGCAACGCTCGACCGGATACGGTACGGACATGTCCGTGACGCCTCGCATCGACCTCGCGTCGGTCACCCGCCTCACCGAACTGGCCGACTACATCGTTCCGTTCACCATCCGGGTCATGTGCGACCTGGCGGTCGCCGACCACCTGGTCGAGGGCCCGTTGCCGGTGGACGTGCTGGCCCGGCGGGTCGGCGCGCATCCCGGCGCGTTGACCCGGGGCCTGCGCGCGCTGGCCGGGCGAGGGATCTTCACCGAGGTCACCCCCGAGGTCTTCGGCCTCACCCCGCTGGCCGAACCGCTGCGCAGCGACCACCCGTTCTCGGTCCGCGAGTGCTTCCCGCTGATGCCGCCGGACATCTACTCCTGGGCCCGGTTGACGCACAGCCTGCGTACCGGTGCGACGGCGTTCGGGCACGTGCACGGCGGCACCCGGTACTACGACCACTTCGCCGACTATCCGTACGAGTGCGTCCGATTCGAAAAGTCGGCCGAGAGCGTCAACCCGTTCGTGCTGCGGACCGTACTGCCGGTGCTGGACCTGGCCGCGGCCCGGACGCTGGTGGACGTGGGCGCCGGGCACGGCACCTTCGCCGGTGGCCTGCTCGCCCGCCACCGGGAACTGCGCGCGATCCTGCTCGACCTGCCGCACGTGGTGGCCGAGGCGCCGGGCGTGCTGGCCCGCGCCGGCGTCGCCGACCGGTGCGAGATCCGCGGCGGAAGCTTCTTCGACCCACTGCCCGCCGGCGCCGACGTGTACCTGCTCAAGACGATCATCCATGACTGGCCGGACGAGCAGGCCGCCGAGATCCTGCGCAACGTCCGCGCCGCCGCCCGGCCCGACAGCCGGCTGGTCATCATCGAGTCGGTCAGCCGCTACGGGAACCACGACGACACCGGCAAGGTGATGGACGTCAAGGCGCTCGCCCTGTTCGGCGGACGGACCCGGACCGAGCCGGAGTTCCGCGCGCTGCTCGCCGAATCCGGGTTCCACCTGTCGCGGATCACGCCGACCTCCTCGATGTCGGTCCTCGAGGCCGTGCCGGCCGTGCCCGTGCCCGACGGCGAACCCGTCGCCGTCCGGCCAGCCGTCGCGGCGGCCGGCCGGACCGCCTGAGGAGGCCCGCCATGCCGCGCCTGGACGGTCGCAACCACGTCAACCTCACCGTCGTCGACCTGGAGCGCAGCACCTCGTTCTACTGTTCGGTGTTCCAGATGGTGGTGGTCAACGACGTCACCCCGCCCGAGTCCGGCTTCCGCTTCCGCACCCTGCTGCACACGGCGTCGTTCGCCTCGGTCGTGCTGGGCTGCGTCGAGGGCCCGGCCGACGCCGAGGTGGGCGAGGTCGACCCGCAGCGCTTCGACGAGCGGCGCCCGGGGCTGCACCACCTGGCCTACCACGTGCCCGAGCGCGGCGACCTGGACGAGTGGGTCGCCCACCTGGACGGCATCGACGTCCCGCACTCCGGCATCACCACCTCCAAGCACGAGGCCGGATCGCAGATCTGGCTGCGCGACCCGGACAACATCTGGCTGGAGTTCTACTGGGTGAACCGGGACTTCTTCGTCGACCGGCTACGGCAGGTCTGGCGACGCGACCGTCGGACGGCCCGGGCCTGAGCGGGGGTTGAGGAACATCGGAACGAAAACCGGCGCTAAGCATCTGTCGGCCCTGGTGGGCGCCTGACGGGACGTCGGGCGCGGGGCGATCTTGAAGTCATCCCACAGATAACGCCCCAATTATCTGCGGTAGCTTCATCCGTCACCTGCGGTGACGTTCTCCGGCCGCTACATGAAGCGGCCCTGTTATCTGTGGCAAGGGGGAAGCGGTGCCCACCGTCGTACAACGGCCGGCCGGGAAGGCGTTGACCGTCCGCGCGGCGGCGGACGTGTTTCTCGACTCGCTCGGCAACCCGAACACGGTCCGCAACTACGGGATCGGGGTGGGCAAGACCGCTGAACGGCTCGGCGAGGCCCGGGAACTGCTCTGGGGCACTGCGGCGGTCAACACCTGGAACTCCCGCCGGGCCGGGGGTGCTGTCCTGGCTCGGCTGGTGCCGTGAGCGCGGCTACGAGGGACCGATGGTCCCGGCCTGGGCGAAGCGGCTGGCGGTGCCGGACTCCGAGACCCCGGCCCGCTCGAAGATGGCGGTCGGCCGGCTGATCGCGCGGCGCGAGGTGCACCTGCGGGAGGAGGCGCTGTGGCGGATGCTCTACGAGACCGCCGGGCGGTCCGAGGAGATCCTGGGCGTCAACATCGAGGAGCTGGACTTCGCCGGGCGCCGTTGCCTGGTCAAGGCCAAGGGCGCCCGGACCAAGGCCCGCCGCCGGGGCCAGTCGCGTGGGGTCTACGTGCTGGAGCCGGTGTACTGGGATGCCGGCACCGCCCGGCTGCTGCCCCGGCTGCTCAAGGGCCGCACCTGGGCGAGGCTGGCGCGTCGCTGCTGATGCTGATGGCCAAGTCCCGGCACCGGAAGCCGGAGAACCTGCGCCGCTACTTCAAGCCGTCGCCGGACGCCATCGCCGAACTCACCAGCCTGCTCGCACCCGGCGACACACGCCGAGGCGGCGGCACGTGACCGAGTCGGCCGACCCGTCGATCCTGATCATCCCGACCGACCCGAAACCACCGAGCCCTGGAGTTGACATGGCTGACATGATCGTGCCCGACCCCGTCACGCGGGACATTCTCGCGATCTTCGAACGCGCGCGATCCCGGCTGTTCGAGCGCCTTGAGGACCTGACCGACGCCGAGTACCACTGGGAGCCGGTCAGCGACTGCATCAGCATCCGCCCCGGCGACGACGGCGTCTTCCGCGTCGCCACGCTATTTCCGGAATCGAGTCCGGAGGCGCCGGACCCCCTCACGACGATCGCCTGGCGCATCTGGCACATCGGCAGCCTCTGCCTGCGCGGCTATGTGATCCACTTCTTCGAGGACGTCCCCGAGTTCGGCGACCGCCACGAGTGGCCGGGCACCGCGAAAGAGGGCGTCCAGGCGCTCGCCGAGGACTGGGAGCACTTCATCTCCCGTATCGCAGCCCTCGGCGACAAGCGCCTGTTGGCGCCGATAGGCCTGGGCCCCGGCGGTTGGGCCGATGAGACCTATCTGAAGCTCGCGCTGCACGCTCTGGTCGAGGTCGCGCATCACGGCGGCGAGATCGGCCTGCTGCGCGACCTGTACCTGCGCGAAGGCGTCTGATTTCGGCGGTGGGCGACCTTGTCCGGCGGCCGTGTGCCGCCAGGTCAAAGCGCTCTCAGGCCCGCGAGGGCTTAGCGCCGGTTTTCGTTCCGATGTTCCTCAACCCCCTGAGCAGCGGACCGCGCGAAGAAGGGGCCTCCCGGTCGGGCGGCCCCTTCGCACGTCAGGCCGGCAGGTCGGCCTCGCTGCGCGCCACCACCGCGTCCCCGAGCACCAGCAGGTCGATCTCCTTGGCCCGGACGAACGTGTCCACCGCGTCCGCGGCCGAGTTCACAATCGGGTCGCCGGCGAGGTTGAACGAGGTGTTGACCACCGCCGGCACTCCGGTGAGCTGCCGGAACTGCTCGATCAGCGACCAGTAGCCGGGGTTGGTGTCGCGGTACACGGTCTGCGGGCGGGCCGAGCCGTCCACGTGCGTCACCGCCGGGACCCGCAGCCGCGCGTCCGGGCGCAGCGAGGCGGCGGCCAACATGAACCGGGACGGATCGCCGACCGGACCGTCGACCAGCTCGGACACGTGCTCGGCCAGGACACTGGGCGCCACCGGACGCCACATCTCCCGCCCCTTGAGCACGTTGAGGCGTTCCAGGCTGCGCCGACCACGCGGGTCAGCCAGCAGACTGCGCGCGCCGAGCGCCCGCTGCCCGATCTCGGCCCGCCCGCGTGCCCAGCCCACGATCCGGCCAGCGGCGAGTTCACCGGCCACGGCGCGGGCCAACTCGTCGTCACCCAGGCGGCGGTGCACCATGCCGGCCCGAGCCGCCGCCGCCTCACCGGCCTCCGTGGTGATCGGCTGACCCCAGTACGCGTGGTCGAGACGGGTGGGCGCGAACTCACCGCACTCCCGCGCGGCGACCAGCGCGGCCCCCAGGGACACCCCCGCGTCGGTCGGCACCGGCGGCACGTAGACCCGCTCGAACAGGCCACTGCGGACCAGCACGCCGACCATGGTGCAGTTCATCGCCACCCCGCCCGCGAGCGCCAGCACCGGGGTGTCGACCCGCCGACGCAGCTCGGCGGCCAGCGACAGCACCGTCTCCTCGAGCCCTTGCTGGATCGTCGCCGCGAAGTCCGCGTACGCGATCGGCTCCTCCCCGGTGCGCGGCGCGTACGGGAAGAGCTTGCCGAACTGGGGTTTGAGGGACTCGGCGACGGCCGGGTAGTACGCCATCAGCGGGCCGAGGGTCGCGGCCCTTCGGGCGGGCACGTCAGCGGTGGGCGTGCCGCGGACCAGCTCGTACCCGCCGGGAACGGCCTGCACCGGCGCGCCGGGGCCGGGCCTGCCGTACGCGGCGAGGCCCATCAGCTTGCCGGTGCCCCAGTAGCCCAGCCCCGCCCACTCGGCGGCGGCGTTGTAGTAGAAGCCCAACGACTGCTCGACGGGCCACTCCCGCAGGATCTCGATCTCCCCGTCGGCGTAGCGCCCGAACGAGGTCGACTGCGTCTCGCCGGCGCCGTCGAGGACCAGGACCGCGGCCTCGTCACAGTCGACGCTGAACGCCGCGCTGGCCGCGTGCGCGACGTGGTGCGGCACCCAGCGGATCGCCGGCATGGTCAGGTCCTCGTGGCCGGGGAAGAGCATCGCCCGCAGCCCGTCGGGGGTGAACCGTCGGTTGCGCCCGAGCGGGATGTCCCGGAAGTCCCAGCCGATGGCGACGGTGTCCACCTCCTGCGGGCCGATGCCGGCCATCGCCAGGCAGGCGGCGACGGCGTCGGCGGGCGGTTGGCCCACCGCGTGCTTGCGCCGGCTGATCCGCTCCTGCTCGACGAGGCCGCAGAGCGCACCGTCGCGGACCAGCGCGGCGCTGGAGTCGTGGAAGCCGATGTTCACCCCGAGTACGTAGCGCGCCGACATGGTCGGCCTCCTTTCCGGTGTCTGGCGGTCATCCGACCTGGCGGGCCTCGTCGAGGGCGAGCACGGCACGGACGATGTTGTGGTAGCCGGTGCAGCGGCACAGGTTGCCCTTCAGGGCGTGCCGCACGTCGTGCTCGGTGAGCGGCCCCGGGTTCTCCTGGAGCAGGCTCACCACGGCGAGGACCATGCCGGGAGTGCAGAAGCCGCACTGCAGGGCATGGTGCTCGTGGAACGCCTCCTGCACCGGGTGCAGCTGGTCGCCGTCGGCGAGCCCCTCCACGGTGCGGATCTCGGCGCCGTCGGCCTGCGCGGCCAGCAGGGTGCACGACTTGACCGACCGCCCGTCCAGCAGCACCGTGCAGGCCCCGCAGGAGGAGGTGTCGCAGCCCACGGTGGCCGCGGTCAACCCCAGCTCCTCGCGCAGCAGATGGACCAGCAGGGTACGGGCCGGCACCCGCCGGCTGTCCGGGCGACCGTTGACCGTGGCGGTGACGGCGACGGTCGTCGTACCGGGACGGGCGTCGATGCTCATCGTGACTCCTCCGGGATGGTGCCGTTCTCTGCCAGGGCGCGGGCCACCAGCACCCGGCTCAGGTGCCGCCGGTAGGCGGCCGAGGCACGTACGTCGTCCGGCGGGTCACACCCCTCGTCGGCGCGCGCAGCCGCGGCGACACCGGCGCCCTCGGCGAGGGCCACCTCGACCTCGTGCGCCCGCCGGATGGTCGGCCCCATGCCGGCCAGCGCGACCCGACCGTCGGCGACGGCGACGGCCACCAGCGACCACTCCAACGCCGGCCGGGCGAAGGTCCGGTAGCTCCACCGTGCCGGGCCGGGCAGCGGCACCCGTACCTCGGTGACGAGTTCGTCGGGCCGGCACACCGTCGTCCCGGGCGCCACGGCCAACTCGGCGGCGGGCACCTGCCGGGCGCCGGCCACGGTGCGCAGCACCACGACGGCGTCCAGCGCGACCAGGGCCAGCGGCAGGTCCGCGGCCGGGTCGGCCTGGGCGAGCGCGCCGCCCACGGTCCCCACATGCCGCACCTGCGGGTCGCCGACCGCCGCGGCGGCGACGGCCAGCATCGGGGCGTACCGCTCGACCAGCGGGTCGGTGAGCAACCGGTGGTAGCGGGTCAGCGCGCCCACGGCCAGGTGGTCGTCACGGTGGGCCACGTACGACAACTCGCCGACCCGGCCGAGGTCCAGCAGGGTGTCGACGCGGTCGCGGCGCAGCTTCAGCGCCGGCAGCAGCGACTGCCCGCCGGCCAGCGGCCGCAGCTGGTCGCCGTACGCCTCGCGCAGCTCCAGCGCCTCGGTCAGGTCCCGGGCCCGGTGGTAGTGCAGGTTCGCCGGGATCACGGGCCGGCCGCCGACCAGGTGGGCACCGGGCTGCGGTGCGTGGCGCGCAGGATGATCTCGATGAGCTGGTTGCGGCGCGGGAGCAGGTAGAAGTGGCCGCCGGGGAACGTGTGCAGGGCGAAGCCGCCTCGGGTGCGGTGGGCCCAGTCGCCGGCCTCGTCCGCGGTGACCTCGGGGTCGTCCGCGCCGACGCAGGCCAGCACCGGCGTCCGTAGCGGCACCGGCGGCCGCGGACGGTAGGTCTCGGCGATCCGGTAGTCGGCGCGCAGCACCGGCAGGGCGATCGCGCGTACTCCCTCGTGTTCGAGGGCCTCCCGGGCGGTGCCGCCGAGCCGCCCGGTCTCCGCCCACAGCTTGTCGTCGTCGGCCAGGTGCACGCTGGTGGCCCGCAACCGGTCCGGCCCCGGGCGGCCGGAGACCACCAACGCCCGTAGCACGCTGCCGGGGCCGTCCAGCCGGCGTGCCATCTCGTACGCCACGGACGCCCCGAGGCTGTGCCCGAACAGGACGACCGGGGCGTCGGCCGGCAGCGCCCGCACCGCCGCGGCGACCCCCTCGGCCAGGGTCGGCAGGTCGGCGGCGAACGGTTCCCCGGCCCGGTCCATGCGACCCGGGTACTGCACGCCGTGCACCTCGACGTCGTCGGGCACCTGACCGGACCAGGGCCGGTAGAAGGCGGCGTTGCCGCCGGCGTGGGGGAAGCAGACGAGGCGCAGCGCCGGCCAGCGCAACGGCCGGGGGCAGCGCAGCCAGGTACGGACGGCGGGCGTCACGGTCGCGCCCCGATCCGCACCGGCTCCGGCGTGTCGACCGCCCCGGCGGCAGCGTCGGCCAGTTCCGCCACGTCGGACGCGACGAGCATCCGCGGCGGTACGGAGCGCACCAGGTCGGGCGGCCCCAACCGGGTGGTGACGTCCTGCCACAACTGGCACAGGCTCAGGTGGTACTGGCCGTGTCGGGCCAGCTTCTCCCCGCCCAGCGCCGCCCGGTGCAGGTTGCCCAGGGCGTACCCGACGCCGGCCGGCCAGACCTCCTCGAACACGGTGCGGTAGCTTGGCGCGACCGTGTCGGCCAGCGGCTGCGCGCTCGGCACGTCCAGGTGGTCGGGTTCGGCGCCCTCCCCGTCGGCGAAGTGCGGCCGGCCCACCCCCCGGTCCTGCACCTGCTGCGGAAAGTCCGGCCGAGGACTCCACACGGTGGGTCCGTGCGTGCCGACGAGGGTCAGGTTGCCGGCCTCGGTGCCGATGGTGACCCGGTGCAGCAGGTGCGCGTAGTTGTCCGGGTCCGCCGGGTCCATCTGGTTCTGCACCCGTAGGGTCAGCGGCACCCCGGCGAGCACCCCGTCGAGGCTTCGGAACGGCACGTCCACCCGGGACAGCCGGCGTACCTGCTCGGGCAGTTCGACCGCCGGGGCCAGGCCCCACGGGCGTACCCCGCCGAGGGTCTGGCCGAGGATGTCCAGCAGCGCGTACGCGACCTGGAAGCCGCAGGCCGCGTCGACGTAGCGCGCCGGCTGCCGGGCCAGCAGCGCCCGGGCCGCGGCGAGGAACCGGCGCACCGGGGCGGTGTGCACGTAGAACGAGTTCAGGTGGTAGACGACCCCGGCCCGACCGGCGGTCCGCAGACACTCGACCAGCTCGTCGTGGTGCAGCGGATGCTCCTGCAGCACGTGCAGCCCTCGTTGCATCAGCGCCCGGGCCACCTCGCCGCCCGGTCCGCCGAGCAGACCGCCGCGGATCACCACGCAGGCCAGCGTGACGTCGGCGGGCACCTGGGTCACGTCGGTCCACAGCGGCACCCCGTAGTGCCGGGCGCACGCGACCGAACGGGCGCTGCCCCCGGCGAGGATCCCGGCCAGCTCGAACGGAAAGTCGGGCTGCCGAAAGGCCTGCAGGTACACCTGGCCGAACTTGGTGCCGGCGACCAGCACTCTCGGTTTCACGCCACCCCCTCCTCGATCAGGTCGTGTGACCCCAGCGGAACGTCGTCGACGGTCAGCGACGTGACCGCCGGGCTGGTGCGCAGCAGGTCCACCGCCCATCCCGGGTCCACCGCTTCGGCGAGGTGGTGCACGCCGGGTGGCACGGCGCCGGCGGCGACCGCCAGGGCGCCGAGGGCGACCGTCGCGCCGGTGAGCGCGTTCGCGCCGATCCCCCGGCAGGCCAGCACGCGGCTGCCAGCCGGGCCGGTCACCTCGATGACCAGCAGCTGGTAGCGGGGCCGACCGAAGGTGTCCAGCTCGGCCGCCCGGCACAGCTCGGCTGCCGCGTCGGCGAGCTGCGCCGCCGTCGCGCCGTCACGCGCTCGCCGGGCGCCGGCGGCGAGCGCGGCCGGCAGCCGGCTGCCGGCGAACGCCGACCACCAGTCGACGTCGGTGAGGCCGAGCCGGCGGGCGACCCGCTCGGTCTCGGTGCTGAGGTACGGCTGCAGCAGCACCGGCTCGTCGAAGAACGGCACCGGCACGTCGGCGCGAGCGGCGAGGGCACGGCTGTGCCGCCCGCCGTTACGCCACGCGGCCAGCGGCTCGCCGTAGTCGGCGTTCCCGGCGGCGAGGAAGTCCAGGGCGGCGCCGGGGGTGAAACCGTCGCGGCCACCGACGTACCCGGTCATCCGCCGTGCCGCCGGCAGCTGCGCGGCGAGGTAAGCGGGAAGCAGCCCGGACAGGCCGGGCATCAACCCGGCGGAGAGCACCGCGACCCGGTCCGCGGCTGCCGGCAGGGCGGACACCGCCGCGTGCAGCGGGTCGTCACCGGCCGCGTCGACGTACCCGGCGCCGCTGCGTGCCGCCGCACGGGCCACCGTGTCGCCGATCGAGGCCGCCGGTCCGGCGCAGTTGACGACGGTGTGGCAGCCGGCGCAGAACGCGTCCAGGCTGGCGGAATCGGTGACATCCACCGCCCGCACGTGCACCCGCGGGTCGTCGGCGACGAGCCGGGCGGGGTCGCGGGCGCCGGCCCGTACGGTGTCGGCGCCCCAGGCCAGCAGGTGCGCCAGCGCGTGCCGGCCCACCCCGCCGGTGGCGCCCACCAGGGCCACCGTCCCGGGCACGTCAGCCGTCCCCGGCGATCGGGCCGGCCCAGGCGCCCGGATCGTCCGGCACCCGGCGCACGGTCAGCTCGCCCAGGCACACGTCGCGCCACCAGTCGACGCTCGTCGGGTCCGGCTCGGACGGGCAGAGCAGCGTGACGTCTCCCGCGTACGGGGAACTGCCGTAGCCGTCGCCGGTGACCGGGTCGGCGACCACCAGCCCGGCGACGTCCGCCCCCGATTCGGTGAGCTGCCGGGCCAGCTCCAACGCCAGCACGCCGGCCTCGCCCCGGCCGACCAGCGTCAGCGACCCGGTCGACAGGTGCTCGGCCAGCGCCGCCGTGTAGTCGGCGGCGAGGCGTTGCACCAGCGGCGCCGGGTCCAGGCCGGCGTAGCGGTGCAGGCCGGTGTCCGCGATCCCGCACACGGCTCCCGAGCCGGCCAGCCGCTCGGCCAGCCCGGCGTACCCGTCGAGGCCGCCGCTGCCATCGTGGACCAGGACGTACCGGGGCGGGCCCCCGCCGGCCAGCGTCACCACCTCGCCGGTGTCGCTGCCCGCCGGTTGCTCGTCCGGCCGGACACTGCCGGCGGCGGCCAGGTGGTCGGCCAGATCGGCCACGGTCGGGTGCTCCAGGATCCTGCGCAGCAACTCGTCGAAGAAGACGTCGGCGGCGGCCGGCACCCGCTCGGCGAGCTGGCCGGCGAGCTTCGCGGCGAGCAGCGAGTCGCCGCCGAGGGCGAAGAAGTCGGCGTCCCGCCCGACCCGCTCCACCCGCAGCACGTCGGCCCAGACGGCCGCGATCCGCTCCTCCAACTCGGTGAGCGGCGCCGCGGCGGCCACCTCGGGACCGGCCGTCGTGGCCGCCACCAGCCGTCGTACGGCCGTGCGGTCCAGCTTGCCGTTCGCCGTGCGGGGCAGCTCGTCGACCACCCGCAGCACGCCCGGACTCATGTAGTCGGGCAGCCGCTCGGCCAGATGTGTCCGCAGTTCGTCGGGTACCACCCGCCGCCGGTCGGCCTTGACCCGCGCGGCGATGATCCGCATGCCGAGCCCGGCCATCGGGTCGCCGGCCGCCGGCAGGTCGAGCACGGACGACGCGCCGGCGGCGGCGAGCAGGCTGCGCCACTCGTCGCCGGTGAGGAACGTCCGGTCGGTGCCGTGGCGCAGGTCGGCGAAGTCCCCAAGGTCGTCGTCGAGCCGGACCAGCAGCTCCAGCGACGTCATGATCTGGTAGTGCTCCCGGGTCATCTCCAGCAGCACCAGGTGCCCGCCGGGGGCGAGCAGGCCGCGCAGCCGCGCCAGGGTGGCCGGTACGTCCCGGGTGGCGTGCAGGACGTCGCCGGCGATCACGATGTCGGCGCTGTTCGGCGGCATCCCCTGCCCGGCCAGGTCGGCGTCGAGGTCCAGTTGCGCGAAGCGGATGCCCGGCCGGTCGGCGAAGCGTTGCCGGCCGGCACCGAGGAAGAACGCGGACAGGTCGGTGTAGAGGTAGTCGACGTCGAGGCCGTCCAGCGCGTCGAGCACGGCCGCGGTGGTGCCGCCGGACCCGGCGCCGACCTCGACGATGCGCACCGGCCCGGTCAGCCGCTCGGCGAGGGCGCGGACGGTAGCGGCCGCGACCGTGTTGGCCCACCGGTTGAACAGGGCGTCGGCGTAGAGGTTGTCCGACACCGACAGTTCGCCGCCGGGGAACAGCAGCGCGAGGGGGTCCTCGTCGCCGCGCAGCAGCGCCGGCAGCGCGGCGGCGCTGGCCTGGAAGTACCGGACCAGCTCGGGAGACTCCCCGACCGACGCCGCCCGCTCGGCGGCCGCGTCCCAGGCCCGCGCGGCGGGCGGCGGCGCGGCCACCAGCCGGTAGCCGTCGTCGTGGCGCAGCACCCCGGAGTCGGTGAGCGCCCGCAGCCAGCGGCGCAGCAGCCGGCGGTGCCGGGGCGCGACGCGGGTGGCGGCGTACACCTCGTCCAGGCTGTGCGGGCGGTCGTCGAGGGCGAGCCCGGCGGCGCGCAGGGTGTCCAGCATGGCGGCGAGGCCGAGGCGGTCCAGCTCGCGCAGGTACGCGTCGTACACGCCGAGGTCGGTGCCGGCGACCAGGGCGGTCCCGGCCGCGGTGGGCCCGGCGGGGTCGACCGGCTGCCCGGGGCCGGGTTCGACGGCGGCGGGCTGGACGACGGCGGCCAGTCGCTTCTCCAGTGGACGGTCACCGTCCACCACGGCGATCGCCCCGCCCACCGCCGGGTGCGTCAGCAGCGCCGACTCGACCTCGGCCAACTCGATCCGATGGCCGCGGATCTTGACCTGGAAGTCCTCCCGACCGAGGAATTCGATGGTGCCGTCGGGCAGGTAGCGCCCGAGGTCACCGGTGCGGTACAGCCGCTCGCCGCTGGCCGGGTCGGTGACGAACCGCTCGGCCGTGCGCGCCTCGTCGCCGAGGTAGCCCAGCGCCAGCCCCGCCCCGCCGATGTACAACTCCCCGGTGACCCAGTCCGGTCGGGGTCGCAGCGCGGCGTCACGCACGTGCCAGGTCTGGTTGGTCAGCGGCACCCCGTACGGGATGCTGCGCCAGGCGGGGTCCACCCGGCCGATCGGGTGGATGATCGACCAGATGGCGGCCTCGGTCGCGCCGCCCAGGCTGACCACGGCCAGGCCGGGGACCAGATCGCGGATATGGTCCGGCAAGGTCACCGGAATCCAGTCGCCGCTGAGCAGGGCCAGCCGCAGCGAGGGGATCCGGACCATCGGCGCGGCCGCGAGGTAGTCGGCGAGCATCTGGAGCTGCGCCGGCACCGAGTTCCAGACGGTCACCTCGTTCTCGGCGACCAGTTCGGCCCAGTGGGTGGGGTCACCCCGCCGCTCGGGCGCCGGCAGCACGAGCGCGGCGCCGACCGCGGGCGGGCCGAACAGGTCGTAGACGGACAGGTCGAAGCCGAGGTTGGCCAGGCCCAGCACCCGGTCGTCCGGGGTCACGTCGAACCGGCTGTTGATGTCCACCACGGTGTTCAGGGCCGCCCGGTGGGTGATCACCACGCCCTTCGGCGTGCCCGTCGACCCGGACGTGTGGATGACGTACGCGCGGTCGTCCGGGCCGACCGGCCGCGCCGGCAGCTCCGTCGGCGCCGGGCCGTCGCAGTCGTCCACCGCGATCGGCGGCACCCCCGCCGGCCAGTCGCCGTCCACCCGGGCAGACTCGGTGAGGACGTGCCGGATCCCCGCGCCAGCGAGGATCAGGTCACGACGGGCGGGCGGCTGGTTGGTGTCGATCGGCACGTACGCGGCGCCCGCCAGCAGCGCCCCGAACACCGCGACCACCTGCCGCCAGCCCTTGTCGGCGACCACCGCGACCAGGTCACCGGGCCGGCAGCCCTTCTCTGCCAGCCGGGCGGCCACGGCGGCGGCACGGCCGGTGAGCTGCCGGTAGGTGAGCGTGCCGTCCGGGGCCACCACGGCCACCCGGTCCGGAGTCCGCAGCGCCTGGGCGAGGACGCCCTCGTGCAGCAGCCCGTCGGGCAGCGGCGCGGCGGTGGCGTTGACCTCGGCGCGGCGACGGGCGCTCGCCTCGGACAGCGCGACCGGGGCGAGCTCCTCCCACGCCTTGTCGGTGCACGCCAGCCGGCGCAGCAGCGCGGCGTACGCGGCGAACATCTCGTCGACCACGCCGTCGGGAAAGACGCCGTCGCGGACGTCCCAGTTGGTGGCCAGCCCGCCGGAGCGCTCGATGTTCTGGCAGTCGATCCACACCTGCGGGGTCTGGCTGATGCCGTACCCCAGCTCGCCGAAGCCCTCCACGCCGGTGTCGCCGCCCAGGCCGATGGCGCTGGTGAAGACGATGGGCATCAGTGCGGCGTCGGCGCCCCGGCGGCGGGCCAGCTCGCGGACCACGTCGACGCCGGAGAACCGGCGGTGGTCCAGGTCGGACCAGAGCTGCGCCTGGATCCGCTTGGCCCGCTCCTGGACCGGCGCGTCCGGGCTCTGCTCCACGGCGAGCAGGCTGACCGAGGTGAAGTCGCCGACGATCCGATCCACCTGCGGGTGCGTCGGCGTCCGGTTGAGCAGGGTGACGTCGACGGTGAAGCGCGGGTGCGCGCTCCACGCGGCGATCACCTCGACGTACGCGGCGAGCACCGCCCCGGAGGGGCTGATGCCGTGCTGCCCGGCGCGCTGGCGCAACCCGGCCCACTCGGACGGGTCCAGCCGCAGGTCGAGGCGGCGGAAGCGGGGCGGCGCGGCGGTGCCGTCGCCGCACAGGGGCAGTTCCGGCGCGGGCGGCAGGTCGTCGAGCCGGGCCAGCCACCAGTCCCGGTCGGCCTGGTGGCGGGGGCCGCCGCGTAGCGGTTCGGTGGCCAGCAGGTGGTCGCGGAACGTCAGCGTCAGCTCGTCGGTGGGCGGGTCACCGGCGTACCGGCGGCCCAGCTCGTCGAGCAGGATGTTGATGCTGACGAAGTCGCAGATCAGAAAGTCGATCGAGAAGTGCAGGACGCAGCGCCCCGGGCCGCGGGTGACCCGGAGCCTGAACAGCGGCCACTGCTGCGGGTCGTAGCGGCGGTGGTCCAGCTCGGCCCGGGTGGCGGCCACCGCGTCGTCGAAGCCGGCCGCGTCGGCGTCGCGCGCCTCGATCCGGTACGCCGGCACGTCGGGTCGTACCTGCTGGGAGCCGTCGCGGTTGACGACGGCCCGCAGCATGTCGTGCCGGGCGACGACCTCGTGCCAGGCGCGTTCCAGCCGGTCGACGTCCAGCTCGGTGAAGGTCAGCTCGCCGTACCCGTGGCAGCCGACGCCGCCGTAGGCGAAGCCGTCGCCCCGTCCGAGCAGGTACGCGCTCTGTACGTCGGTGAGCGGGAACGGCTCGTGGCGCTGCTCGGGGTGCGGCACGGCGGTGGGCGCGGCGGCGTCGCGCAGCACGGCCAGCACCTGTTCCTTGTGCTGGCGCAGCGCGGCGCGTCGCTGTTCGGTGAGGGCGCCGGTGGGGGCCCGGAAGCGGAGTTGGCCGTCCTCCTCCCAGAGTTGGACCCCGAACTGCGCCAGCTCGGCAACCAGGTCCTGCCCGTTCATATCGCCCCTTCCTCGTACGTGCCGGCGGCGTGCTGTACGGCGGTGGCCAGGTCCGCGATGGTCGGTCGGTCGAGCAGGCCTCGCATCGGCAGGTCGACGCCGTACCGCTCGCGCAGCACGGCCAGCAGCCGGGTGGCGAGCAGGCTGTCCCCGCCGAGGCTGAAGAAGTTCCGGGTGCGGCCGGGGACGGGGCAGTTCAGCAGGTCGGCCCAGAGCGCGCCGAGGTCGCTCTCCAGGCCGAGCCGGGGCGGCTCGTCGGCCGGCCCGCTGTTCCCGCTGGCCAGCAGGGTGGCCACCGCGCCCCGGTCGATCTTGCCGTTGCCGCTCAACGGCAGCCGGTCGAGCACCGCGACGTGCTCCGGCACCATGTACGCGGGCAGCCGGTCGACGACGAACGTGCTGGTGACGTCCGGGTCGAGGGTGACGTCCGGCTCGGGCACGACGGCGGCGGCGAGCCGGCGGATGCTCGTGCCGACGGCGACCACGACCGCGTCGCGTACCCCGCGGCACTCCAGCAGGGCCGCTTCGACCTCGCCCAGTTCGATACGGTGTCCGCGAATCTTCACCTGGAAGTCCGCCCGGCCCAGGAACTCCAGCGTCCCGTCCGGCCAGTACCGGCCCAGATCCCCCGTGCGATACCACCGCACCCCGTCATGCGCCACGAACCGCTGTGCCGTGCGCTCCGGATCCCCCCGGTAACCCGCCGCCACCCCGGCGCCGCCGATCCACAACTCCCCCACCACCCAGTCCGGACAGTCCCGCCCCCGACCGTCCACGACCCGATAGCGCTGGTTGGGCAGGGGGAAGCCGTACGGGATGGACCGCCAGTGCGCGGGGACCACGTCCACGTCGAACGCGTTGGACCAGATGGCCGCCTCGGTGGCGCCGCCGAGGGCGGTCAGCCGGGCGTCCGGGCGGCGGGCGACGAGCCGGTCGCGCAGGTCCAGGCCGACCCAGTCGCCGGAGACCAGGGCGTGCCGCAGCGCGCCGAGCGGTTCGTCGCCGGCCGCGGTGAGCAGCATGTCGAGCAGAGCGGGCACGGTGTTCCAGACGGTGACGCCGTGCTGACGGACGAGGCGCAGCCAGGTGCGGGCGTCGCGCCGCTGCTCCTCCTCGACGAGCACCACCGCGCCGCCGACGCCGAGGAGCCCGAAGATGTCGAACACCGACAGGTCGAAGTCGAGCGCCGACACCGCCAGCACCCGGTCGTCCGCGCCGAGGCGCAGGCGGTCGCTGACCGCCGCGAGGGTGTTCAGGGCCGCCGCGTGGGACACCTCGACGCCCTTGGGCTCGCCGGTGGAGCCGGAGGTGAAGATGACGTACGCCAACGCGTCCGCGTCGACCGGCACGCACCCGTCGAGGGCCGGCCCACCGTCGCCGGCCGGGGCGAGTCCGTCCGCGCCGACGACCGTCTTCACGTCGGCCCGGGTGAAGATCCGCTCCCGGCGCACCACCGGCTGGTCGACGCCGACCGGCACGTACACGCCCCCGGCCGCGAGCACACCCAACACCGCGACGACCTGGTCGACACCCTTGGGCAGGCACACCCCCACCGCGTCCCCCGGACCGACACCGGCCCGGCCCAAGCGCCCGGCCAGCGTCAACGCCCGCCCGGCCAACTCCCCATAGGACACCACCACCTCATCGCCCAGCACCGCCACCCGCCCCGGCTCCCGCCCCGCCCGCGCGAAGAAACCGTCGTGCAGCAGGCCCAGTGGGGTCGGCGCGGTGGCCGCGTTCACCCGGTCGCGGACCGCCCGCTGCCCCTCGGGAAGCCCGACCAGCACGGTTCGCGCCCAGTCGCCGGCGGCCAGGGTGGTCAGCAGCTCGACGTACGCGGCGAACATCGCCTCCACCATGCCGGCCGGGAACAGCTCGGCGACCACGTCCCAGTTGACGCTCAGGCCGCCGTCGCGTTCCATGACCTGGTTGTCCAGCCACACCTGCGGGGTCTGCGACGCGCCCCAGATCTGCTCACCGAACGGCAGGGACATGTTGACCAGTTCGTCGCTGATGCCCAACGCGCTGGTGAAGACCACCGGCATGGTGGCGGCGGGCGCGCCGGTACGCCGGGCGATCTCCCGCAGCACCCAGATGGCGGAGACCCCGTTGTGCTCCATGCCGTCCCACATCCGCTCCTGCAGGCGGCGGACCAGGGTCAGGAAGTCGTCGTCGACGCCGGGCCGGTGCGGGACGAGCAGCAGCGAGGTGAAGTCGCCGAGCACGTGGTCGATGTCGGGGTGGACCTCCCGGCGGTCGAAGAGGGTCAGGTTGAGGGTGAGGTCGCCTCGCCCGCTCCAGGCCGAGAGCACCTCGGCGTACGCGGTGGCGAGCACGGCGGCCGGGCTCACCCCGTGGGCGCGGGCGGCGTCCACCAGGGCGGTCCACGCCGCCGGATTGAGCCGAGCCTCGTGGCGGACGAAGCGGGGCGCACGTACCCGTTCGGGGTCGACGGCGAGCGGTAGTTGCGGCGCGGGCGGCAGCTCGGCCGACTGCGCCGACCAGTAGCGCTGGTCGGCCTGGATGGTGGCCTCGTAGGGCTGGGCGGTGAGCACATAGTCACGGAAGGACACACCGATCGGGCGCAGCGGCGCGTCGAGGTCGACGTAGAGGGCGGACAGCTCGGCGAAGACGGTGACGATGCTGAGCGCGTCGAGCACGATGTAGTCGAAGCTGAACGCCAGCCGGACCCGGCGCTCGCCGTACCGCACAGCCTCGATGGCCACCAGCGGCCAGCGCGTCGGGTCGGCGACGCGGTGTGACAGCCGCTCACGCAGGTCGGCGAGCGCGGCCTCGCCGTCGCCGACCGGGATGGTCACCTCGGGCACCTCGGGCTGGATGCGTTGGCGCCCGTCGGGGTCGAAGACGGCCCGCAGCATCTCGTGTCGCCGGACCAGCCCGTTCCAGGCCGCGGTGAGCCGTTCGAGGTCCACGTCCGCGCCGTCGAACTCCCAGTACCAGTGGGATCCGACCTCGCCGAGGGCAAAGTCGCCGGTCCGGCCCATCCAGTACGCCCGCTGCACGTCGGTCGCGGGGAACGGATCGTGGCGGTGCGCCGGGTCGGCGACGAAGGTCCCGGTCAGCCCGGCTCCCGTGTCGAGCCGGACTCCGGCGGCGAACCCGGCGAGCGTCGGCTCGGCGAAGAGGCGGCGCAGTTGGCCGCCGGCGAGCCCGGCCGCGCGCATCCGGCCGAGCAGCCGGGTGGCGAGCAGGCTGTCCCCGCCGAGGGCGAAGAAGCTGTCGGTGCGGCCGACGGTCGGCACGTCGAGCAGGTCGGCCCAGAGGGTGGCCAGCGTCATCTCGACCGGCCCGACGGGTGCCTCGACGGTGGTGGGCCGGTCGGTGCGGTCGGCGAGCCGGCGGGTGAGCGCCGGCCGGTCGATCTTGCCGTTGCCGCTCAACGGCAGCCGGTCGAGCACCGCGACGTGCTCCGGCACCATGTACGCCGGCAGCCGGTCGACGACGAACGCCCGGACCGCCTCGGGATCCAGGTCGGGCGTCTCGGGCACGACGGCGGCGGCGAGCCGGCGGGTGCTCGTGCCGACGGCGACCACGACCGCGTCGCGCACACCGGGGCACTCCAGCAGGGCCGCTTCGACCTCGCCCAACTCGATACGGTGTCCGCGGATCTTGACCTGGAAGTCCGCCCGGCCGAGGAACTCCAGCGTCCCGTCCGGCCAGTACCGGCCCAGATCCCCCGTGCGATACCACCGCACCCCGTCCTGCGCCACGAACCGCTGCGCCGTGCGCTCCGGATCCCCCCGGTAACCCGCCGCCACCCCGGCGCCACCGATCCACAACTCCCCCACCACCCAGTCCGGACAGTCCCGCCCCCGCCCGTCCACCACGCGGCAGCGCTGGTTGGGCAGCGGAAAGCCGTACGGAATGGACCGCCAGTGCGCGGGCACCGCGCCCACCTCGAAGACGGTCGAGTGGATGGCGGTCTCGGTGGTGCCGCCGAGGGCGACGAGCCGGGCGTCCGGGCGCAGAGCCACCAGCCGGTCGCGCAGGTCCAGGCCGACCCAGTCGCCGCCGAGCAGGGCCAGCCGCAGATGCTCCAGCCCGCCGTCGGCCTCGGCGGCGGTCAGCAGCATGTCCAGCAGCGCGGGGACCGACTGCCAGACGGTCACCCGGTGCGCGGCGACGAGCCGACGCCAGGCGACCGCGTCGCGCCGATGTTCCTCGCCGATCAGCACGACGGCGCCGCCGGCGCCGAGGAGCCCGAAGATGTCGAACACCGACAGGTCGAAGTCCAGCGCCGACACCGCCAGCACCCGGTCGTCCGCGCCGATGTGGAAACGCCGGCGAATGGCCTCGATGGTGGTGCCGGCGGCGGCGTGCGGCACCTCGACGCCCTTGGGCTCGCCGGTGGAGCCGGAGGTGAAGATGACGTACGCCAACGCGTCCGCGTCGACCGGCACGCACCCGTCCAGGGCCGGCCCGCCGTCGCCGGCCGGGGCGAGCCCACCGTCGCCCACCACGACCGTCGCGCCGGCCCGCTGCCAGATCCGGCTGCGCCGTGCGGCCGGCTGGTCCACGCCGGCCGGCACGTACACGCCACCGGCGGCGAGCACACCCAACACCGCGACGACCTGGTCGACACCCTTGGGCAGGCACACCCCCACCGCGTCCCCCGGACCAACCCCGGCCCGCGTCAACGCCCCGGCCAGCGTCAACGCCCGCCCGGCCAGCTCCCCGTAGGACACCGCCACCGCGTCACCCAGCAACGCCACCCGCCCCGGCTCCCGCCCCGCCCACGCGAAGAAGCCCTCGTGCAGCAGGCCGACCGGCAGTGTCGCCGCCGTGTCGTTGGCACGCCGCCGGACCGCCCGCTGCCCAGCGGGCAGCAGGTCGGGCGCCGGCGCCGTCCAGTCGTCGTCGGTCAGCCGGGTCAGCAGCTCGACGTACGCGGCGAACATCGCCTCGGACACACCGGGCGGGAACAGCTCCGCCACCAGGTCCCAGTTGAGGTAGAGGCCCCCCTCGCGCTCGGTTACCTGGTTGTCCAGCCACACCTGCGGGGTCTGCGAGGAGGTCCACACCGGGTCGCCGAAGCACTCGCGGACGTCGGCGCCGAACAGGTCGCCGAGGCTGAGCGCGCTGGTGAAGACCACCGGGGCGAGCACCCCCCGGTCGGACCGGGCGCGGGCCAGGTCGCGCAGCACGTCCACCCCGGAGTACGCGCTGTGCGCCACGTCCCGGGCGAACTGCTCCTGAAGCCGGCGGGCGCGGTCGACGAACGGCACCTCGTCGGTGGCGTCGACCTCGAGCAGCAGCAGGTTGGTGAAGTCCCCGCTCAGCAACGGCACGTCCGGGTGGTAGGGCGTCCGGTCGTACAGCGGCAGGTTGAGCAGGAAGCGCTGCCGGCTGCTCCAGGCGGCCAGGACCTCGGCGAAGGCCGTCAGGAACACCATCGACAGGGTGACGCCGTGCTCTCGCGCGCGGGCGGCGAGCCGGTCCCGGTCGGCGCCGGAGAGCCAATGGTGGTGCCGCAGCACCCGGTGGCCGAAGATGCGTTCCGGGGCCCCGGCCACCGGCAGGTCGGGCCCGCCGGGCAGGTCGGGCACCCGCTGCCGCCAGTAGCGGGCCGCGGCCTCGCGGGCGTCGGCCCGGCGCCGCTCGTGGGTGGCCAGATACCGGGGGTAGCTGTAGCTGATCGCCGGCAGCGGCTCGTCAGGCCGGCGGTAGAGCCGGGCGAGGTCGGCGAGGAGCAGCCGGAAGCTGTGCGCGTCGGCGACCAGCATCTCGATCTCCACGTGCACCCGGCTCGCCCCGTCGGGCAGCAGGGAGAGCTGGACGTCGAACACCTCGCCGCGGTCCACCCGCAGGGTGCGGTGGGACAGGGTGGCGCGCAGGTCGGCGAGCCGCCGGTCCCGCTCGCCGTCGGGCAGGTCGCGCAGGTCGTGCACGGTCAGGCCGGGCCAGGCGCCGTCCGGGGTGATCTGCTGCCGTCCGTCGTCGAGGAAGCGTGCCCGCAGCATGTCGTGGCGGCGGACCAGCGCCCGGATCGCGTGGTGCAGCCGGTCCGGGTCCACCTGCCGGCCGTCGAACTCGTTGTAGAAGTGCGCGCCCACACCGCCGAGGGCCTGGTCCCCGGCACGTCCGACCCAGTACGCGTGCTGCATGGTGGCCAGGGCGAACGGCTCGTCCGGGTCGACCGCCACCTCGTCGTCGTCCTCGGCCGACTCGCCGACGGGCGGCGTGTCCCCGGCCGCCGGGTGGGCCAGCGCATGCCACTGCCGAACGGCGCGGTGCTCGATGAGCTGGGCGAAGGTGAGCCCCGCGCCGGCCCAACCGGCGGCGAGTCGCATCAGCCCGATCGAGTCGAGGCCGCGCTCCAGCAGGTCGTCGTCGGGCGACACCGGCTCCTCGAGCAGCGCCGCGACGTCGGCGCACATGCCGTCCAGGGTCAGCGTGGTCAGCACTGGCATGTCTACTCCCGACAGGTCAGGCACGGGGGACGCGGATCGAGCGGTCGGCGAACCCGATGAGGTCCAGTCGCTCCAGGCCCTCGCGGACCCGGGGGGTCAGCAGGCCGATGTTGGCCAGGGCGGTCACCACCCGGGCGAAGATGGCCTGCCGGTACTTGATCATCAGCTCGTTGTGCGACGCGAAGTCGACGCCCTCGGTCCGGTCGACCTCGATGCGATCCCAGACGTCCTCGAGCAGGAACCGGCGTCGCATCAGGCTCGCCGAGTCGAGCACCATCTCCTCACGGTCGGCCAGCTCGGCGCTGGTCATCTCCCGGTAGATGCCCTCCAGCGACAGCACTCCGAACGACACGTGCCGCGCCTCGTCGCGGGCGACCAACCGGGTGATGTCGCAGATGAGACGGTCGTGGAAGGTGCTGTTGGCCAGCCGGAACGCGGCCATCGCCAGGGCCTCGACCACGATCTGCATGCCCAGCGCGGTGATGTCCCACCGGGAGTCGGACAGCAGGTCCTTGATGAGTTCGGACAGCGCCGGATTGATCGCGTACGGGTGCGGCACCTTCTCGCGGAGGTAGCGGGAGAAGGCCTCGACGTGTCGGGCCTCGTCGGCGGCCTGGCTCGCGGCGTAGTACTTGCTGTCCAGGTCGGGCACGACCTCGACCAGGCGCGCGGCGACGACCAGCGCCCCCTGCTCACCGTGCAGGAACTGACTCACCATCCACGACTGCAGCTCCCACCGGAAGGTGTCCCACATCGGGCGGCCCCGCCGCGCCAGCGGGGACGACTCGAAGGACGCCATGGCGAACGCGGAGTCGTCGGGCAGCGGCGCACCGAACGGCACCTCGATCGACCAGTCGACATCCGTGCTGGCGTTCCACTGCGCGCTCTTGGCCCGTTCGTAGAGGGAGAGCACGCGCGGCATCTCGGACTCGTACCGCCACGTCAGCTGCGCACGCACGGGGGTGGTCACCGACAGACCAGACATGCGCCCAAGGTACCGAGAGACAACACAAGATGCCAGACCCTTGATGACAGATACAACGACGGGCGGTACGGTCGTGCCGTGGCGCCCCGACCCGTACCGGCCTCCGTGGGACAGCGGCTGCTCGGCATCATCGAGCACTACCGGGCGGACCACGGGGCGTTGAACTGCCCACTGCTGTGCCGTCTCTCCGGCGACGTCGATGTGGCTGCGGTGCGGCGGGCGCTGACCGCGCTGACCGCGCGGCACGAGGCGCTGCGGACCACCTTCACGGGGCGGGGGCCACGGCTGTCCCAGCTGGTGCACGAACCGCGGCCCGTCGAGCTCACCGTGGTCGACCTGCGGGGCGAGCCCGATCCGCACGCCGCGGCCGACGCGGCCGTCGCCGCAGAGCTGGCCACCCGGGTGGACGTCGCACACTGGCCGACCCGGGCCACCGCCTGGCGGGTCACCGACCACGAGGTGATCCTCTGCTTCACCATGCACCACCTGGTCACCGACGCCTGGTCGTGCGGGCTGCTCTTCGAGGAGCTGCGCGCCCTCTGCACCGGGTCACCCGCCGAGCTGCCCCCGGTGCGCTGGCAGTACCCGCAGTTCGTGGCCTGGCAGGAGGATCGGCTGGCCGGCGCGGAGCTGGAACGGCAACGCGCGTTCTGGCGCGACCAGCTGACCGGGCTGCGGCTGCCGCGCCTGCCGTACCGCGAGCCGCCACCGGGAACCACCCCGGGCGTGCTGGCCCGGGATCTCGACGCCGGCGTCGCCGACGGGATGCGCGCCCTGGCCCGGCGACACCACACGACGCTGTTCACCGTGGCCCTGGCCGTCTACTACGCGGTCCTGCACCGCGTGACCGGGCAGGGCGATCTCGCCGTCGCCTCGCTGTTCGCCAACCGGAGCCGGCCGGAGAGCCAAGGCACCGTCGGCTTCTGCGCCAACATGGTGGTGCTGCGCACCCGGCTGCCGCCGTTCGCCACCTTCCAGGCCCTGGTGCAGGCGACCCACGCGACGACCGCCGCCGCCTTCGCCAACCAGGAGCAGCCCTACCAGGCCGTGTCCACCGGCAGCGCCAACCTGGGCGGCCGGGTCGACGACGTGGTGTTCCAGATGATGGCCGAGCTGGCGCACCGCGTCCGCGTCGGCGACACCGAGTTCGAGTTGCTCGTCCCGGAGGCGATCGGCAGCCGCTTCGGCACCGAGCTGGCGCTCGCGCCGCGCGGGAACGGGCTGCGGGTGGTGCTGTTCCACACGCCACGGCTGGCGCCGGCGGACGCCGTCCGGCTGCTCGACGGCTACGTCACCGTCGCCCGGGCCGTCGTGGCCAACCCGGGCGCGGCACTGTCGACACTGCTGCGCCGTTAACGCTCGCCCGCGATCAGCTCGGCGCCCCGCTCACCGATCATGATGCTGGTCAACGCGGCGGGCGCGCGCAGCGGCACCGGCACGATGGACGCGTCCACCACCCGCAGGTTGGCCACGCCGCGCACCCGGCAGCGGCCGTCGACGACCGCGCCCGGGTCGTCCGCCGCGCCCATCCGGGCGCCACCGACCAGGTTCAACCGGCTGTACGTGGTGGCGCGCAGCAGGTGGTCCAGTTGCTCGTCGTCGCCCACGACCGCGTCGTCGACGAGCGCGAACCGGGCGACCGTCTTGGTGAAGGCGGCCTGGTTGGCGATCTCCCACGCGTGCCGGTACGCGTCGCGCATCCGGGCGAGGTCACCGTCGGCGGAATAGAAGTTGAGGCCCACGACGGGGGCCGTTCCGCTGGCGTCGCGCACGGCGATCCGCCCCCGCGACGCCATCGCCATGTCGCCGATCATCACGGTGTTGACCAGGTCGGCGCCGATGATCCGGTCCAGACCCGCGCCGGCACCCCGGAAGGTGCTCATGCCGGTGAACAGGCTCAAATAGAACGCCTGGTCGGCCTCGTGCCCCGGGATGCCGGCGAGCCGTGCGATGAGCTGCGTACGCGGCCAGTCGCCGCCCACCGTCTCCGGCTCGGGCACCACCAGGATGATCGCGCCGGGCTGGTCGATGACGTCGGTGCCCACGCCCGGCACGTCGACCAGCGGTGTGATCCCTGCGGCGCGCAACTCGTCGGCGGGGCCGATCCCGGAGCGCAGCAGAAGGGCCGGGCTGTACGGCGAGCCGGCGCAGAGGATCACCTCCCCGGCGCCGATGGTCTCCCCCGCGACCTGCACGCCCACCGCCCGCCCGTCGGCCAGCAGCACGCGCTCGACCTCGGCGTCGCCCCGGACGACCAGATTGGGCCGGGACCGGGCCGGGTCCAGGTGGGTGAGCGCGGTCGACATCCGCAGCCGGTCGCGCCGGTTCTGCGGATACATCCCGATGCCGACGGCGTCGGGGGCGTTCATGTCGTCCTGGTAGTCGTGCCCGAGGTTGAGCGCGGCCTGCAGGAAGCCGTCCATCGCGGGTGTCAGCTCGCCACGCGACCATCGGGTGATCGGGACGGGACCGTCGGCGCCGTGGTGGTCGCGCTCGCCGAACTGCTGGTCGCTCTCCAGTCGGCGAAAGGCCGGCAGGACCGCCGGCCAGTCCCACTCCGGCAGGCCGCGGGCGCCCCACCCGACGAAATCGGCGGCCGGGGCACGCATCGCGCCCCGGTCGTTGATCTGCGTCGAACCGCCAACCACCCGGCCGCGCCGCAGCGGCGCTTCCCGGCCGGCGACGACGGTCGCCCGCAGGTCCCAGTCGAAGCCGTCCTCGGCCTCCACCGAGCCGGTCCGCAACGCCTCGGGCACGGCCGCTCCGACGAGGTCGGGGCCGGCCTCCAACAGCAGCACGGAACGGGCCGCGTCCTCGCTCAGGCGGGCCGCCAGCACCGCGCCCGCCGCACCCGCGCCGACGATCACGTAGTCGTAGCGAAGCATGGGGTCAGCCTAGCCGAATACACGACATGCCAGGACGCATCACATGTGCTATCCGCGATTCTTCATTAGACTCTCGTGTATGAGTAGAGGCCCGGAAGTCATCCCCACCCTGCGCTACCGCGACGCTCCGGCCGCCATCCGGTGGCTGGTCGACGTCGTCGGCTTCCGCGAGGAACTAGTCGTCCCCGGTCCGGACGACTCCATCAGTCACGCACAGCTCACCTGGGGCAGCGGCATGATCATGCTCGGTTCGCAGACGGACGGCAGCGACGGCCGGATGGTCCTGGACACCGGGCCCGCCGCGACCTATGTGGTCATCGACGACGTGGCAGCGCACTACGAGCGGGTCGTCGCCGCCGGCGCCGAGGTCGTGCAGAAGCTCCGCGACGAGGACTACGGAGGCCAGGGATACTCCGTCCGCGACGCCGAGGGCAACCTGTGGAGCTTCGGCTCCTACCGACCCGGCTCGTCCTGATCCCCGCCGGCTGATCCGGCGCGCGGCCGGCGGGCTCAGCCGTCGAGCAGCAGCCCGGCCAGCTCGCCCCGAACGTCCGCGACCGTCCCGTCGTAGGTGGCCAACCACCACGCCCGGCGGTACCAGTGGTGCAGTGGCTGCTCCCAGGTGAAGCCACTGCCGCCGTAGGTCTGGATGGCCGCCTCGCAGGCGGTCATCGCGGCCTCGCGGGCCGCCACGCTGGCCGTGAGCACCGCCCGGTCGGCGATCGGGCCCGGCTCCGCGTCGACCGACCACGCGGCCCGGTAGGCCAGCGACCGGGCCGTCTCGACCTGCCCGTAACTCTCGGCCAGCGGATGCGCGACCGCCTGGTTCGCACCGATCGGCTGGCCGAACTGGGTCCGGGTGGCGGCGTACCCGCTGGCCCACGACAGAGCTCTCGCCGCCACGCCGACGGCCTCGGCGGCGAGGAGCGCCAGGCTCCGCCGTCGGGTCACCGCGAGCACGTCGGCTGCGGCGTCCGCGGCCACGAGGGGCGCCGAGGGTACGCCGGTCAGCTCCACCGTCGCGACGGGCCGGGTCGGGTCGAGCGCCTGCCCGCCGGCACCGGCCGGCGCCGGCCGCAACGCGGACGCGTCGACCAGACGCAGCTCGACGCCGCGCGGGCCGCTCGCCGTCACCACCAGGTCCACGGCTTCGGTCACGTTCGGCACTCGGACCTTGCGTCCGGTCAGTGTCCCGTCGGAGGCGACGGCGCAGCCGAGCGCCGGGTCGGTCACCGGCCGACGGACAGCGGCCACGGCGCCGGCGAGAGTGCCCGGGCCGTTCTCCTCGGCCCAGGCCAGCGTCGCGGGAGCGCAGAGAGGGCGACCCGCCGCCCGAAGCGCCGGACCGGCCAGCCCGATCGTGGCCCACCAGGGCGACGGGCTGCGCGCCCAGCCGAGCTGCTCGGCGAGCAGCGCCAGCTCGACCGTGCCCAGCTCCGCGTCCAGCCAGCCGAGGTCGGTCATCTCGGCCCAGGCCCGGCCGTCGCTCAGGGACCGGTCGTCGGCGAGGTACTTGGCCGCGGTGTCCCGCAGCGTCTCCTGCTCGCCGGTCAGTGCGAAGTCCATGGGATCTCTCCTCGTCGTGGGCGCCGCCGCGAGGCGCGGGTCAGTACGACCGGGGCAGGCCCAGCACGCGCTCGGCGACCAGGTTGCGCAGCACCTCGGAGGTGCCGCCCTCGATGGTGTTGGCGCGGCTGCGCAGCATCTGGTGCCGCCAGTAACGGTCCCAGCCGTCCGGTTCGGCGCCGGCGCCGAGCAGTTGCACGGCCAGGGTGGTCAGCCGCTGGTGCGCCTGCGACCAGCGCAGTTTGATCACCGAGGTCTCCGGGCCCGGCACCCCGGTACGCGCCAGCTCGGCCAGCCCGCGCCGGTTGGTCCAACGCAGACCCTCCAGCTCGACGTAGCGGGCGGCGATCTGGTCGCGTACCAGGGGGTCGGTGTCCCGGCCCCGGGCCCGCGCGGTCGCGACCAGGCGCCGGAACGCCACCTCCAGCCGGGCGGTCAGGGTGAACCCGAACGTGCCCCGCTCGTGAGCGAGGGTGGTCATCGCGACCCGCCAGCCCTCACCGATCCCACCCACCACCGCGTCGAGCGGCACCCGGACCTCGTCGAACTCGATCTCGGCAAACTCCGCCGCACCGGTCATCTGGCGGATCGGTCGGACCGTGACACCGGGCGAGCGCAGGTCCACCAACAGGCAGGACAATCCCCGGTGGCGCCGCTGCTGCGGATCGGTGCGCGCCAGCAGCAGGCAGTGGTCGGCGAGGTGCGCGTACGACGACCACACCTTGCGCCCGGTCACCACCAGCTCGTCGCCCTCGCGTCGCGCGACGGTCCGCACGGCGGACAGGTCGCTGCCCGCCTCCGGCTCGGAGAAGCCCTGGCAGAAGATGCTCTCTCCGGTGAGGATCCGCGGCAGGTACCAGGCGCGCTGCTCCGGCGATCCGCAGGCGATGATCGTCGGCCCAACCATGCCGAGGCCGATGACTCCGATGTGCTCGGCGGCCTCGGCGCGGGCCGTCTCCTCCAGGTAGATCGCCTGGTACGCCGGGGCCAACCCGCGCCCGCCGTACTCGGCCGGCCAGGTCAGGCCGGCGTACCCGGCGGCGTGCAGGGCCGAGGTGAACGACCGCACCGCGGCGATGTCGCCCCACCGCCCCTGTGGTGGGGCCCCGTCCGGCCCGGTGGTCGCCGGCACCGCGCCCGCCAGCCACTCGCGCAGTCCCGCCCGGAACTCCGCCTCCTCGGCGCTGTCACGCAGATCCATGCGCCGCATCGTACTCGTATCTGCTTTTGATCTGCAGTATCTTGTTTGAACGCGTCCCGACACCGGAAGGGGTCCTCGATGGCCAGTCTCGCGGACGACGCCGCGGTGCGGCAGACCGCGCCGGGCCGGTACCGCGCCCACCTGGCCGAGGACTGGTCGGTGTGGGGGCCCAACGGCGGCTACCTGGCCGCGATCGCGCTGCGCGCGGCGGGCGAGGAGGCCGGCGCCATGCTGCCGGTGAGCCTGAACTGCCAGTTCCTCGCACCACCGCGCTACGGCGAGGTCGACATCGAGGTCACCCGGGTGCACGGCACTCGCCGCGCCGCCGCCCTGCACGTCACCCTGCGGCAGCGCGGCCGGATCCTGCTCACCGCACACGTCTGGACCATCGCCGCCGGGCTGCTCGGCCCGGAGCGACGCTGGATGCCGCCACCGGACCTGCCCAAGCCCGACGAGCTGCCCACCCTGGTCGAGCTCATGCGCCGCGACGGACTGCCCGTGCTGCCGATCTGGGAGCGGTGCTACGAGGTACGCCTGGCCGGCTGGCCCGCCGGCGGCTGGGAGCCGCAACGCGACGGCGTACCGACCATCCGGGGCTGGCTGCGGTTGCACGAGGAGCTACCCGCCGACGCCGGCCCCTGGCTGGCGGCGGCCCGACTGGTCTTCGCCGTCGACGTGGTGCAATTCCCGGCGGTCGTGCAGGCGTTCGAGCGGACCACCTTCATGGCCCCGAGCATGGACCTGTACGTGGGCTTCCAGGGCGGCGACGACGGCGCCGGCTGGCTGCTGGTGGAGGGGGAAGCCGCCGCCGCCACCGGCGGGGTGCTCGGCGCCCGCGCCCGCGTCTGGTCGGACACCGGGCTGCTGCTCGCCACCGGCGGTCAACAGATGCTCTACCGGATGGCCAGCCCGGTCTGACCGGCCCCAACTGGTTTCAGCGAGCCGTGCGCCGGCCGAACCGGCGCAGGGCCACCAGCAGGCAGACCGTGCCCAACCCAAGCACCCAGGCGATCGTCTGCAGCACCGGAACGAGGACCGGCCCGCCGCTGGACAGGCCCACCAACGCCTCGGTGGCGACCGAGAACAGGTTGGCCCGCACCACCGGCTGCACCACCGACGGGAACGCCGACACGGGCACGAAACCCGAGGAGAAGATGAACAACAGGGTCGCCGGACCGGTCAGTGACGGCGGCAGCGACTCCTCGTCACCGGGCCCCGACCCCCGCCACAGCGCGATCGCCGCCCACATCAGGCCGAACAGCGCGATCACCGCGAAGAAGCCGACGACCGCCAGCGGCCCCTCCCGGAACCGGAAACCCAGCAGCATCGCCACGCCCGTGGTGAGCGCTCCGATCAGGACGATGCGCAGCACGTCCCCGGCGACCCGGCCGGCCAGCAGCGCCCCCGGCGCCACCGGCATCGTGCGCAGCCGGTCGACCAGCCCGCCCCGCAGGTCACGCAGGAACCCGACGGCGCTCGACGGCGACCCGAACGCGGCGGTGGACAGCACCACCAGCGGGGCCAACCGCTCCAGGTAGTGCTGCCGGTCGCCGTCACCGACGATCCGGCCGAAGACCGCGTACTGGGTGAGCAGGAGCAGCACCGGAAACGCGAACGAGTAGACCAGCGCGGGCGGCGCCCGGAAGAACCGGCGAAGGTTGCGCCCGGCGAACAGCGAGGCCTGCGTGACGGTACTCATCGGCTCCTCCGAAACGAACGTGCCGCGGCCACTCCGAACAGCAGCCCCAGGACCAGCAGCCAGACGAGGGCCGGCCACACCCTCTGCTCGGCGCCCTCGGTGGACAGCGCGCGCAACGCGTCGACCTGGGCGGAGAACGGCGACACCTCCACCACCGGCTGCAGCCAGCCCGGGAACGCGTCGACCGGGACGAAGGCGGTGGAGACCGTGGTGAGCACCAGGTACGGCAGGGTCAGCGCCGAGTACACCTGCTCCGGGTCACGGGCGCCCAGCCCCAGGGCCGCGCAACCAGCCGCGAGTACCACCGCGAAGCCCACCGCCAGCAGCACGAAACCCGCCGCGCCGGCCGCGCCCGCGCTGAACCGGAACCCGACCAGCACCCCGGCGACGAGGATCACCGCCACCGCGACGGCGGCCCGGGCAGCGTCCACCACGAGCCGAGCCGCCGGCACCACGACCGCGCTCATCGGCAGCGTCCGGTAGCGGGCGATCAGGCCGCTGCGGGCGTCACCGGCGATCATGTAGCAGGCCGACATGGCGACCAGGGCGGTGGTCTGCACAACGATCGCCGGCGGGAGGAACTGCTCGTAGGCGATCCCGTAGTCGGACATCAGCCGTCGGAAGACGACCATGAAGCCGGCGAAGAACGCGAGCGGAAAGACGACGGTCAGGCCAACCGACCGGCCGGCGCGGGCCTGCCGCAGGTTACGGGCGGCCAGGACGGTGAACTGCCGCAGCGGGCTGGCCCCGGCAGCAGCCGTGGTGCTCACCGGCCGGCCCCCGCCACGCCCGGCGCCACCCTCGACCGGTCCGCGTCCGCGTCGAGGGACCCGGTCACCGAGAGGAACACCTCGTCCAGGGTGGGCCGCCGGACGGTGACGTCGTCGGCCTCCACGCCGGCCGATTCGAGCCGCCGGACCACCTCGGTCAGCGTGCCGGAACCGGCGGCGAGCCGCAGCAGGTCCTCGTCCTCGGTCAGCCCCGGGAAGGCGGCACGCAGCTGCTCGACCGCGACCGCCCGCGCCCGTGGGTCCTCCACCCGCACCTCGCAGACCGCGCCGCCGAGCTGACGCTTGAGCTCGTCCGGGGTGCCCTCGGCGACGACCCTGCCGTGGTCGATGAGCAGGACCCGCCCGGCCAACTGGTCCGCCTCCTCCAGGTACTGCGTGGTGAGCAGGACGGCGGTGCCGGCGTCGCGCAACTCCCGGACGATCTCCCACAGCGCCCGCCGGCTGCGCGGGTCCAGCCCGGTGGTCGGCTCGTCGAGGATCAGCACGGGCCGGTCGACCACCAGGCTCGCGGCCAGGTCGAGGCGGCGGCGCAGGCCACCGGAGTACGTGCGGACCGCCTTGCCCGCCACCTCGCCCAGGTCGAAGCGCTCGACGAGTTCGTCGCCCCGGGTGGCGGCGGCGCGCCGGCCCAGCCCGAGCAGCCGGCCGAACAGGACCAGGTTCTCCCGGCCGGTCAGCAGTTCGTCGAGCGCCGCGAACTGCCCGGTGACCGCGATGCTGCGGCGCACCTCGGAGCCCTGGTCGACCACGTCGAAGCCGGCGACGCCTGCGGTGCCGGCGTCCGGCCTCAGCAGCGTGGTGAGACAGTGGATGGTGGTGGTCTTCCCCGCGCCGTTGGGCCCGAGCAGACCGACCACCTCACCCGCGGCGACCTCGAAGCTCACCCCGTCGACCGCCGCCGTCGTGCCGAACGACCGGCGCAGATCGCTGACCTGGATCATCTGTTGTGACATCGCACCACCCTCATGCCAGGAATCCCGGAACCATATCAACGCTCGTCTTCGCAAAGCCAGATACAAGAATGGATAGTTCAGCCGTCGACGGGGCTGCGTCGCCCCCGGAGTCGCTGCTGGGACGACGCCGCGAACGCCCCGGTGATCCGCCCCACCACACCCGAGCGGAAACACTCCCCGGCGATTCCCACGCTCGCCTCGACGTCGGCCGCCGTGGCCGTCCCGTGACAGATCACGCACACACCGCGTACCCCGAGCAGCGCCCCGCCCGGCTCGGCCGCGAGCCCGTCACGCACCGCCCGGGTCACCCGCCGCTGCCGGTCCCGGGCCAGGACGCCGATCGGCGAGAAGGCCCGCACCGCGTCCAGCGCCAAACCGACGGTCGCGTCCAACGTGCGCTCGTACGTCTTCAGCGCCACGTCACCGGTGAAACCGTCGGTCACCGCCACGTCGACCCGGCCTCCGAGCACGTCGTACGCCTCGATCTGGCCGGTGTAACCGGGCATCGTGGCCAGCAGGAGGTGCGCGTCGCGGCGTACCGGCCCGCCCTTGACCGCCTCGTGGCCGTTGGACAGCAGGCCGATCCGCGGTCGGGCCAGCCCCAGCCGAGCCCGTGCGTACTCCGCGCCCAGCACCGCGAACTCGACCAGCCATTCGGGCACGGCCGCGGCGGTCGCGCCGATGTCCAGCAGCACGGTCGGGCCGGCGCCGGGCACCGGCAGCACCATCGCCAGGGCCGGGTTGCTCACCCCCGGCACCCGACCCATCCGGACAGCAGCGGCGAGCACCGCCGCGCCGGTGTTGCCCGCGGTCACCATGGCGTCGGCCCGACCCGCCGCCACCTCCCCAGCGGCGACCAGGAGTGAGGAGCGCCGCTTGGAGTACGTCGCGGCCACCGGATCCTCGGCCATCGCGACCACGTCGGGGGCGTCCACCAGTCGTACGCCGGGCGGCGGGACTCCACGGGGCAACAGGGGACGGACGAGCGCCGGCGGGCCGACCAGCAGCACGTCCACCGTCGCGGCCGCGGCCAGCGCGCCGGCGACGACGGGCTCCGGGCCGAGATCCGCCCCGGCGGCGTCGACCGCCACCCGCAGCCGCCGGCCCGGCCGGTCACCGTGACGTGCCACTATCGCATCCCAGCCATCCGGCACCTCACCACAAACACGTGACAGCAGATACGAGATGCATGCTAGCTCTCCGGGCCGGCCGGATCACCCCCGGAGCTCTTCGCGGCCTGGTTCAGGCGGGCTCCGAGAAGCCAGAACCGAAGGAGAGCCGGGGCTACACTCCGCGCATGGCTACGGCGGGACTGCTCCTCGCGGCGGGTGCCGGCCGCCGGTTCGGCATGCCGAAGGCCCTCCTGTCGTACCGGGGGCGGCTCCTGGTGGAGCACGCCGCGGAGATCCTCACGGCCGCCGGCTGCCGGCCGGTCGTGGTGGTGCTCGGGGCGCAGGCCGACAGGATCCGCGCCCGGACGCGGCTACCCACCGTGGTGCTCAACGACGACTGGGAGACGGGCATGGGCTCGTCTCTGCGGGCCGGGCTGTCCGCCCTGACGTCCGGCACGGCCGTGGCAACCGTGGTCACGTTGGTCGACATGCCTGGCCTGACCCCCGATGCGGTACGCCGGGTCGCCCGCGACGCCACCGCCGACTCCCTCGCGGTGGCCACCTACCAGGACGGTCGTCGCGGGCATCCGGTGCTGCTCGGCCGCCACCACTGGGCCGGCGTCGCGGCGGCGGCGATCGGGGACCGGGGCGCCCGGGACTACCTACGGGCGCAGGGTGACGCCGTGCGGCTGGTGCCGTGCTCCGACGTCGCCGACAACACCGACATCGACCTGCCCGAACAGGCCGCCGCCTACCGGCTCACCCGGGGTACGGCGGACGCCTGACGCGCGAGCCCCCGGATAGAGTGACGTGTGCTCAGCAGGGTCAACGGCTTGTCACGCCACTTCACTGAGGACAGTCTCCGCCGATATCTCCTGGAGCGTTCGGTCCGGCAGGCCGACGGCTGCCTGATCATCCGCGGGTACGGCACCCAGCGCGGCGTGTACCAGAAGGTCGCGGGCCGGGCCTGGGCACACATCGCCGCCTACGCCGCCTTCGTCGGGGGCTACGACCCCGACCTGGACGTCGACCACCTCTGCGACGCCCGGGACTGCGTGGAGCCCACTCATCTGCGGCAGGTCACTCACGCGGAGATCTGCCGTACCCGGGCGCAGCCGTCGACCTGCCGCAACGGGCACGACCGCGAGGTCGACGAATCGACGGGGCGGTACCGGCGGACGTGCCGCGCCTGCAACCGGGACAGTCAGCGCCGTTGGCGAGAGCGTCAGGCCGCCGAGGTGGCGCTGGCCCGCTCGGCGATCATCGCGAAGACGGCCAGGTCATGAGCCTCGCGCCCGTCCTGCCCGGCCCTCCGTAGTGTGCCCTCGCGCTGGTACCCGGCCTTCTCGGCCACCCGTAGGGAAGCCACGTTGTCGACCCGGCAGTGCAACTGAACCCGTCGCATCCCGCCGTCGGCGAGCGCCCACCGTCCCACCGCCCGAGCTGCCTCGCTCGCGAAACCGCGACCTCGCTGACTGGCGTGTACGCCGTAGCCGATCTCGGTGCGACCGGCCTCCCAGTCGGTGTCCCGCAACCCGGTGCTGCCGACGATCTCGCCGGTGGCCCGCTCCAGGATCACCAGGTGTACGCCCTCGCCGCCCAAGCGCCGCTGATGCACCGCATCCGCCAGCCACGCGTCCACGTCAGCGACCGCCTCGGGGAAGCCGGGTGGCAGTGCCGTTCGATCCCCCGCCGCCACAAACGCCGCCACAGCCGCGGTGTCCTGCGGCCCGAACTCGCGGATTTCCAACCGGTCGGAGGTGATCTTCACTGGAGGGAACATGGCGTGCAGGCTAAGCCTCACCCGTACGTAATGCAGGGGAATTACGCCCGTTCGGCGCCTGACGGTCTCGGCTGAGCACCACGACACGCCTCCCACATCCCGCGGGTCATCTCGTACTCGACCTCACCCAGGTCCGCCCCCGGCAGCGGGTCGTCCCAGACCGAAACCCACGTGCGCACGTACCGCATGCCGATGGCCTCCATCACACCCCGGGACCCGGCGTTGACAGCCATGGTCTGCGCGATCACCCGGCTCTGCCCGACGGTGTCGAAGGCATGTCGCAGCAGGACGCGGGAGGCCTCGCTGGCCAGGCCTTGGCGCCAGTACCGGCGAACGAGGCGGTAACCCAGGTCCGTGACGGTGGGGTCGTCAGGTTGGTCGGGGCCATGCGCCGGCGGAAGCATCATGAGCCCGACGAACTCGCCCTCGTCCTCACGTGCTGGCGACGTCGAGCCACGCGCGCCGCCAGCAGACCCGAACGCCATCCAGTAGCCCAGGCCGTCCACCACGCGCGCCAGGGCCATCCTCTGCGCATGGGACGCGAGCACCTCGTCCCTGGACCGCGCCCGGCCGCTGAGGTAGCGAAGCACCTCCGGATCGGAATCGAGCTGGATCTCCAGCTCGAGATGCCGGTCGGCGAGCGGAACCAGCAGCAGACGGTCGGTACGCAAGATCGGTTGCGGCATACGGCGACGATCGCACGACTCACGCCGGCGGGGCGATCGGATTTCGCCGCAGGTCAGAGGCGCACTCCTGCACAGTCGTGGTGCTGCACCCCAGACACCATCCTGAAGTCTTACGCACAAGAACTGTCATTATGATGCATGCGCGCTATGCCCCTTATGTGGCGATGCATTATCGCATTATCGTTACTGGTAAACCGACAATCTAGCGTCAGTCTCGGGCAACGCACCCTCGCTGGCCTGGCCGCTGCCCGTGCCCGCGGCCGCACTGGCGGTCGCAAACCTAAGATGACCCCGCCCTGATCAACAAGGCGCAGCGCATGTACGGCTCGAAGCAGTTCACGATGGCCGAGATCGCCGCTTCCTGCGGCGTCACCCCCATGACCATCTACCGCAACATCCGCACTGACACCGCGGAGCGGCCCACCACGGCGACCGCCTCTACCGCCGCACCGAGAGGCGGGCCCCGGTGAACCGGCCGGGCTGGCTGCTCGACGTCGACGGCATCCTCAACGTCTCCCGCCCCCCGGCGTGGCGCAGCGGCCCGCCCGCGGCCGCAGCTCCCGGTACGACGAACGTGATTACATGTACCGGGCCGCCGTGGACGTCATCACCATGAAGATTCGGCTACGAGACCTCACGCGGGACTCGGGGTGACACGGTCAATCGGCCAGCTCATCAACGCTGCGTACTGCCGCCGAGAGCAACGCCGGGTCGGGCGCGGCGGCGAGTACGTCGGCGACCGCGTCGGCGTATTTGATCGCGTGCGGATCGCCGATCGCCACCGCCCGGTCGGCCAGCTCCGCGATGGTGAGGTCGGGGCGAGGCTGCGGTAGCAGGCGCGGTTCGGCCGGTGCGTATACGGCAGTGACCGCAGCCGTTGCCGCCCAGGCCGCGGCGAGACTTGCCGGCCACATCGCCTCGGGAAGAACCGGCAGGACGCGCATGACCGCGTTCGGTGCGGTGACGGCGTGCACCAGCATCACTGGGTTGCCGTACCCGTAGCTGCCGTGCCGCTCGGCGGCCGCCGTCACCACAGCCGCAAGCCGCGACGCCGTGCGTAAGCAGATGACCGAACTCACCGAGCAGACCCGGCAGTTGATCAGCTGCTCGTCGCTGGTCCTGGTCGCCAGCGTGGACGCCGAGGGCAACTGCGACGTCTCCCCGCGCGGCGGCCCCGCCGGGTTCGTCGCCGTCCTGGACGCGCGGACGGTGGCGACACCGGACGCGACGGGCAACAAGCGCCTGGACAGCCTGCAGAACATCGTCGCCACCGGGCGGGCCGGGCTGCTGTTCGTCATCCCGGGGCGCACCACGACACTCAGGGTGAACGGCCGGGCCTGCGTCTCCACTCGCCCCGAGCTGCTGTCGCAGCTGACCGCCGTGGGCAAGCCACCGGCCAGTGCGCTGGTGCTGGGCATTGAGGAGGTCTACCCGCACTGCCCCAAGGCGCTGCTGCGCGGCGGGGCCTGGAAGCCGGAGCAGTGGCTGCCGGCGGACGCCCAGCCGACCTCGGCCGAGGTGACGCTGGCCCAGCTGCGGATGCCGGCGCTGACGATCGCCGACATCGAACAGGTGGACGCGGACTCGCTGAAATACCGCTACGAGTGACGGGCCGCGGACCCACCGCCGTGCGCTGAGGCCGAGGTCGGCGCAGGGCGGTGGGTCCGTCGTCGCGTCCTATTCCTCCGGCTCCCAGGCGATCAGCTGGTCGAAGACGCGCCGGTCGCCGTCGAGCCGCAGCGAGTCCATCGGAATGCGGCCGTAGCAGAACATGACCAGCTCATTGGCCGTGCCCCGGGCGGAGACATAGGCCGCCTCCGGGCCCTCGCCGGCGACCGGCGTGGGGAGGCGGGCGGTCCGGGCGCCGTCGGCGGAGAACCAGAGCCGCCAGGAACGGCCCTCGGTGGCGTGGTAGTCGATGACCGCGGGCTTGTGCGGCCACGCGGCCGTCGTCGCGACGCAGGTGGTCAGGAACTCGTCGACACCGTCGAGGGCCACCTCGTCCGGCAGCGGCTGCGGGGCGCCCACGGCGACCTGGGCGTCGTAGGTGTGCACGGCGACCTGCTGGAGCTGGTGCCGGGCGACGGCACCAGTCGTCTGCGGTGACTGCGACGGACCCCACCACGTCCAGCAACCACGATCCGGGCCGGCCTCCCGCAGCGCGTCCAGCAGCTCCCCCGTCGACGCGGCGAACCAGGCCAGCAGGGCCTCGCGCTCCCGGGGCGCCGCCGGGGCGGACATCGCCGGCGGAGCGTCGGCGGGCCCCGCGGCCACGATGGCGGCCCACTTGCGGCGCCCCTCGCCCAGGTGCTGCACCAGGTCGAACAACGTCCACTCGGGGCAGGTCGGCACCCGCACGTCGAGGCTGGGTGCCGCGGCGACCGCCGCCCGGAAAGCGGTCGATCGTTCGTCCATCAGCCGCAACAGGTCAGCGAACTCCAGAGTCTTTTCCACCGCGGCTTTGTACCACCCCCTCCGACAACCGACAGCGGATTTCCCCACCCCCGGCGGCGGGGCCACGCGGAAAATCCGTTGCTCGGCGGGCCACGGGTTGACCATGCTGACGCGCATGGATCAGTGACCAGTGGCGCACGTGCGCGATGAAGACGGGTTCGAGTCACCTCCTCGTCTCCGTCCGCCGTGCCACTCGAAGCCCGCACCGCGTGACCGGTGCGGGCTTCCTTCACGCGACGTGATCTGCGACGTCGCGCCAGCCGGCGTGCTCCCCGCCGAGACGCCGGCTGCCCGCCACTGGATCCGGGAGGCACCCCCCGGCACGCCATCGCGCTGCCGGGCGCCTCCTGCCTAGACCTTGGAATCGCTGAAGCCATGAATAGTTCCCGCCATATCCGTGTGCCGGCCCACGGTCGCGGACCCGGCATCGACCGCAAAGCGCTGTGGGTGGTCAGCGAGCTCGGACTGCCCGCCATCGTCAAAACCTGCGTGTCATGCAGGTCCACGCGGCACCGTCCCACCGGCAAGATCCGGGTCAACGCGAACCACAAGCTGCTCGACGTGTGGCTGCTGATCTGCTGCGACCTGTGCGGCCGCACATCGAAAATCCCCGTCCACGAGCGCATCAACGTGCGGGCGCTGGACAACGAGCGGCTACTGATGTTCGAGAACAACGATCCGGCCATGGTGCGACAGCTGACCATGGACGCGACGCTCGCCCACAAGGCCGCCTACCAGCTTGACTGGACCGGCACCTGGCAGCTGGACACCGACATACCGTTCTACGACCTCCAGCGCGAGGATGCTGCGCCACTCGAGGTCATCATCAGGTTCGAGCTCCCGGCACCCATCCGGGTCGAGAAGCTGCTCACCGCCGGGTTCGGCCTGAGCCGTCCCGCCGTGCGAGGCATGGTCGACTCCGGGCGCATCCGCCTGCCCCTGCCCATCGACGCCAAGGCCCGCGAGGACTTCACCTTCCTGGTCGTCACCGCCCCACCGCTGTCACCTGAGCGGGCATAGGGTGCCACCCCACGGCGCGATGACCTGCGCCGTGGGGCGGCCCGTACCTTCCGGCCCGCCGGCCGTCGCGGTCGGCGGGCCGGCCCAGCGTGCGGCGGCTCACTTGAATGTGCCGGCCTTCGCCCGCACGGACATGCCTGCGTGCGAATCCCGTGCTTTCAAAGACCTCCGCTTGGCTGTCCGCGACATCTCGCCTGAGCGACTACTCCCGCCTCGCGAGCAACGCATCCACCCTCGGGGCCGGACAGCACCTCCGCTCGCGGCCCGCGACGCGGACACCGAACCCGCGCCTTATCGCCCCGTTACACACCGCTGCCACGCACTCAGACGGGCGCCCCCTTAAGGCCGGGCGCGGATCGCCTGCGTCATGGCATCAGCCGACACCGGCATCCGGGTCGCGCAGGGACCTGAGCTGCTGTGCGCTTGACGGGGCGGGGAAGGTGTAACGCCCCAGCACGTTGATGTGCGCGTACCCGAGCGGTGACAAGCGGGCGGCGTCCTCGTCGCGGACCTGGTAGCCCTGGGCGCGGAGCGCGGTGACGGCCAGGTCGATGTAGCGGGTGTTGAAGAGCACGACCGCGTTGAGGACGAGTCCGAGCGCGCCGAGCTGGTCTTCCTGTCTGGCGCGGTAGGGCTGCATGATGTCGCCGCGGTGTCCGTACAGGATCTTGCGGGCCAGGGAGTGTCGGGACTCGCCGATGTTCAGTTGCCGGGTCACGGTACGCCGGTAGGTTTCGTCGACCGGGTCGACCATGGCCAGCAGGTGCAGGGTCTTGGCGATCCGCCCGTACTCGGCCAGGGCTGCCTGGGGTCTTGACGTCAGCTCAGGTCAGTAACGACCGGTTGGAGGGCAACGACATCTGGTCCACGCGCCCCGGTCAGGGCCGGAGCCAGCGATCAAACCAGGCGCGGGTCCGGCGCAGGACGTCGAGTTGGTGGTTGCGTTCCCGGATCGAGTGGCCCTCTCTCGGGTAGATCACGAACTCGTGCTCGACGTCGAAGTGGCGCAGCGCCCGGTGGAGGTACACGGCCTGTCCGAGGGGAACGTTGGTGTCCTCGGCGCCGTGCATGATGAGCACTGGAGTACGGATGTGGCTGGCGAAGGAGATCGGGCTGACCGCGTCATGCGGGTGTGGGCCGACGCCGGACCAGCCAGTGCTGCCACCGAGCGCGGCTTCGAACTGGCCGTTCTCCCCGGTCGCGGCGAGCATGCCCCAGTCGATGATGCCGGCGCCGACCAGCGCGGCGCGGAAGCGGTCGGTCTGGCCGATGGCGCAGGCGGACATGAAGCCGCCGTGGCTCCAGCCAGCGATGCCCAGCCGGTCGGGGTCGGCGACGCCCTCGTCGATCAGCAGGTCGATGCCGGTCAGGATGTCGGTCCACTCCTGCTGCCCGACCCGGCCGGCGACGCTGGCGGCGAACCGGTGGCCATGGCCCTGGCCGCCGCGCGGGTTGGGCAGCAGGACCGCGTAGCCGGCGGCGGCCAGCCACTGCGCGCTGGGAAACCAGAACAACTGGCAACGATCGGCGTAGCGATCGTACGGGCCTCCGTGCACGATCGTGACCAGCGGGAACGGGCCATCCGATGCGGTTTTTCCAACCGGCAGTACGAGCAAGCCGTCCAGGTCGAGGCCGTCGGCGGCGCGGTAGGCCAGCGGTTGTTGCGTGCCGAGCGCGGTGCCGTCCAGTTCCGGGCGGGTGTTGGTGAGTCTTCGCAGCGGGCCGGTTGGCGGTCCGATGTGAACGTTCGGGGGCTGATAGCGGGTACCGGTAAGTACCGCGATCTCTTCGCCAGCAGGGGTGGTGGTGAGGTTGTCGAGGCGTCCAGGGTGATGCGACAGGGTCGTGAGGTCTTTGGGGTCGAGCCGGGCCAGGGTGGTGTTCAGGCCGTCGGCGAACACAACCAGCGGGGCGGCATCGGTCTGGCAGAGGGTGGTGGGGCACATCGAGAGACCAGCGGTGCGGTTGCGCGGGACGCGGCTGTCCACGGCCAGGTCGAACACGGCAGTGCCGGCCTGCAGAACCGGTGGGGTGAGCGCGATGTAACCGAGGTGCCAACCGTCCTCGCCCGGCCACCAGGCCAGGGATCGTGCGTCTACCCCGACCGGTCCGAGGTTCTCCGCAGTCCCGTTCGTGGGGTCGAACAGGTGCAGTTGGCCGGTGCGCGGGCCGTAGTCGTTGTCGGCGCTGGCCCCGGTCAGCACGGCAAGTGGGCCGCCGTCGGGACGTTGCCGCAGTTCCACGACGTGCCGGTCACCGAGCACATCCGGGGTGGTGACCCGCCCGGTGCGCAGGTCGAGCAGGCGCAACCGGGCACGCGGTTCGCGCTCGCCGACGACAATGGCGTCCTCCCGGTCCCGGGCGCGGCGCGCGTCCTGCTCGGTGGGTTCGTCCTCGGCGAGCAGAGCGACCAGGTCGGGGTCGGCGAGCGGCAGGTGGTCGATGACCCCGGCGCGCCAGGTGGTCAACGTGGTCATCGTGCCGGTGGCGAGCGTGAGCCCGTGCAGCTGCGGGGTACCACGGTCGGCGCGGTCGGACAGAAAGAACAGCGTCTCCGAGTCGGCCGACCAGCGTGGCCGGGACTCGGTTGCGGTGTCGGCGGTCGCCCGACGCGACGCGACGGCGCCATCGGTGTCGACGAGCCAGAGTTCGGTGTCGAGGTGGTCATCGGTCCGGCTGACGGGAGCGAGGACGTAGCAGAGCAGGCGCCCGTTCGGGGCAAGCGCCGGGGTCTGTGGGTCACGACCATCGACCACGAGTTCGGCGGTCAGACCTGTCATGCGATCAGTCTGTCAGCATCAACCGGATCGGTGCACGGGCGAGGCGATCCACGAGAAGCGACGTTGACCCTCGACGAGGTTGAGCCTCGACCATCTGCGGCATGGACGACCACGACGACCAACCCGCGCCCGACCCGACCATGACCCGCATCGTCAACGCCGTACAGCTCGGTCGATCAGGACAGCAGGCGCTGGCCCGCGACACCCTCACCGCGCTCTGGGACGAGATCGGCGCCGACGGCGACGCCTTCCACCGCTGCACTCTCGCGCATTATCTGGCCGACCTTCAGGGGAGCACCGAAGCTGAACTCAGCTGGGACGAGCGAGCACTGGCCGCCGTCGCCGACCTCACCGACGAGCGCGCCCAGCAGTACCACCACTCGATGCAGGTCCAGGGATTCCTTCCGTCGCTGCACCTCAACCTCGCCGACGACCACCGGCGCCTGGGCAACACCGCCCTGGCCCGGGAGCATCTGGCACTGGCCGAGCGCTTCGTCGGGCGGTTGCCGGACGACCCGTACGGCGAGATGATCCGCGCCGGCATCCGCAACGCCACCGAAGCCTTGGAGTCGGTGCGGGAGTAGCGGGAGCGGCCGCCGCATGGCCGAAGGACTGTCCGACCAGGCCCTCGGCCATGCGGCTCACCTACGTGAGAGAGCTACCTGTTGGGCTGACGCCCGCTGGCATGGTGCCGACAGGTGTTACTTCTTGTCCGTGTCGGGGTTCGTGCGGATGGACTCCTGATAGACGTCCGCGTAGGTGCGCGAGTCCTTGATCAGGTCGTCGCAGAAGGTGGCGACGTCGGTGCCGGTGAGTTCCAGAACCCCCTTGCCGGCCGCGGCGCCCTCCTCGAAGAAGTCGACGATCCCGGAGAGCAGGAGCCCGTCAGCCAGGTCGACCGGTCCGACCTTGAACAGGTACTTCTGCATCTCCTTGTAGACGATCTGGTAATCCGGCGGGAGTGTCTTGACCCGAGCCACGTGCGCCCGCCACTGCTTCTTGCCCTCGATGATGTCCTGGACTCCCACGTCAGCCTCCTAGCCGGGCCAGTTTCCTTGCGACGGTCCTGTTCAACTGCTCGCGCCACCGGTCGCGATAGGTCCGGGCTCCCTCTCCGCCGACCAACGCCGTGCAGAAGCCGGGGATGTCGTCGCCGAGCACGTCGTGGATGCTCTGCCCGTCCGCCGATGCTTCTTCGAGCAGCCCCAGGGCGGCGTCGAGGATCGGCATCAGGTTGCGACCCGTGAAGCCCCCGTAGGGGAAGAGGTTGCCCTTGATCTGTTCCCACGCCGCCTGGTAGTCGGCCGGCAATGCCTCCGCCCGGGCTTCGAACACCTTCCATTCCCTGGTGAGATCGCTGCCCGTGATGGTCTCCCAGAAGCTCATCTCGCCCCCTCCCTGAGCTTGTCGATGCGTGATGAGACGTACTGCCATTTCGCCCAGAACCGTGCGAGTTCCTCGCGCCCGGCGTCGTTGAGCGTGTAGAACTTGCGCGGAGGTCCCACCTCGGATGGTCGTTTCGTCACCTGGACAAGTCCGTTCCGCTCCAGTCGCAGCAGGATGGTGTACACCGTCCCCTCGATGACGTCGACGAAGCCGAGCTCGTTCAACCGACGCGTGACGGCGTACCCGTAGGTCTCCTCGCCGCCGATGATTTCGAGCACGCAGCCCTCCAGCGTGCCCTTCAACATCTCCGTCAGATCCTCCATGGCGGCTCCTCTTCGGTCCCCCTGGTACCTCGTAGCACTGAGTACCGCTATAACGTACCACCGACTACCGGTATTCGGTAGTACCAAGTAGCGCCTCGAATCTCGGCCCATCGCCGAAAACCACAGTTTGTAGGTAACCTTCTTGACTGGCGGTCATGGCGTAGCTAAGTTTCAGTCACCCGGACTGAGAGGCGTCTATGCAGACCCGACTCGTTACCGCGACCGCCTGGGTGGCCACACTGGCGGCCACCCTCGCCCCCATCCCCGCCCAGGCAGCCACCTCGGCCCACCCCCCGTCGGCCGAGCACGGCTGGGTCACATCGACGCTGCGGCACATGAGCCTGGAACAGAAGGTGGGCCAGCTTTTCTCCACCTACGTCTACGGTGGTGACGCCACCGAACCGACGGCCGCCGACCGGGCCGCGAACCTCGCCGCGTTCGGCGTGGAGACGCCGGCCGAGGTGATCCAGCGGTACCACCTCGGCGGCGTCTGCTACTTCTCCTGGTCGCACAACCTGGACAGTCCCCGCCAGATCGCCACCCTCTCCAACGGACTCCAGCGGGCCGCCCTCAGCGACGGCGCGAAGGGCCGGGTGCCCCTGCTCGTCTCCACCGACCAGGAGCAGGGCACCGTCCTGCGGATGCCCTCCCCCGCCGCCCAGTTCCCGGGGGCGATGGCCCTGGGCGCGGCACGCTCACCCGGGCTCGCCCGGACGGCGGCGGACGTCACCGGGCGAGAGCTGCGTGCCGTCGGCATCCGCCAGCCGTACGCGCCGATCGCCGACGTCAACGTCAACGCGGGCAACCCGGTGATCGGCGTCCGGTCCTTCGGCGCCGACCCCCGCCTGGTGGCCGACCTCACCGCCGCCCAGGTCACCGGCTTCCAGCACGACGCCCGGGTGACCGCCGTGGCGAAGCACTTCCCCGGGCACGGCGACACGGCCACCGACAGCCACACCGGCCTCCCGGTGATCAACCACAGCCGCGCCGAGTGGGACCGCGTCGACGCGCCACCGTTCCGGCGGGCGATCAGCGCCGGCGTCGAATCGATCATGACCGCGCACATCGTGGTTCCCGCGCTCGACCCCTCCGGCGACCCGGCGACGTTGTCGCCGACGATCCTCACCGGCGTGCTGCGCGGTGAACTCGGCTTCCGGGGCGTCATCGTCACCGACGCGCTCAACATGGCCGGCGTGCGGGCAAAGTACGGCGACGAGCGGGTGCCCGTACTGGCCCTCAAGGCCGGCGCCGACCAGCTCCTGATGCCACCGGACCTCGCGCTGGCCCGGGACGCGGTGCTGCGCGCCGTCGCCACCGGCGAGCTCACCGAGCGGCGGATCGACGAGTCGGTCCGGCGCATCCTCGGCATGAAGTACCGCCAGGGACTGGCCCGCTCGCCGCTGGTCGACGTCGAGCGGGCGGTACGGACGGTCGGCGCACCGGAGCACCTCGCCGCCGTCACCCGGGTCACCGACCCGACGCTCACCGCCGTCCGCAACGACGCCAGCCTGCTGCCACTGCCCCGCGCCGACCGGTCGGTCCTGGTCACCGGCTGGGACAGCGCCGCCTTCGCCCCGGTCGCGACGGTCGCCGCCGGCTTCACGGCCCGTGGCGCCCGAGCCACCGCCCGACCGGCGACGCTGCCCTCGGACGCGGTGATCGCCGCGACGGCCGCCCAGGCCGCCGAGCACGACCTCACCGTCGTGCTGGTGAACAAGGCGTGGGACACCACGGTCACCGACCCGCGCGCCACCCAGCAGCGCCTCGTCGCGGCGCTGGTCGGCACCGGCAAACCGGTGGTCGTCGTGGCGGTCCGCGATCCCTACGACATCGCGTACCTGCCGGGCGTGACCACCTACCTGGCGACCTACTCGTACACCCGGGCGGCGATGGACGCGCTCGTCCGCGCGCTGCACGGCGAGCTGTCCCCGAGCGGGCGGCTGCCCGTCACGATCCCCACGGCCGAGGGCGCGGGCTCCGTGCTCTATCCCTACGGCCACGGCCTGAGCTGGTAGGAGGCAACCAATGCAGCGGAGGAATTTCCTGGTCGGCACGGGCGCACTGGGCGCGGGAGCGCTCGGCGTCGGCGCGGCCGTGACGCCCGCGGCCGCCAGCCCCGGTGGCCGGCGGGTCCGCACCGGCCTGGACGAGCTGGTGTCCTCCAGGTTCGCCGAGCTCGCCGGCCAGCGGGTGGGGGTCGTCTCCAACCCGACCGGTGTCGACTCGGCCTACCGGCACCTCGTCGACCTGATGCACGGCTCCGGTCGAGTGCAGCTGGTCGCGGCGTTCGGCCCCGAGCACGGCTTCCGCGGCTCCGCGCAGGCCGGCGGCAGCGAGGGCACCGGCGTCGACGCGCGCACCGGAATCCCGGTCTACGACGCGTACGGCGCCTCGCAGGCCCGGTGGGAAGCCATGTTCACCGAGGCGGGGGTGGACACGGTCGTCTTCGACATCCAGGACGTCGGGGTCCGCTTCTACACCTACATCTGGACGATGTACACCTCGATGGTCGCCGCGGCCCGGGTCGGCAGACGCTACGTCGTACTGGACCGACCCAACCCGATCGGCGGGCGGGCCTACGGGCCGCTGATGACCTCGCCGTACACCTCGGGGGTGGGTCTGAAGGAGATCATCCAGCAGCACGGGATGACCGTCGGCGAGCTCGCCCGGTACTTCAACGCCACCTTCCTACCGGCCGAGGCGGGGCGACCGGTCGACCTGCACGTGGTGCGGTGCCGGCACTGGAAGCGCGACGACCTCGCCGCCGACACGGGCGTGCCGTGGGTGATGCCCAGCCCGAACATGCCCACCCCGGACACCGCGCTCGTCTACCCGGGCACCGGCCTGTTCGAGGGCGTCGCGTCGATCACTGAGGGGCGCGGCACGTGCCGCCCGTTCGAGCTGATCGGCGGGCTGGCGACCGACTTCGACCACCACTGGGGTGACCGGCTCAACGCCCGGAACCTGCCCGGAGTCGAGTTCCGCGAGGCGTACTTCTCGCCGACCTCCGCCGGGCAGAAGCCGGCGCTGCTCAACAAGCTCTGCGCCGGCGTGGAGGTCAAGGTCGTCGACCCGGCGGCGTACGACCCGATCCGCACCGGGGTGGCGATGCTGGTGGAGGCGCACAAGTACCCGGCGTTCGCCTGGCGGCAGGACTCGTGGGACACCGCACGCCCGTACTGGATCGACAAGCTCACCGGCTCGCCCCGGCTGCGGACCCAGATCGACGCCGGAGCCGACGTGGACGACGTCGTCGGCGCCTGGGCCGACGAGCTGGCCACCTTCAACCGGCAACGCCGGCCCTACCTGCTCTACTGAGGAGTGCGGTCATGACCAGGTCGACCCGTCGTCCGCTCCGCTCACTCGCGATCGGCCTGGCCCTGGCGGTCGTGGGCACGACGCTGCCAGCCAGCCCGGTGGCAGCGTCGCCCCCGGCCGGTCCGCCGACCGTCACCCCCGCCGACATCCAGTTCCGGCACGACACGCTGCGCCGTGGCGACGCCCGCCAGGTCGGCCTGCTCCCGGAGCACGTGGACCGCCTCCCCGCCGACCTGGCCGCGTATCTCCAGCCGACGCCGGACCATCCCGGCTACCCGGCGTACGCCGGCGCGGTGGTCCTGGCCGCCAAGGACGGCGTGATCGTTCAGCACGCCGCCGTCGGCAGCGCGGTGCGCTACTCCGCCGTCGGGCCACCGCCCGGCCTGGTCGGCGTGGAACTCCCCGCCGACCAGCAGATCGCGACCCGGCCGGACACCATCTTCGACCTGGCGTCGGTGTCGAAGCTGTTCACCACGATCGTCGCCATGCAGCAGGTGGAGCGGCGTCGGGTGGAGCTGGACGCGCCGGTCGCCCGGTACGTCCCGGAGTTCGCCGCTGGCGGCAAGGCGACGGTCACCGTCCGGATGCTGCTCACCCACACGTCGGGTCTGCCCGCGTTCGTGCCACTGTGGAGCAGGTACCCGACGCCGGCCGAGCGGTTCGCCGCCGCCCTCGCCACGCCACTGGCGGCCGGTGCCACACCCGGCTCCCAGTACGTCTACTCCGACCTCGGGCTGATCGCGCTGGGCGTGCTGCTGGAACGGGTCACCGGCCGGCCGCTGGCCGACCTGGTCCGCGACGGCGTGACCGGGCCGCTGGGCATGACCGACACCGGCTACAACCCCGGCCCGGAGCGGCGGTCGCGGATCGCCGCGACCGAATACCAGCCGTACGCCGGGCGCGGCATGGTCTGGGGCGAGGTGCACGACGAGAACGCCTGGTCGCTCGGTGGGGTGGCCGGGCACGCGGGGGTCTTCTCCACCGCCGCCGACCTGGCCGTGCTCTGCCAGTCACTGCTCAACGGCGGCGAGTACCGCGGCCGGCGGATCCTGCGCTCGGAGACGGTGCGCGCGATGCTGGTCAACTACAACGCGCCGCTGGAGTCGGCCTACCCGGAGAGCGACCGCGGCCTCGGCTTCGAGCTGAACAAGCACTGGTACATGATGGGGCTCTCCTCGCCGGTGGCCTTCGGGCACACGGGCTTCACCGGGACGTCGATCGTCATCGACCCGCTGTCGCACTCGTTCGTCGTCATGCTCAGCAACCGGGTGCACCCTGACCGTGGCTGGGGCAGCAACAACGTGGCCCGACGCGCCGTGGCGCGGGACCTCGCCGAAGCGATGCCGGTGCGGCCGCGCTCGGCCAGCGCCTGGCGAGCCGATCCACGTGACTCCGCGACGAGCACGCTCACGGCGCCGCTGCGCCGGCCCGCGCGGGGCGCCACGGCGAGTTTTCTGCTCTGGTACGACACCGAACCCCGCTACGACAGCGCACGATTCGAGGTCTCCACCGACGGTGGGCAGACCTGGGCGCCGGCGACCATGCAGCTGCGCGAGGCCGGCCGGCGGTGGAGCGCCGACGGCACGGTCACCGGCTACGGAGGCCGGGTGTGGTGGCAGGTCTCCGTGGAGCTGCCCGACCAGGCCACGCACCTGAGGTGGAGCAGCAGCACCGACGGCTCGGGCCAGGGGCGTGGCGTCTACGTCGACCGGATCGCCGCGACGGACCGGTACGGCGTGCTCTTCCGCGGCGAGGGCGCCGATGCCTCCCGGCTCGTCACCGACGGATGGTCACCCGCACGCACCTGAGCCGCTCGCCCGGGGCCGGACGCACTGGCGGCGGCCGGCCCCGAAGCGAACGGACGGCCTCGCGTCGAATCGCGTTGCGGAGGCCGGCGGGCACTGCGAGGGTCGACGGATGCCAGCAATGGATGGCGCCGACGTGCGCGACGCGGGCGAGGAGATGACCCGGGTCCTGGACCCGCACCGGGACCACGACTGGGCGGTGCCCGCCGGCACGTTGCGCTGGAGCTGCTGGACCACCGCCGCGCACGTCGCGCACGACCTGCTCGCATACGCCGGTCAGGTCACCGGCCGACCGGACGACGCCTACCTGCCGTACGACCTGCGGGTCTCCCCCACCGCGACGCCGGCGCAGGTCCTCACGGTGGTCCGGGCGTGCGCCGGGCTGCTCGCCGCCGCGGTCGACACGGCGCCGCCGGAGACCCGGGCCTGGCACTTCGGCCCGTGCGACCCGGCCGGCTTCGCCGCGATGGGGGTGGCGGAGACCCTGCTGCACACCCACGACATCACCCTCGGCCTCGGCGTGCCGTGGCAGCCGCCGCACCGGCTGAGCGCACGGGTGCTGCGACGACTGTTCCCGGACGCCCCGCCCGGCGCGGCGCCCGAGGTGCTGCTGTGGCTGACCGGGCGCGGTGAGCTGCCCGGCCGGGCACGGCGCACCTCGTGGACCTGGCGCGCCGCGCTGGACTGACCGGCCCTCAGCCGATCGAGGGGGCGGTGAGCGCGTGCCGGTGGCCGTCGCGCGGGAACGGCGGGTACGCGGGCAGCACCTCCTGGAAGACGTACCCGCTCTTCTCCGCCACCCGACAGGAGGCCGGGTTGTCCACCTGGTGCAGCAGGTCGAGGCGCTCCAGCCCGGTGAACTGCGCGAACGCCCAGCGGCTGAGCGCGGTGACCGCGCGCGGGGCGACGCCCCGACCGCGCGCCCACGCCGCCGTCCAGTACCCGACCTCGGCCGCCGGGCGCCCGGGCGCGACCCGCTTGAGCACCACGCACGCCACGAGCAGTGGACCGTCCGCGGCGTCCTCCAGCACGGCGAAGGTGAACCGCCGGCCGTCGTCCCAGTCCTGCCGTACCTTCTCCAGCCACTGACGCCCCTCGTCCGGGGTGGTCAACGGGTGTTGCGTCCACCGGTGCAGCACCGGATCCCGGTACGCCTCCAGCAGCGCTTCCAGGTCGTCGTCACGCCAGGGCCGCAGGACCAGGCCCGGTGCCGACGGGGTGGCCACCGCTCGCAGCTCGATCGACATGGGCACATTCTGCCTGCACGCCTATGTCCCGCCGGGGGTGACCAGGCCCGCCTCGTAGGCCACGACCACCGCCTGCGCCCGGTCGCGCAGCGACAGCTTGGCGAAGATGCGGGCGACGTGCGTTTTCACCGTCGCCTCGCTCAGGGTCAGGACCCGCGCCAGCTCGGTGTTGGACAGGCCCCGGCCGAGCAGGGTGAGCACCTCACGTTCGCGGGGCGTCAGCGCGTCGAGTTCGCGGCGGCGTCCCGGCTCTTCGGTCGGGCGCCGCTCGGCGGCGGCGAAACGCTCCACGAGCCGCCGCGTGATAGATGGGGCGAGCAGCGCGTCGCCGGTGTCGACGAGCCGGACAGCGTTGGCGAGATGCTCGGCCGTGACGTCCTTGAGCAGGAAGCCGCTCGCGCCGAGGGAGAGTGCCGTGTACACGTACCGGTCGAGGTCGAACGTCGTCAGCATGAGCACCCGGCAATGCGGGCTCCGCGCCAGGATGTGGCGGGTGGCCTCCAACCCGTCCATGACCGGCATCCGGATGTCCATGAGCACGACGTCGGGCCGCAGCCGGCGTTCGGCGGCCACCGCCTCGGCGCCGTCGGACGCCTCGCCGACCACGTCGATGCCACGCGCGGTCAGGATCAGCCGGAAGCCGGTGCGGATCAGCTCCTGGTCGTCGGCGATGAGGACACGGGGCGCGGCGGTGGTCTCGGGTGCTGTCACGGCTGGTCCAGCGGGATGCGCGCGCGGACCCGGTAGCCGCCGCCGAGGCGCCGGCGCGCGTCGAGGTCGCCACCGTAGACCGCGACCCGCTCCCGGAGCCCGAGCAGGCCGCGCCCGGCGCCGTCACCGCCACGCCGCTCCCGTGGCACGGTGCCGGCCAGGACGCTCGGACCGACGTTGAGCACCTCGACCCGCAGGGAACGGTCGGCGTACCGGATCGTCACCTCGGCCCTGCCGCCGTCACCGTGCTTGAGCGCGTTGGTGAGCGCCTCCTGCACGATCCGGTACGCGGTCACGTCGATGCCCGGCAACAGGGGACGCGGCTCGCCGGAGATCCGCACCTCCACCGGCAGCCCGGCGAACGCGATCCGATCGACGAGCACGCCGAGCCGGCTGAGGCTCGGTTGTGGCTCCAGCCGCGTGCCACCGCCCACCCGACCGTCCGGACCGTCGGCGCCTTCCCGACCGTCGGCCGACGGCGCGAGCAGGCCGAGCAGGTGTCGCAGCTCGGTCATCGCACCCCGCCCGGCGCCCTCGACCGCTTCGAGGGCCGCGGCTGCCTCTCCCGGCATGGTCGTGAGGATCTCGCGCGCCGCGGCCGTCTGCACCACCATGATGCTGACGTTGTGGCTGACGATGTCGTGCAGCTCGCGAGCGATCCGGGCGCGTTCGACGTCGACGGCGGCGCGGGCGACCCCCTCCCGGTCCCGTTCCAGGAGCCAGCCCTGACGCTCGACAGCGCGCCGGTGCAGCCGCCGCGCGCGAACCAACGCGAACCACAGCCATCCCGCGCCCGCGCAGACCAGCACGAGGGCGACAGCCAGCCACGTCGTCCCGGATGTGCGCACCCCGTTACCCTCGCAGACCACCGTGGCGTGCCGCATCATCCTCCATGTCCAGCGCCGTACATCCCGCGGATGACGACCCCGGCGGGTTGCATCCCGGGAGGGATGCCCGGCCGGTGCCGCCGACCGTAGCTTCCTGTCATGACGAAAGACGCGACCGTCGTACAGCTCGACGGAGTCCGCAAGGAGTACGGCGACACCACCGCCCTCGACGGCGTGTCGCTGTCGGTCCGGGCCGGTGAGGCGGTCGCCGTGATGGGCCCGTCCGGCTGCGGGAAGTCGACGCTGCTCAACATGATCGCCGGGCTGGACCGGCCCACCACCGGCACGGTCGTCGTCCAGGGCGAGGACCTGGGAAGCAAGAACGAGACGGGCTTGGCGCTGTTCCGCCGGCACCGGATCGGCATGATTTTTCAGTTCTTCAACCTGCTCGACGACCTGCCGGCGCTGGACAACGTCGCCCTCGCCGCCCAACTGACCGGCAGCAAGGCGGGACCGGCGCGCGAGCGGGCCCTGGAACTGCTCGACGAGTTGGGCATCGCCGACCGGCGCAACGTGTACCCGGCAGCGCTGAGCGGCGGCGAGCGGCAGCGGGTCGCGGTCGCCCGGGCCCTGATGAACCGGCCGGCGCTCCTGCTGGCCGACGAGCCGACCGGCGCGCTGGACAGTCGGGCCGGCGAGCAGGTGATGGACCTGCTGCTGGACCTCAACCAGATCGGGCAGACGCTGCTGATCGTCACGCACGACGAGCGGCTCGCCACCCGGTGCGCGAGCCGCGTGGTGGAACTCGCCGACGGTCGGATCGCCCGCGAGCGCACCCTGGAGAAGGCATGAGCGCGGTGTGGCGGGCGTCCCGCGCGGCGGTACGCCGCCGCCGGCTGCAGACGTTCGTGATCGGCCTCGTCGTGCTGCTCTCCACCGCGTCCATCGTGGTCGCCCTGGCGCTGCTGGACGCCTCGTCGGCGCCGTTCGACCGGGCGTTCGCGGAGCGCCGGGGCGCGCACGTCGTCGCGACGTACGACGCGGCGGCTGTCACCCACGCGCAGCTCGCCGAGCACCGGCCGGACGTCACGGCGGTCGCCGGCCCGTTCCGGCAGGCCACCGTCGACACGTCCCGCGACGGGAACGTACCTCGCCTGCAGGGCCGCCCCCTCACCGTCGTCGGACGCGCCGACCCGGGCGGTCCGGTCGACACCGTGGACGTCTGGCACGGGCGCTGGGCCACCGGGCCGGGTGAGATCGTGCTGAACGAGGCGCCGCCGGCCGCCGGCTACCGGGCACAGTTCCGGCCCGAGGACGAACGGGTCACCCTGGCCGACGGCACGACGTTCACCGTGGTTGGCCGGGCCTACAGCATCAGCCGGACCGCCGACGCCTGGGTGGCGCCGGACCGGATCGCCGCGCTGCGCCCGACGACGACCCAGATGTTGTACCGCTTCGCCGACGCCCGCACCACGACCGAGGTCGACGGCCACGTCGCCGCGCTGCGGGCCGGGCTGCCGCCGGACGCGCTGATCGCCGCCCAGTCGCACCTCGTGGTCAAGGAGGCCATCGCCGCCGGGCCTGGCGCGTACGTGCCGTTCCTCGTCGCCTTCGGCGTCCTGGGGCTGATCGTGGCGGTCCTCATCGTCGGCAACGTCGTCAGCGGTGCGGTGGTCTCCGGCTACCGGCACATCGGCGTTCTCAAGGCGATGGGGTTCACGCCACGGCAGGTCGTGGCGGTGTACCTCGCGATGGTGTCCGTGCCGGCCGTCGTCGGCTGCGTCCTCGGCACGGTGCTGGGCGATCTGGGTGCCCGCCCGCTGCTGCGGTCCGCGTTCCTGGGGCTGGGTTTCGGCGCCGAGGTCGGCGTCGCGCCGTGGATCGACGTCGCCGCGCTGGTGGGAGCACCGGCGGTCGTCCTGCTGGCCGCGCTCGTGCCGGCGCTGCGCGCGTACCGGCTGTCGGCGGCGGAGGCGATCAGCGCGGGCAGCGCACCGCGGCCCGGCCGCGCGCTGCGGGTGCAGCGGGCGCTCGGCGGCACCCGGCTGCCCCGCGCCGTCAGCCTCGGCCTCGGCCTGCCGTTCGCGCGCCCGGCCCGGACGGCGCTGACGATGGCGGCGGTCGTGCTCGGTGTGGTCACCGTGACGTTCGCGACAGGCATGTCGGAGACGGCGCGCCGCTACTCCGATCTCACCGATCTGAACGACACCCCCATCGCGGTACGGCCGTTGCGCCCGGACGGGGATCAGCCGGTGACGCAGCGGTCGGTGCCGGACGTGGAGCAGCTGCTGCGCTCGGTGCCGGGCACGACGCGGGTGGCCGGCGGACTGGACCTGGAGGTGTCGATCGTCGGGGACCGTGAGCCGGCCACCGTCTACTTCGTCCGGGGCGATGTGCCGGCCATGGGCTTCCAGGACCAGATCGTCGCCGGGCGCTGGCTGCGCGGCCCGGACGAGATCGTCGCGCCCTCGACCGTCCTGCACGACCACGGCCTGTCCGTCGGTGATCGGGCCACCATCCGATTCGGCGCCAGGCAGCGGTCCGTGACCGTCGTCGGTGAGATCATGTCCACCGCGCCCGGCTGGCCGAGGCTGGTCGCCGGCTGGGACACGTTCGAGCGCCTCGCGCCGGACTACCGGATCCTCCCGCACGAGATGTACTACGCGCTGGCCGTGGCGCCGGGCACCGACACCGGGCAGTACCTCGCCGCGATCCGCACCGCCGATCCCGGGCTCGACGCGTGGGACAACAGCGGCTCGAACTCGTACACCACGGCAGTCGTGGCGCTGTCCACGGTGCTCACGCTGCTGCTCGGGCTCGTCGCGGCGCTCGGCGTCTTCAACACCGTGGTGCTCAACACCCGTGACCGCCGTCGGGACCTGGGCATGCTCAAGTCGATCGGGATGACGCCCCGGCAGGTGGTCGTGATGATGGTGACGTCGATGGCGGCGCTGGGGGTGGTCGGCGGGCTGCTCGGCGTACCGCTGGGAGTGCTCGCCCACCGCGTCGTGGTGCCCGTCACGGCGGATGCGGCGAACCTGAGCCTCGCGAAGGCGATGCTTCAGGTGTGGCAGCCCGGCGGCCTCGTGTTGCTGGCCGTCGCCGGTCTCGCGATCACCGTCCTCGGCGCGCTCCTGCCGGCCCGGTCGGCGGCGCGGCTGACGATCGCGGAGGTGCTGCACAACGAGTGACCGGGGCCGGTCAGCTCACCGCCGCCGCCGGGCGGATCAGGTCGCCTGGCGGCGGCGCCACGGCAGCCACGCCCACCAGGACCGGCGTACCGGTGCGACGGCGGGCGCCGGCCCGCCGGTGGGCGCCAGCGAGTCGGTGGACGTCCGGGATCCGGCGGAGGCGCGCTCCGCGCGCCAGCGGCGGACAACCTCGTCGGCGTTCACCGGCCGCACCACCACCCGGGGGCCCTCGGGGTTACGCAGCCAGGTCACGATCTGGGCGTTCAGCTGACCCACGAAGTCCCGCACGGACTGTTCGGTGGGCAGGTCGCGGACCTCGGCGGGAACCTGCTCGATGCGCCGGCGCAGTTGCAGCGGAGTGGGCAGCAGCAGGTCGCTGGGGAGCGCCTCGCGCTCCAGGAAGCTCTTGATCCACCACGATTCGTCGTAGGGCGCGCAGCGGCCGGGGATCGGCTTGCCCATGCCGGGCAGGTTGTCGAACTCGCCGCGTTGTGCGGCGCTCCGGATCTGCGACTCCACGGCCGCTTCCCACGCTTCGGTCACCCTGCGGCACCTCCCTGGCCACCGTAACGCGCCGCCTCCGGCCGGCGGTGCGCACCGCAACGGGTCAGCGCGCCCGGGCCGGCTGCCATTCCCGTCGCCGCCCGGCGGGGGGTGGTTTCCGTCGGGACGTCCGGTTCCGCAGCAGCAGGCCACGGCCTGGCAGGTGGCCCTGGGCCGGTATGGCCGCCCGGCCTACGGTCGGTGCGGGTGTCGGAGTGAACGGGGGGGTTCGTCATGGTGGGTGCGGGTGCGCTGCTGGGTATCGCGCTGGTGGCGTTGGGGCTGGTGCTCACGCCCGGCCCGAACATGGTCTACCTGGTCTCCCGCTCGGTGGCGCAGGGCCGCCGGGCCGGGATGGTCTCGCTGCTCGGGGTGGCCGCCGGGTTCGGCGTCTACCTGGCCGCGGCGGTCGCCGGCCTGGCCGCCGTCTTCGTCCTGGTGCCGACGCTGTACGCGGTGGTGAAGCTGGCCGGCGCCGGTTACCTGCTCTGGCTGGCCTGGCGGACGCTGCGCCCGGGTGGGCACTCTCCCCGTTCACGCCCGCGCCGCTGCCGCCGGACCGGGCGCGACGGCTGTTCACCATGGGTCTGGTCACCAACCTGCTGAACCCGAAGATCGCCATCCTCTACGTCTCGCTGCTGCCGCAGTTCGTCGATCCGGGTCGGGGGGACGTGGCGGCGCAGAGCCTGCTGCTCGGCCTGACCCAGATCGCCGTCGCGCTGAGCGTGAACGCGCTGATCGTGCTCAGCGCCGGCGCGCTGGCCGGATTCTTCGCCCGCCGGCCGGTCTGGCTGCGGGTGCAGCAGTGGGTGACCGGCACGGCGCTGGCCGCGCTGGCCGTCCGGATCGCCACCGACCGCTCCCGCGCCGCGATCGCCACACCCTGATCCGACGCTCACTGTCCCCGGTGGCGGCGGACCATCCCGGCGGCCAGCGGCGCGGCGTCCAGGTCGCCGGCGGCGAGCCGGGCGGTGAGGGTACGACGCACCAGCCGGTCGGCCAGCGCGGGCGCGTGCCGGCCGACGGCCATCTCCAGCCGCCCGCGCGTGGTGGTGGCCACGTCCCGGGGTGCCCGTCGGGCGGTGGCGGCGCGCAGGATCGCCGCGACGACGCCCTCGACGGGCTCCGGACGGGACACGCCCCGCAGGGACAGGCCAGCCTCGGCGGTGCTGTCGTGGATCGGTGAGGCCACCATGCTCGGGTAGACGACGCTCACCCCGACGTGGGTGCCCACCTCATGGCGCAGCGCGTCGGCGTAGGCGACCAGTGCCCGTTTGCTGACCCCGTACGCGGCGGCGAGCGGCAGCGGCAGCACCGCCATCCTGCTCGACACGAAGATCACCCGTCCGCGCGCGGCGAGCAGTGCGGGCAGCGCCGCGGCGGTGGTCCGCCAGGCCGCCAGCAGGTTGACCTCGAGCTGCCGGCGGACCACCTCGTCCGGCGGCAGCTCGGCCGGGGCGGGGCCACCGACTCCGGCGTTGTTGATCAGCAGGTCGAGGCCGCCGAGCCGGTCGACGGCGGCCTGCACCGCCGGCGGCACGGCGGCCGGGTCGGTCAGGTCGCAGCCGAGCACCGGCAGCTCTTCGTCGGGCCGCGCGTGCAGGTCGAGCCCCACCACCCGGGCGCCGGCGGCGGTCAGCGCGGCGCCGAGGTGACGGCCGAAGGTGCCGCTCGCCCCGGTCACCAGCACCCGGCGGCCGGTCAGCCCGCTCACCGTCCGGCCCCTCACTGCCCCGCTCCGACCGGCGTGCCCGCGCGGGGGCGGCGGCGGGCGCCGGCGGTCAGCTCCCGGGTCAGCTCGGCCAGGTAGGCGTCGAAGTCGACCCGCATCGCCGGGCGGCGCTGGCCCCAGCGGGCGGTCGCGGCCCGCAGCTCGGCCCGGCAGACGGCCCGCTGCCGGTCGGGGTCCGGTAGCGCGTACCGGCCGGCGAGCTGCGCCGCGATCAGCTTGGCCTGCGCCTCCACCAGCGGGAACGCCGACCCGGTGGACTGCATCAGCCCCACGAAGGTCAGGCCGGGAGCGTCGGGGTGAAACACGTGCCGGTACAGCGGCAGGGTGTCCGCGCCCCCGCTGAGCAACGCCGGGTCGAGGAACGGGATCTCCACCCGGTAGCCGGTGCACCAGATGACCAGATCGACGCTGTCGGCGCGGCCGTCGGTGAACTCGACCCGGTCGCCGTGCAGGGCGGCGACGCCGGGTCGGGCCTCGATGTCGCCATGGGTCAGCCGGGACAGCAGCCCGTCGGAGAGCGTCGGGTGGTCCTGCAGGAAGCCGTGGGTCGGCGCGGGCAGCCCGTAGCGGGCGGGACCGCCGACGGTGGTGCTGAGCATCGCCTGGCTGATGCGTTGGCGCAGTCGCCACGGCAGCCGGCGGGCCAGCGCCCCGTTGAGGGTGTCCGAGGGGCGGCCCAGCAGGTACTTCGGCACCACCCAGACGCCCCGGCGCAGCGACAGCAGGGTGCGGGTGGACGCGTAGGAGGCGTCCACCGCGATGTCCATCGCGGAGTTGCCGCCCCCGACGACCAGGACCCGCTTGCCGGCCAGCTGTTCCGGGCCCCGGTAGTCGTGGCTGTGCAGCTGCTCGGCGGTGCAGGTGCCGGGGTACGGCGGGTCAGGCAGCCGGGGCGCCCGGTTGTGGCCGTTGGCGACGACCACGGCCTCGACGGTGACCTCGACCGGCCCGTCCGGTCCGTTCGCTCGGACGGTCCAGGTGCCGGCGGGATCCTGGGTGACCTGCTCGACGGTGTGGCGCAGGCGGATGGTGTCCCGTAGCCCGAAACGGTCGGCGTAGTCGGCGAGGTAGCCGGCGATCCGTCGGTGGTCGGGGTAGTCGGGCCAGTCGGTGGGCATCGGGTGGTCGGCGAACTGGGTGCGGCCGCGGCTGGTGTTCAGGTGCAGCGTCCGGTACGCGGGCGAGTCCGGCGCCCCGTACACCCAGAGGCCGCCGACCTGGTCGGTGGCCTCGAAGCAGACCGTCGGCACGCCGGCGTCGAGCAGTGCCTTGACCGCGGCGAGCCCGGCCGCGCCGGCGCCGATCACCGCCGCCCTGGGTGGTACGCCCATCGCTGCCCCCACTTAATCCAACGTCTGATGGATAATTGTCGTGAGCAGCCGGCCCGTCAAGGGCCCGGCGGTCCGTACAGGCCGTGCAGGAGGCGGTGCACGAACACTCGGAACTCGCGCCGCTCCCGGGCGCCCGGCGCACCCGCGGCCAGCGCCACCACGTGCCCGTGCGCGGCCCAGACCAGGCTCCGTACGGTGATGTGCGGGGTCGGTTCGACCAGCGCGCCGGTCGCCGCCGCGGCGGTGAGCAGCTCCGCCACCAACCGGTACAGCGGCTCGGCGTAGCGCTGGTCGAGCTCGGCGTGCCGCTGCGGTTCCAGCCAGCGACGCAGCCACAGCGCGGTGGTCTCCGGGCGGTCCTCCAGGAAGTCGACGAACACGTCGACCAGGTCGTGCAGGGCGCGTCGCGCCGCGTCCGGCCCCGCGTCGAGAGCCGAGCGGGCCTGCGCGGCGGCCTCGGTCAGCACGTCCCGCTCGGCGGCGAAGACCCGGGCGAAGCAGGCGTCGTAGAGCGCGGTCTTCGTACCCGTGTGGTGGGCGACCGTGGCGACGTCGACGCCGGCGGCGGCGGCGACCTCCCGCAGCCCGACGGCGTCGAAGCCGCGCTCGGCGAACAGCGCGGTGGCCGCGGTGAGCACCACCTCGCGGGTCGGCCGGCTCTCGTCGCGGCGGGGCCGACCCGGACGGCGTCGGGGCATGGTCATGGCCGCCATTCTGCCCCTAGAATCCAGCAACCGTTGGATTGCGGAGAGGATGCGGCGATGACCGGGCTCGACCGGCGGCCCGCTGCCGCCACGGAAGCGATGCTGCCCCGAGGCCCGCTGGCCGGCTTCGCCGCCGGCTCGCTCGGCATGGGTGTCTGGGTGACCGTGCCCGGCCTGCTGCTGCTCTACTTCCTCACCGACGTGCTGGCCGTCGCGCCGTGGCTGGCCGGCCTCGCGCTGCTGCTGCCGAAGGTCGCCGACGTGCTGCTGCACCCGTGGGTCGGGCACCGCGCCGACGTCGAGCAGACCCGCAGGGGCGACCGGCGACGGCTGCTGCTGCTCGGCTGCGCCCTGCCGCTCGCGTTCGCCGCGCTTTTCGCGGTGCCGGGCGGGCTGACGGGCGCACCGGCCGCCGCGTGGGTGGCGGTGTTCTTCGTCGCCGGCAACCTGCTCTTCGCCACCTACCAGGTCCCCTACCTGGCCACCCCGGCCGATCTGCGGATCGGGTATCACGAACGCACCCGGCTGATGGCGTTCCGGATGGTCGTGCTGACCTTGGGCATCCTCGTCTCCGGGCTGCTGGCCCCGCTGCTCACCGGCGGCGACGACGCGACCCGCGCCGGCTACCAGCGGATGGGCGTGGTCCTGGCCGTGGGGATGCTGGCCGCCATGCTGGTGGGCGTCGCCGGCATCGCCCGGCTGCGCGGCTCGGCGGCGGCCACCGGTCCCGCCGGGCACGGCGGGTGGCGGGCGCTGCGCACCGCGCTGCGCGATGCGCAGTTCCGCTGGCTGGTCGCCGCCTACCTGGCCATGTCCACCACCACCCATCTGGTGCTGGCCGGGGTGCCCTACTACGCCGAGTACGAGCTGCGCGCACCCGGCCTGACCACGGTGCTGGTGGCGGCGTTCGTCGCGCCGGCGCTGCTGGTCACTCCGGCCTGGCTGGTGCTGGCCCAGCGCATCGGCAAGCAGCGGGCGCTGCTCGGCGCGCAGGGCGCGTTCGCGGTCGGCTCGCTGGTGCTGGCGGTGGGCCGACCGGCCGGCCTGCCGGTGCTGATCGGGGCGGTGGCGGTGCTCGGGGTGGCGTTCGCCGGCATGCAGCTGCTGCCGTTCTCGATGCTGCCCGACGTGATCCGCGCGGCCGGCACGACCGGCGCGGGCACCTACACCGGGGTGTGGACGGCCACCGAGGCCACCGGCGCGGCCCTGGGCCCGTACGCGTACGCCCTGTGCCTGACCGTCGGCGGGTTCGTGGCCTCGACGGCCGGTGACACGCCGGTCCAGCCGGACGCGGCGCTCGCGGCGGTCCGCTGGGGCTTCGGGCTACTGCCCGCGGTGGCGATGCTCGCGGCGTTGCTGCTGCAACGCCGCTACACCCTGGACGCGACCGCCCGCGCGGCCAGCTGACGGCGCGGCGACGCGGCCCGGCGTCCGGCACTAGACTTCGCGCTCGATGGACGCCCAGCCCGCCCCCGCCGAGACCCGTCCGTGTGCCCACTGTGGACGGCCGGTGCCGCAACGTGTCGGCGCGGGCCGGCCGTTCCGCTACTGCCGGGACAACGACGGCGCCTGCCAGCGCGCCTCCCGCAACAGCCGGATGCGCCACCGCAACGCCCCCGGCCTGCCGGGTCAGGTGGCCCGCACGTGGGAGGCGGTGGACCGCCTCGACCAGGTCGTCGAGACGTTGACCGAGGCGCTGCACGCCGAGCTGTCCCCGGTGGGTGTGCAGCGGCAGCTCGCCCAGGCCCGCGCCGAGGCCGCCACCGAGATCGCGGCCGCGCAGACCGAACGCGACGAGGCCCGCGGTGACGCCGAGGACGCGGTGGCCGACGCGGCGCGCTCCCGCGAGCAGGCCCGCGAGGCGGTGGCCGCCGCCGAGGGGGCCCGCCAGCGCGCCGAGCGGGCCGCTCAGCAGGCCACCGCGGCCGACGAGCGCGCCCAGCGCGCCGAGGCGGCCCGCGACGAGGCCCGGCACGACGCCAGCGCCGCCGAGGCCCTGCGGGCCCAGGCCGAGCGGGACCGCGATCAGGCCCGCCACGAACTGCGCGACCTGCGCGCTGACCGCGACACTGAGCGGCAGCGGGTGGCCGACCTGACCGTCGAGCGCGACGCGCTGCGCGCGGACGCCGAACGGGCCACCCGGGCCGCCGCCGAGGCGACCGAGCGGGCCGGGCGGTGGCAGGCCGAGGTGCAGGACGTACGGCGCCAGATCGACCAGGCCCGCGCGGACGCCGCCCGCACCCGCACGGAGGCCGCCGACGCGGCCCGCGCCCGGGAGCAGGCCGACCGGGCCCGCGACCGCGCGCAGGCCGACGCGCGCGAGGCCGACAACGCCCGGCAGGAGGCCGCCGAGCTGGCCGCGCGGCTACGCGCGGAGCTGACCGCCACCGCCGCCCAGCGCGACACGCTCGCCGCCGAACTGGCCGCCACCCGGCAGGCCGCGGCCACCGCCGAGGGCCGGCTCACCGCCCTGACGGTACGGCTGGAGGCCGCCGAGACCGACCGTGACCTGGCCCAGCGGCGGGTGGCGCAGCTCGGCGACCAGGTCAGCGACCTGGCCCTGGCGTTGGCGCGGCTCGGCGCCGGCACGCCCGACGACGCCACCCGCTGACGCGGCGGTCAGTGGATGCCGGCCATCAGGGCGCGGATCTGCCGGGCGAACATCACCGCGGCCAGGCCGAACGCCACCGACGCCAGGCCGAAGGTGAGGAAGTAGGTCGACTCGGACCAGGTGTCGGCGAGCCGCGCCACCTGCCCGCCGATCGCGTCGCCGACGGCCGTGGCGAGGAACCACAGCCCCAGCATCTGACTGGCGTACTTCACCGGCGCCAGCTTGGTGGTGGCGGACAGGCCGACCGGGCTCAGCGACAGCTCACCGGCGACCTGGATGGCGAAGACCGCCACCAGCCACCACGGGGACACCAGGTCACCGCCGACGGCGGCCTGCGCGGCGGCGGCCATCAGCACGAACGACAGGCCGTTGAGCACCAGGCCGACGGCGAACTTCACCGGCGTGGACACCCGGTTGCCCACCCGCAGCCAGAGCAGCGCGAACAGCGGTGCGCCGATGATGACCAGGATGGGGTTGACCGACTGGAGCCAGGACGCCGGGAAGGTGAAGCCGGCCACGTCCCGGTCGGTGCGCTCGGCCGCGAAGAGGTTCAGCACCGACCCGGCCTGGTCGTAGATCAGCCAGAACGCGGCGGCGAACACGAACAGCCACAGGTACGCCTTCATCCGGCTGCGTTCGGTCGCGCTGAGTTCCCGGTCGGTCATGATCCGGGTGAAGTAGCCGATGGTGACCAGCACGGTGACGGCGGTGAGCCCGTTCACGACCGTGTTGACGGTGAACAGCCCGGCCAGCGCGAGTACTGCGACGAGCACGAGGAGCACCGCGACCAGCACGCCGGCGCGGGTGAGCGCCCGGCGGCGGTCGGCGCCGAGCAGCGGGTCGGCGGGGCGGTCCCCGGCGTCGCCCAGGTTGCGCCGGCCCAGCACGTACTGGATCACGCCGAAGGTCATCCCGATCGCGGCGACGGCGAACCCCAGATGCCAGTTGATCTTCTCGCCGAGCAGGCCGGTGATCAGTGGGGCGATGAACGCGCCCAGGTTGATGCCCATGTAGAAGATCGAGAAGCCGGCGTCGCGGCGCGGCGAATCCCGGTCGTACAGGGCGCCGACCATGGTGGAGATGTTGGGTTTCAGCAGGCCGGTGCCCAGGACGATGAGGGTCATCCCGGCGAAGACGCTCCACCGCGTGGGCACCGCCATCACGTAGTGCCCGGCGGCGATCACCACCCCGCCCCACAGCACGCTGCGCCGGGCACCGATCAGGCGGTCCGCCACCCAGCCGCCGGGCAGCGCCATCAGGTACACCATCGCGTTGTACGTGCCGTAGACGGCGTTGGCGCCGGACTCGCTCAGGCCCAGCCCGTCGTCGGCGGCCTCGGCCGTGAGGTACAGCACGAGGATCGCCCGCATGCCGTAGAAGCTGAACCGCTCCCACATTTCGGTGAGGAAGAGGGTGGCCAGTGCCCGGGGATGACCGAAGAACGTCCGCCCGGTGGGGGCGCGACGCTCGACCGGGACGTCATGGGCCATCGCAACCTCCGCAGCACTCGGGCGGTTAACATCCCCGGTGGCGGCCGAAACACTCCACCGTTCCGACCCGGCCGGGGATCACCTGGCCGGGTGACCGTCCCGGCCGGCTACCCTTGGTCCCGGCCCACCCGTGGACGCCTCACGCCCTCGGGCGGGAATGGCTCGACGGGAACCCACCGTTACACCCAGAAGACCAGCACCACGAACGAGGGGAAGTCGATCATGGGCGAGCGTATGCTGCGCGGAAGCCGCCTGGGCGCGGTCAGCTATGAATCCGACCGCAACACGGAGCTCGCGCCGCGCCAGACCCGCGAGTACCTCTGCGCCAAGGGCCACCAGTTCGAGGTGCCGTTCGCCGTCGACGCCGAGGTCCCGACGACCTGGGAGTGCAAGTTCGACGGCAGCGTCGCTCGACTCGTCGACGGCAGCGAGCCGGAGCAGAAGAAGGCCAAGCCGCCGCGTACCCACTGGGACATGCTGCTGGAGCGGCGCTCGATCGCCGAGCTCGAGGACATCCTCGCCGAACGGCTCCAGGAGGTTCGGACCCGCCGCGGCCGCGCCTGAGCCGCAACCCGCACGACACGGCGCCCCCGGGAAAATCCCGGGGGCGCCGTCGTTTGTCGTGCGCGGTCAGTTGCGGCCGGGCTCGATGATCTCGCCCTCGATGGCCCGGCCGCCGTCGACCACCACCGGCTGCTCCGTCTGCGGACGCGGTGTCGGTTGCGGCGCACCCTGGCGCACGCGCACCGTACGCGGCCCGAACAGGTCACCGGCGACCATCGACGACACCCGTCGCTCGGCGGTGCGTTGCACCCCGGATCGGGCCAGTCGCCGCACCGGCGGCACGAGCAGCAGCAACCCCACCAGCCCGCTGACCAGACCGGGCACCGCCAGCAGCAGCGCGCCGCCCAACCCGACGAGCCCGTCGGTCACCTGCCGCCCCGGTGGCTGCCCGGACGAGGCGGCGGAGCGGAAGCCACGCCAGGCGCGCATCCCCTCGCGGCGCAGCAGCGCCAGCCCGAGCAGCGAGGCCGCGAACACCAGCAGCACCGCCGCACCGAACCCGAGCGCCCGCCCCACCAGGACGAACGCCGCAAGCTCCACCACCACCGCCAGCAACAGGGCCAACGGTACGAACCTCAGTCCTCGGCGCATCTCACCTCATCGCCATCCCGCGACACCGGAAACGTGTCCCGCCCATCCAGCATGACACGGCCGCGCTCACGGCCACCGCACCTGACCGGTGGGGGTGCCGTGCAGGCCCCGGCGCACTGCCTGCCGGCGGTCCTGCACCCCCCAGGTGGTGATCCGCCACAGCGCCTCGGCAACGATCCGCGGGCTCATCTTGCTGTCCCCGCGCTCCCGTTCGGCGAAGGTGATCGGCACCTCCACGATCCGCACCCCGGCCTGGTGCGCGAGCCGGGACAGCTCCACCTGGAACGAGTAGCCCTGTGAGCACACCGACGCGAGGTCGATGGCGTCCAGCGCGCTGACCCGGTACACCCGGTAGCCGCCGGTGGCGTCGGAGACCGGCATGCCCAGCGCGAGGCGCGCGTACAGGTTGCCGAAGCGCGACAGCAGCAGCCGCCGCAGCGGCCAGTTCACCACCCGCGCGCCGTTGGTCCACCGCGACCCGATCACCACGTCCGCGTCGAGGGCGGCCCGCAGCAGCGCCGGCAGGTCCTCCGGGGCGTGCGAGCCGTCGGCGTCCATCTCGACCACCGCCTGGTAGCCGCGCTCGCGCGCCCAGTCGAACCCGGCCAGGTACGCCGCCCCGAGGCCCTGCTTGCCCTCGCGGTGCAGGACCTGCACCTGCGCGTCGGAGTCGGCGAGGGCGTCGGCGATGGCGCCGGTGCCGTCGGGGCTGTTGTCGTCGGCGATCAGGATCTGCACCGCCGGGGCGGCCCGGCGGACCCGGGCCACGATCGCGGCGATGTTGTCAGCCTCGTTGTAGGTGGGGATCACCACCAGCACCCGGCCCACGCCGGGTACCTCGTCGGGACGTCGGATGGTGTCGGTCGCCTGGATCACGGTGCCTCCGCTCCCGCCGGCGTACCGGCTGTTGCTATCCGGCCAGGACCCGTTGCCGTCGGCGCAGCACCGCCGCGCCGACCAGGGCGGCCGCGGCCAGCCCGGCGAGCGCCAACTCCGGCCACCAGCCGAGCCGGGTGGCGAGGGTGCGCCCGTCGTCGAGCCGCATCTCCCGCACCACGACCTCCCGGGTGTTGAACCCGGTGGCGTCGCTTACCCGCCCATCGGGGGAGACGAACCCGGACACCCCGACCGTGGAGGCCATCAACGCCGGACGGCCGTGCTCCACCGCCCGCAGGCGCACCATGGCCAGCTGCTGGCGGGCCTCGGCCACGTCGAAGGTGGCGTTGTTGGTCTGCACCACCAGCAGTTGCGCGCCGCCGGTGACGGTGTCGCGGACCACCTCGTCGTAGGCGACCTCGAAGCAGATCACGTCGCCGAGCACCGCCGGGCCGGCGCGTACCACGCCCGGGGTGCTGCCGGGAACGAAGTCGTTGCGGATCAGGTCGACCTGCTTGCTGACCATCCGGGCGACGTCGCGCAGCGGCACGTACTCGGCGAACGGCACGGGGTGCCGCTTGGTGTAGAGCTGGCTCAGGTCCGCGCCGGTGTCGGGCCGCCACAGGATGCCCGCGTTGCGGACCTCGCCGGGGCCGGGGCCGAGCAGCACCGCGCCGACCAGGATGGGCGCGCGGATCGTGTCGGCGGCCTGGGCGATGCGGGCCCCGGCGGTGGGGTTGCGCAGCGGGTCGATGTCGCTGGAGTTCTCCGGCCACACCACCAGGTCGGGTTGGCGCTGCGTGCCGGCGGCGACCCGTGCCGCCAGCTCCAGGGTGGCGTCGACGTGGTTGTTCAGCACCGCCTGCCGCTGGGCGTTGAAGTCCAGCCCCAGGCGTGGCACGTTGCCCTGCACGATCGCCACGGTCACCGGGGCGCCTGATCCGGCGGACGCGACCGGCACCAGCAGACCCGCCGCGCCCAGCGCCACGGCGGCGGCGGCCGGTACGGCCACCGGCTGCCAGCGCCGCGCGGACGTGCCGCCCGGGGCTGTCTCCCGGAGCGCGGTGAAGCCCCGCCACGCGGCGGTGACGAGCAGCCCACCGATGAGGGCCACCGCGAAGGTGACCAGTGGCGCGCCGCCCAGCGCGGCCAGGCGCAGCAGCGGCGAGGAGTCCTGGCTGAACGCGAGGCGCCCCCACGGGAACCCCCCGAAGGGGGTGCGGTCGCGCAGCGCCTCCTGCCCCACCCAGAGCAGCCCGGTCAGCGCCGGCCACGCCCACCGGCTGCGGTCGGCCAGCGGCGACACCCAGGCGGTGGCGGCGCCGAGCAGCGCCAGGTAGCCGGCCTGCAACAGCGACAGCAGCACCCACGGCAGGTAGCCGGTGTGCAGGTTCGTCCAGGCCAGCAGCGGCGCGAACAGGGCCACCCCGGTGAGGAAGCCCAGGCCGGCGCCGGCGCGCAACCGGCGCCGGTGCGCCGCGGCGGCCAGCAACGCCACCCCGACGGGCGCGAGCGGCCACAGCCCGTACGGCGGGAACGCGACCAGCAGGGCCAGCCCGGCGGCCACGGCCATCGGCGCGGCGGCCTTCAGCGGCAGCGGGCGGCCGACGACGACCGGCGGGGGCGGCGCCGCCGGGGCGCGCGTCTCGTCCCGGTCCAGGGTCGTCACCGCGGTTCCTCGATCACGGGGCGAAGGCTACCTGGCCGGCGGGTGTGTCGGCCGCATCGGGCCGCCGGGGACGAACCACCCGGCGGACATGAAATCGGGGCGCGGCTCGCGCCGCGCCCCGATGCTCCCAGGCCCTCCTCGGCCGGTGCGGCGAGGACGAGGCACGCCGACCTTCGGACCGACCGGACGCGGACTGGCTGCCCCCGCCGGGCCGTTGTCTACTGGCCGTGCACCTCACCCTGCCCGTACACCGGTAACCGCGACCGGTTCGCGCCGCCCCGCCGACCCCCGCCCGCTGGACCTGGCCGCCGCGACGATGACGCTGAAACTGTCGCTCGGCCAGCGGACGAAGGGACGAAGCGAACAACAGCCGCTTCCCGTGGTAGGACTCAAAGACGGTACGTGTTGCACCCCGCCCCCTGTCAACCCACCCCCGGCCTGTCGTGTGTTGCACCACGGCGTGTCGGGTCGGCGTGTCTCAATGCGTGGTCAGATGGTGGCGCAGCAGCGCCCCCGAGGCCGCCCGGTGCTCCTCGGCGAGGAGCCCACCGGCGGCCAGCACGTAGTCGGTGTCCACCACCGGCCGGGCGGCGCGCGGCAGCGCCCACCCCCCGGCGTGGTCGCCGAGCACCGCCGCCAGCACCTGCCCCGCCGTGTGCGCCGGCGCGTGCCGCAGCACCCCGCCGGAGCCCACCATCAGCCGAACGTCGCGCAGGTCCCGGCCGGCGCGTTCGCCGGTGGAGGCGCCGCGGGCGTGCCGGCGCAGCGCCACCGTCGCCGCGAGGGTGGCGATCCGGGCGTCCACGGCCCGCTCGGCGTCGTCGGCGGCCAGGAACGCCGGGTCGGCGGCGCGCAGCGCCGCGGCCGCCGTCAGGTCGTCCTGTTCACCCGGGGCCAGGAGCCGCTCGTCGGCGGCGGCGCGGACGACCCCGGGGGCGCTCCACCGCATGCCCAGGTCCCCCTCCACGGTCCGGGCCCGCCACAGGCTGCCTGCGACCTCCCGGCCCGGCCCGGTGGCCCGCTCGTCGGGGGTGAGCACCGAGTACACGTCGGTGGTGGCCCCGCCCACGTCGACCACGGCGAGGTCCCCGCCGATGGTGTCGGCGAGCACCTCCACGCCGGTGAGGACCGCGTCGGGGGTGGCCGCGCGCACCAGCCGGGCGAACCGGGTGCCCCGCGACAGCCGCTTGCCGCCGATGACGTGGCGCAGGAACACCGCCCGGATCGCCGCCCGCGCCGACCCGGGGGCGAGCACCCCGATGCGGGGCAGCACGTTCTGCGCCGCCGTCACCGGCACCCCGGCGGACTCCAGCAGCCCGGTCAGGTCCGCGCGTACGTCGCCGTTGCCGGCGAGCACCACCGGCACCCGCCAGCGGGCCCGGGCCAGCCGGGTGGCGTTGTGGGTGATCGTGTCGGTGTCGCCGCCGTCGGTGCCGCCGACCAGCAGCACCACGTCCGGGCGGGCGGCCCGCAGCGCCGCCAGGTCCGCCGCGCCGAGCCGCCCGGCCGCCACGTGCACCACGTGCGCGCCGGCGGACAACCCGACCCGCCGGCCCGCCTGCGCGGTGACCAGCGGCTCGTAGCCGATCACGGCCAGCCGAAGTCCACCGCCCGCCGACGAGCAGACGTACCACGGGACGTTTCGCGCGCCGAGCCCGGCGGTGGCCGCCGCGACCGCGGCGTCCAGGCCGTGCAGCACGTCGCTGCCCACCGTGGTGGGCGCCGCCGCCGCGCCCACCAGCACCCCGGCGGCCAGGTCCACCACGGCCGCCTTGGTGTACGTGGAGCCGACGTCCGCGCAGACCGCCAGGGTCACGGCGCGGCGGGAACGACCACGGTGCCGGTCGCGGTGACCGCCACGATCGGCGGGTCGAGGACCTCGGCGGCGGACTCGGAGCGGTCCGGTCGGCCCCGGCACACCACCGCGCAGCTCAGCTCCAGGGTGCGGCTGCGGCTGCCCACCCTGGACACCTGCGCGGTCACCTCGACGACGTCACCGGCGCGGATCGGCGCGAGGAACCGCACGTCGGCGTACCCGGCGAACAGGCCCTCGTCGCCGTCGGTCCGAATGCACACCTCCGTGGCGACGTCGCCGAACAGTCCGAGGGCATACGCCCCGTCGACGAGGTTGCCGGCGTAGTGGGCGTGCGAGTACGGCACGTACCGCCGGTGCGTCACCGTCAACCCGAGCCTGGAGTCCGTCATGCCGTCGCCTTCCGCTGGGTGATCAGGGCGTGCACGAGGTAGCTGGCCACCTCGCCGGGCGTGGTGCCCCGACCGAAGATCCGGTCCACGCCCAACTCGTCGGTCATCGTCTCGTCGAACCGGGGGCCGCCGACGATCAGCAGCGGCCGCCGCCCGGCGGGCATCGCCTCACGGAACGCCGCGGACATCTCCCGGGTGTTGTGCAGGTGCGCGTCGCGTTGGGTGACGACCTGCGACACGAGCACCGCGTCGGCCTTCTCCGCCCGGGCGGCCTCCACCAGCTCGGGCACGCTGACCTGCGCGCCCAGGTTGGTGACCTTGAGCTCCCGGTAGTACTCCAGGCCCTTCTCCCCCGCGATGCCCTTGACGTTGAGGATCGCGTCGATGCCCACGGTGTGCGCGTCGGTGCCGATGCAGGCGCCGACTACGGACAGCTTGCGCCGCAGCCGCTGCTTGACCACCGTGTTGACCTCCTTGGCCGACAGCAGCGCGAAGTCCCGCTCCACCACCTGCACCGCGTCCAGGTCGACCAGGTGGTTCACCCGCCCGTAGACGACGAAGAAGGTGAACCCGTCGCCCATCGGCTTGGCGTGCACCACCATCGCGGGGTCGATGCCCATCCGGTTGGCCAGCTGCACCGCCGCGCCCTCGGCCCGCTTGTCATGTGACACCGGCAGGGTGAACGACACCTGCACCATCCCGTCGCCGGTGGTGTCCCCGTACGGCCGCACGATCTGCTTGCTCACGCCGCCGCCTCCAGGATGTCGGTGGCCGGGTTGCAGTAGTCGGCCTCGTGCGCGGCGACCCCGGCGAGGCCCTTGCCGCGGTCCGCCGGCCGCTTCATGATCCCGAACGTGCCCTCGGCGATCGCGGTCAGCAGCGTCTGCTCCCCGATGCGCTCCAGCAGGTCCAGGGCCTCACCGAGGACCTGGTTGGCGCGCCGCCGGATGAACCCGCCCGGCGCGGGCACGAAGTCCTCGTGCAGTCCACCGGCGGCGCCCAGCACGTACCGCACGTTCTGCAGGGCGATGTCCCGGTCGGACAGCCACGGCGTCACCACGGCCTCGGTCATCATCCCGACCAGCAGGATGCCCTGACCGGTCAGCGCGCCCGCCAGGTTGAAGAACCCGTCGAGCAGGTTGCCCCGGAACACGTCGCCGGTCATGTGCTTGGTCGGCGGCATCCACTTGAGCGGGGCGTCCGGGAACAGCTCGCGGGCCAGCAGCGCGTGCGCCAGCTCCAACCGGAACGACTCCGGCACCTCCGGGTTGATCTCGAACGCGTGGCCCAGCCCCAGCTGCCAGTCCGCCAGCCCCGCCTCGTGGGCGAAGAACTCGTTGAGCAGCTGCGACACGGTCACCGTGTGCGCCTCGTCGACGGCGTCGGCGGTGGTCAGGTAGTTGTCCTCACCGGTGTTGATGATGATGCCGGCGCGGGCGTGGACCTGCCGGGAGAACCGCTGGTCGACGAAGGTGCGGATCGGGTTGATGTCGCGGAACAGGATTCCGTACATCGAGTCGTTCAGCATCATGTCGAGGCGTTCCAACCCGGCGAGGGTCGCCATCTCCGGCATGCACAGCCCGGACGCGTAGTTGGTCAGCCGCACGTAGCGGCCCAGCTCCTTCGACGACTCGTCCAGCGCCGCGCGCATCAGCCGGAAGTTCTCCTGCGTGGCGTACGTGCCGGCGAAACCCTCCCGGGTCGCGCCCTCGGGCACGTAGTCCAGCAGTGACTGCCCGGTGGAGCGGATCACCGCGATGACGTCCGCGCCGGCCCGGGCGGCGGCCTGCGCCTGCGGGATGTCCTCGTAGATGTCCCCGGTCGCCACGATCAGGTAGATCCACGGCCGCTGCGCCGGGTCCCCGTGCCGCTTGACGAGACGGTCGCGTTCGGCGCGCCGCCGGTCGATACGGCGGATGCCCGCGCCGACGGCCCTGCGCGCCGCCGACCGGGCGGCCGTGGCGGCCCGTCCGGTGGGCACGGTGAAGCGCACCGAACCGGCGGCGGCCTTCTGCGCCAGCAGCGTCACGTCCGTGACGCCCTCGCGGGCGAGGGCGTCGAACACCGGCACGGCCACGCCGTGGCCCAGCCCCACGTCCGCGACGACGGCGTCGACGAGCCGGTTCACCCATGGAATGCCGTCCGGGTCGGCGCCGGTCACCCCGGCCAGGCGCAGCACCGCCCGCTCCACGGACACGGTGGTGTGGCTGCGCGCCAGGTCCACCACCGGCTGCCCGGCCCGGCGCGCCAACTCCCGCGCCCTGGCCACCAACGCCGGATCTAGATCAAGCTTCCCGGTCACGACGACCCTTCCTGATAGATGACCTCACCGCGCAGCACCAGGCTTCGGCACACCGGCAGCGGCGTCGGGTCGTCCGGACCGCGCAGCTCTGGGTCCTCGGCCAGCAGCACCGGCAGGCCCCGTTGCGCGCCGGCCGGAGTCGACCACACCGCGAACGTCGCCGGCGCGCCCAGGGCGAGGACCCCCTCGACGTCCAGGTGCACTGCCCGCCATCCGCCGCGGGTGTGCGCGGCGAACGCCGCCCGCACGCTCATCCGCTGCGCCGGGTTGTGGTGCGCCGCCGCCGCCCGCACCGACCCCCACGGGTCCAGCGGCGTCACCGGCGAATCCGACCCGAACGCCAGCGCCACCCCCACCCCGTGCATCGCGCCCATCGGGTTGGACTCCAACGACCGGTCCAGACCCAGCCGCGACTCGTACATCCGGCCCGCGCCACCCCACAGCCGGTCGAACGCCGGCTGCATGCTCGCCACGACCCCGTACTCCACGAAACCGGCGATCATCCGCTTGTTCATGATCTCGGCGTGCTCGATGCGGTGCCGGGCGGCGCGCAGCCGTTCCACGCCCAGCGTCCGCGCCGCCGCCGCGAAGCCCTCCAGCACCGTGCCGATCGCCGCGTCACCGATCGCGTGGAACCCGCCCTGCATGCCGTGCGCCGCGCAGTCCAGCAGGTGGTCGCGCACCTGCTCGGCCGACAGGTACCCGTGCCCGCAGCCGTCGCCGTCGCCGTACGGCTGCGACACGTGCGCCGTACGCGAACCCAACGCCCCGTCGGCGAACAGGTCCCCGCCGGCGCCCACCGCGCCCAGCTCCCGGGCCCGCGCCGCGCCGCCCAGCTCACCCCAGTACCCGTACACCTCCGGCAACCCCGCGCCGGAGATGCCCAGCAGGCCGGTGAAGTCCTCCTCGTCGGAGATGTCCGGTCCGCCGCACTCGTGCACCGCGGCGATGCCCAGCGACGCCGCGTGCGCGAGCGCCACCCGCTGCGCGGCGACCCGCTGCGCCCGACTGACCGATCCCTGCGCGGCCGCCCGCACCACGTGATGCGCGTCACGACGCAACCACCCCGACGCGTCGTACCCGGCCTCGGCCGCCGCCTGCGGGCACGCCGCCAGCAGCGCCGTCGACACCAACGCCGAGTGGATGGACGCCTGCGACAGGTACACCCGCCGGCCGCCCGCCGCCCGGTGCAGCGCCGCCGCGTCCGGCAGCGTCGGGTCCGGCCAGCCCGACTCGTCCCAGCCGTGCCCCAGCACCACCGCGTCCGCCGGCTGGCCGGCCGCGAACGCGGCCACCGCGTCCAGCAGCTCAGCCGCCGAGCGCACCCCGGACAACTCCAGCCCGGACAACGTCAACCCGGTGTCCGTGGCGTGCACGTGCGCGTCGACGAACGCCGGCGTCACCAGCGCGCCGTCGAGGTCCACCACCCGGTCGGCGGGCGGCGCGTCACGGTCGGTCCCCAGCCAGGCGATCCGCCCACCGGAGACCAGCAGCGCGGTCGCGCTCGGGTCGGCGGGACAGTGCAGCACGCCGCCGCGGTACAGGGTCGAGGGGTTCGTCATGACCTCAGTCTGCCGCGACCCGAGCCGCGAACAGCCGACGCACCCCCGGCTCGGCGCGCAGCAGCCCCAGTGCCAGCTCCGCGTGCCCCGGCACGTACCCGTTGCCCACCAGCATCGTCACGTCCGCGGCCAGCCCCTCGGCGCCCAGCGCCGCGGCGGAGAAGCTCGTCGCCATCGAGAAGAAGATCACCGTGCCGCCGTCGGCGGTGGCCAGCACCGCCCCGTGCTCGCAGCCCGGCACGTCCACGCAGACCACGGTGACGTCCGCCGGGCTGCCCAGCGCGGTGGTCACCGCCGTGGACAGCGCCACCGGGTCCCGGGCGTCGGCCATCGCCACCACCGAGGCCAGGCCGGCGGCCGTCAGCGCGTCGCGCTCCGCCGCCACCGGCACCACCCCGACGGTACGCGCGGCGCCCGCCCGCCGCGCCGCGGCCAGCGACAGCGACCCACTCTTGCCCGCGCCACCGATCACCGCGACGCGCGCCGGCGTCGGGTCGCCCGCACGGTGCCGGTCCTCGACGTAGCGCGACACCACCCGCGCGGTCAGCGCGGGCGCCCCGCACACGTCCAGCACCGCCAGGGACAGCTGCGGGTCCTCATCGTCCGGCAGCACCGCGGCGATGGATCGGGCGAACAGGATCGCCCACCCGTCGCAGGGCACCTGCTCGCTGCGCCCGTCCCAGCGGGCCAGCCCGTCGGTCACCACCAGCGGGGTCAGGGTCAGCGACACCAGGGTGGCGACCCGCTCGCCCGGCTTGAGGCCCAGCGGGGAGCGCCGGCCGGCCTCCTCGACCGTGCCGATCAGCATCCCGCCGGACCCGGTCACCGGGTTCTGCATCTTCCCCCGGGTGGAAATGATCTCCAGCACCTCGGCGCGGACCGCGTCGCCGTTCCCGCCGTGCTTCTCCGACAACTGCCGGAAGCTCGCGGCGTCCAGGTTCAGCCGCTGCACCCGGATCCGCACCTCGTTCGGCGCGATCGCGGCGGACGCGTCCAACCGCCAGGCCGCCTGCGGCAGCACCCCCGCCGGTTCCACGACGCGGTGCAGTCCCACCGGTGACGTCACGCCGACCTCCCCTGTCCAGCCGCCCGAAGCCCCGGTCGGGGGATCGCGTAACGGGAAAACTTACGGCAGACTAGTTTCTGTACCGGATATTTTCCAGTAGCCTTCGGGTTTCGTTGATCAGCCGCAGCACTGAGGAGGGGCCGTGACCCAGACGCAACCGGTTGAGACCATCGCTCAACCCCGTCACGCCCCGGTCGCCGTACCGACCGCCGGGCAGCCGTACGAATACCGCCGCCAGCCCCTGGTCGAGCCCGACTGGACCCGCTTCCCCGGCTGGCGCCACGTCACCCGAGACCAGTGGGAATCCGCCCAGTGGCAGCGCGTCAACTGCGTCAAGAACATCAAGCAGCTGCGGACCGTCTTCGGCGACCTCATCGACGAGAGCTTCTACGCCGACCTGGAGGCCGACCAGAAGGCCCTGGCCACCATGTCGATGCTGGTGCCACCCCAGATGATCAACACGATGGTGCCGTTCGCGCCCTTCACCACCGAGGCGCTGCTCGCCGACCCCATCCGCCGCTACATGATCCCGGTCGCCTCCGACCGACGCACCGACTGGCCGTCGCACCCGTACGCCAGCCGCGACTCGCTGCACGAGCACGACATGTGGGTCGCCGAGGGGCTCACCCACCGCTACCCCACCAAGGTCCTCGCCGAGCTGCTGTCCACCTGCCCCCAGTACTGCGGGCACTGCACCCGGATGGACCTCGTCGGCAACTCCACCCCCGCCGTCGACAAACTCAAACTCACCCTCAAGCCCGTCGAGCGCTACGACGCCCACATCAGCTACCTCAAGGCGCACCCCGGCGTCCGCGACGTCGTCGTCTCCGGTGGTGACGTGGCCAACGTGCCGTGGCGCAACCTCGAGTCGTACCTGATGCGCCTGCTGGAGCTGGAGACGGTCCGCGACATCCGGCTCGCCACCAAGGCCCTCATGGGCCTGCCCCAGCACTGGCTGCAGCCCGACGTCGTCGAGGGCCTGGAACGCGTCGCGCGCACCGCCGCCCGCCGGGGCGTGAACCTCGCCATCCACACCCACGTCAACCACGCCCAGTCGCTCACCCCGCTGGTCGCCAAGGCCGCCCAGACCGCCCTCGACGTCGGCGTCCGCGACGTCCGCAACCAGGGCGTGCTCATGCGCGGGGTGAACGCCACCACCCCCGACCTGCTCGACCTCTGCTTCGCACTCCAGGGAGAGGCGGGCATCCTGCCGTACTACTTCTACATGTGCGACATGATCCCCAACGCCGAACACTGGCGGGTGCCGGTCTGGCACGCCCAGCAGCTCCAGCACGACATCATGGGCTACCTGCCCGGCTACGCCACCCCGCGGATCGTCTGCGACGTCCCCTTCGTCGGCAAGCGGTGGGTGCACATGCTCACCGACTACGACCGCGACCGCGGCATCTCCTACTGGACCAAGAACTACCGCACCTCCATCGAGTCGGCCGACCTGGAGGCGCTCAACAAGCGCTACGCCTACTACGACCCGATCGACACCCTGCCCGAGGGCGGGCAGCAGTGGTGGACCGACCACCGCGACGACTGACCCACCACCCACGACACCCCCGGCGGATCCCCTTGCCGGGGGTGTCGCCCATTGCGGCGTCCCTCACCGGCACCTCGACCGCCAGGGCAGGGCGTCGGTCGGTCGGTCCCGCAGGAGCGTTATGACTCCCAGGTATAGATATGACTCTGCGGTATAACGCTCACCGACCTCATGCCGGCCCCTCGGCCGACACTCAGGCGCTGGCCAACACCTCAGACAACGGCGCCGGTACCAGCCCCCGCTCGCGCAACCCGGCCAGGATGTGCGGCAACGCCTCATCGGTCATCGCGGCGTTCGCCTCGGTCACATGCATGATCACCACTGACCCGGGGCGGACGTTGTCCAACACCGCCCGCACCAGCGGCTCCCATGCGGTGGCGAAGGGATCGCCGCTCACCACGTCCCCGTCGACCACCGTCACGCCGAGTGGCGCGAGCGCGGCCAGCGCCGCCGCGTCGTGACACAGTCCCGGAAAACGGAAGTACCGGGTCTGCCGGCCCCCGTACGGCTCGATCACCCGGAAGGTCTTCGCCACGTCGTCGGTCATCCCGCTCGCCCGCACCCGGGGCAGGTCGTAACAGTCCCCGGTGAACGCCGCATGCCCGTACGTGTGGTTGGCCAACTCGAAGCGCGGGTTGCCGGCGAGCCGCCGAGTCACCTGCGGATACCGCTCGACCCACTTGCCGGTCAGGAAGAAGGTCGCCGGAATCCGCTCCCGCTCCAACAGATCCAGGACGCGCAGGTTCGCGTAGGACCTGACCTTGCCGGTGTGCAGGTTCTGCAGCATCCCGTCGGTCATGTCCGCGTCGAAGGTCAACGCCACCCGGTTCCCGGTACGCGGTCCGTGATCCACCACCGGTGGTCGGGTCCCCACCCGCGTCGCCCCGGGAACGGTGGCTGCCGGCCCGCTCGGCGTCGGAGTGGCGCCACCCGACCCGCTCGGCGTGGGAGCGGGAGCGGCGTCACCCGACGGCTCCGTGGCAGCGGTGGGACCGGCTGACGTGGCCGGTCCGGCTGGCGCGGCGACGGCCGTCGACCTGCGCGGCGCCGGTGTCGTGGAGAGCACGATGGCGGACGCGGCGACGCCGATCGCGGCCGCCGCGACCAGCACACCGAGCAGCGAACGCGGCCGTGGTCGGATCACGCCGGCGATCATTCCAGACGCGAGGGCCGCTCACTGTCCCCTGGTGATGCCGTCCAGGATGGTGATCAGGTTGTCCTGGAAGGTTTCCTCGGCGTTGAGGTGGGCGCCGTCGATGACGAGCCGGGCGACGGTGGGATAGCGGCCCGTTTCGAGCATGCGTGTCAGGTAGGGCCCGAGGGCGGCCTGCCAGACGGACACGTCGGTGCCGGTGGAACGGGCGGTGCGTCGCTCGGTGATCTCCCTGCGGAGCGCTCCGACGATGAACGCGTTGAGGGCGCCCAGGGCCCGCTGGAGATCGTCGACACCGCGCACGCCAGGGGCCTGGCTGAGCGCCGCCGCGGTCGACTCGCCCACGGCGAGCGCGTGCGGTCCCAGGTGTGGCCTTGCGCCGAGCAGGTCGACGAACCACTCGTGGTCGAGAGCGGCGTCGCGGGTCCGGTGAACGATGGCCAGCACCGTGTCGCGCCACCCGGATTGCTGGCCGGCCTCGGCGATCTGGGCATAGACGGCGTCGACCATCAGATCGAGCAGTTCCGATCTGTTGATCACGTAGTCGTAGAGCCGCATCGGACCGACACCGAGCTCTTTGGCGATCTTGCGTACCGACAGTCCGTCGAGGCCGTGCGCGTCGGCGATCCGGATCGCCGTGGCGGCGATCTTCGCGCGGCTCAGCGGCACCGGCGCCGCCCGCGGCTGCGGCTCGGGCCGTTCCCAGACGGGCAGCGGTACGCTACCGTGCGGCGTATCCATGAAATACAGCGTACGGTAAGGGACCTGATGATGCGAATCGCGATCGCCGGGGGTGGCCTCGGCGGCCTGACCCTGGCCCGAATCCTGCACCGGCACGACATCGCCGCGGTGGTGTACGAACGCGAGGCAAGCCGATCCGCGCGAGCACAGGGCGGAATGCTCGACCTGCACCCGGAGTCCGGGCAACAGGCCCTGGCCGACGCGGGCCTCACCGACCGATTCCGATCCGAGGCACGGCCGCAGGGCGAGGAACACCGCATCCTCGACCCGGCCGGCCGCACCCTCGTGCACCACACGCCACAACCCGGCTCATTCTCCGGACGCCCCGAGATCGACCGCAGCGCACTGCGTGACCTTCTGCTTGATTCACTCCCCGGCGACACGGTCGCGTGGCAGCACCGGCTCGTCGCCGCGACGCCACGACCCGACGGAGGGTTCGGGCTGACGTTCGATGGCGGCCACCGCGCCGACTGCGATGTCCTCATCGGCGCGGACGGCGCACGCTCGGTCGTCCGGTCGCTGCTGACCGACACGACACTCTCCTACGTGGCCACCCTGATCGAGCTGAACATCAGCGACGCCGACCGGCGCCACCCGGACGTCGCCGAGCTGGTCGGCCCCGGAAACCTCTGGTGCGTCGGCGTCAACCAGATCCTGGCCGCGCAACGCCTCGGCGACGGCAGCATCCGGGTCGGGATCTCCCTGCGCGCGGACGATCGCGACCTGGACACCTACCGCAGCAAGCGCGCCCTGCTGGACATGTTCGATGGCTGGAACCCGCGCCTCACCGCGCTCATCGAAGCCGCCGACAGCCCACCGACCCCACGCAGGATCGAGGCGATGCCCACCGGCACACGCTGGGCCCACCGTCCGGGCATCACCCTCATCGGTGACGCCGCGCACCTCATGCCACCGGTCGGCGAGGGCGCCAACCAGGCCATGCTCGACGCCGCCGAACTCGCCGCCGCCCTCGCCACCAACCCCGCCGACCCCGACCCGGCGATCCAGGCGTACGAGGAGGAGATGTTCGCCAGAACCCACCCGATCGCCGAGATGTCCGCACGAGTCCAGGCCATGATGCTGTCCCCCACCGCAGCCGACGACCTCGTCCGCTTCTTCGCGCCACGGGCCACCGAGCCGGCACCCGCAGATTGACAACCTGGGTTGACACCGTCCTCGACCAGCGCGCCAACCAGACACCACACCCCGCGCCGACGGCCTCGTCGGACGCATCATCCAGGCCCTGCACCTACGCGGCCTGCACGAACCACTCGCCGGCCAGCCCGACCCACACCGTGGTACCAGTGGACGCTCTCATGAAACTGGCGAGTCCTTGCACGATCCTGCCGCTGACCAGCGGTCACCGCGGGTCTCGTGTTGCACTCGGGGCATGCCCCTGGACGAGCTTCGCGACCTGTTGGAACGACACGTGCGCCGCGACCTGGCCACCGCAATCGAGGGCGTACGGGTCTGCCGGATCGAGCACACCGCCTCCCCGGTCTCCTCGATGTCCGGCAAGGTGCTGGCGGTCATTGCCCGGGGCGGCAAGCGACTCGCCCTTGGCGACCAGGTCTACGAGTACCACCCCGGTCAGTACCTCGTCGCCTCGGTCGACCTCCCGGTGACGGGGGACGTCATCAACGTCGCCCCGGGCCACCCCGTACTCGGCTTCGGAATGACCCTGGACCCTGCCACGATCGCGGAGCTGCTGCTCCAGGCCGGGCCGGGCGATCTGCCGCGTTCCCCCGGCACCGCGCGGCCCGGAATCGCGGTCAGTGACGCCCCGGACGAACTGCTCGACGCCATCGTGCGGCTGTTGCGGCTGCTCGACCGGCCACAGGATCGCCGGGCACTGGCCCCCCTGTTCAAGCGCGAGATCCTCTGGCGGTTGATGACCGGCGAACAGGGCGACGTCGTCCGGCAGATCGGCCTCGCGGACAGCAGCCTGAGCCACATCGCCCGGGCTGTCCAGTGGATCCGGGAAAACTACACACGGCCCTTCCGCGTCGACGAGGTGGCACAGCTTTCCGCGATGAGCGTCTCCGCGTTCCACCGGAACTTCCAGGCGGTGACGGCGATGAGCCCCATCCAGTTCCAGAAGCACATCCGCCTACAGACCGCGAGACTGCTGCTGGCGAACAGCCCCAACGACATCACCCGCGTCGCCCATCGCGTCGGATACGACAGCCCGTCCCAATTCAGCCGCGAGTACCGACGGCTGTTCGGTGCTCCGCCCAGCATCGACGCGCTGCGCATACGTGCCGGAGCCGGAAATGCCGGCGCCGCGCTCCCCTGACTCCGGGGAAGAGGATTGTGCAACCACACGAGACGATTCCGCTAGTTCCGCCTCTCCGGCGCTGCTTTCATGGACTCATCGGAACAAAAACGGGAAAGGCCGGTGAAATGGACGACGCCATCGCACGAGCCCTCGCCATCGGACCGGACTCCTCCGCGGCCGCGCGCACCATAGACATCACCACACTGGGCGCACGCACCGGCGTCCCCCGCCGCATCGAGATCTGGTTCCACCGCGTCGACGGTCGCTGGTACCTGACCGGTATGCCCGGACCCCGCAGTTGGTACGCGAACGTGCGCGCCCACCCACGGTTCACGGTCCATCTCAAGCACGGGGTCACGGCCGACCTGCCGGCAACCGCGGTGCCGGTCGACGAGCCGACACGACGGCGGGTGATCACCGCGGTCCTCGACCTGCAGAACCGACCCGAGATCGCTGCGCGGGTCAGCCGGCGCCAGACGTTCGACGACTGGTTCCCGCACAGCCCGCTCGTCGAAATCGTCTTCGACGACGAGGAACTGCGCACCACGTCCTCGACGCACTCCGAATAGCCCACCAATCACCGAACCACTCCGAAGGACAACAGTGAAATACCGCAACCTGGGCCGGACCGGAATCGAAGTCAGCCCGTACTGCCTGGGCGCCATGATGTTCGGCGCCATGGGAAACCCCGATCACGACGACTCCATCCGCATCATCCACAAAGCACTCGACGCGGGAATCAACTTCGTCGACACCGCCGACGTGTACTCCGCCGGCGAATCCGAGGTGATCCTCGGCAAGGCGCTCAAGGGCCGCCGCGACAACGTCGTACTCGCCAGCAAGCTGCACTATCCGATGGGCGACGACCCGAACCACCGCGGAAACTCACGGCGCTGGATCACCACCGCCGTCGAGAACTCTCTGCGCCGCCTACAGACCGACCACCTCGACCTCTACCAGGTCCACCGCCCCGACCCGTCGGTCGACCTGGAGGAGACGCTGTCCGCCCTGTCCGACCTGATCCACAGCGGCAAGGTACGCGCGATCGGCGCGTCGTCCTTCCCCGCCTCGGAGATCGTCGAAGCACAGTGGGTCGCCGAGCGACGCGGCCTCGAACGCTTCCGCACCGAACAACCGCCGTATTCGATCATCAACCGGAGCATCGAACGCGAGGTGCTGCCGGTCTGTCAGCGCTACGGAATGGGCGCGCTGGTGTGGAGCCCGCTGGGCCAGGGCCTGCTCACCGGCCGGTACCGCAAGGGCCAGGAGTTCGACAGCCATCGGTCGGGCCACACCCCACAGCACTTCAGCGACGAGCGCAAGCTCGACGTCGTGGAGCAGCTCGTCCCGCTCGCCGAGCAGGCCGGCCTGCCGATGACCCACCTCGCGATGGCGTTCGCGATCGCGCACCCGGGCGTCACCTCGGCGATCATCGGGCCGCGCACCATGGCACAGCTCGACGACCTCCTGGCCGGCGCCGACGTCACCCTGAGCGACCAAATCCTCGACCGGATCGACGAGATCGCCCCGCCCGGCACCGACGCCGGCCCCAACGACGTGGCCTACGTACCGCCGGCCATCTCGAGCGTGGGCCTGCGCCGCCGACCGGTCCCGGAGCGTTCCGCCGCCTGAACGACGACCGCTGACGGCGCGTAGGGAAGTCGCGCCGCGCTAGGCAGTAGCGCCGCGCGGCGCGTACATGATGACCGCGACGCCGAGCAGGCAGAGCACCGCCCCGGCCAGGTCCCAGCGGTCCGGGCGGAAGCCGTCCACGAGCATCGCCCAGGCCAACGAGCCCGCCACGAACACCCCGCCGTACGCCGCGAGGATCCGGCCGAAGTGCGCGTCCGGCTGGAAGGTGGCGACAAAGCCGTAGGAGCCCAGCGCGATCACGCCCGCGGCGATCCACCACAGGCCACGCTGCTCGCGCCAGCCCTGCCACACCAGCCAGGCGCCGCCGATCTCGGCCAGCGCGGCCACTGCGAACAACACCAGGGAGCGGAGCACGGTCACCCCGCGACCCTAGCCGCAGCACACGACGGGTCCCCGGGCGCACAGTCGCCCGGGGACCCGTGGGTCCGCTCAGATCACTTCGTGAAGGCGTCCTTCACGTTGCTACCGGCTTCCTTCATGTTCTGACCGGCCTGCTTGGCGCGCGCGTCGCTCTTCTGGCTGGCGCCCTCGGCCCGCATCTGCTCGTTGTCGGTCTTGTCGCCGATCCGCTCCTTCGCGGCACCAGCCATCTGCTCGACCTTGTTTCGTGCCTTGTCGGTGAAGCTCATCGCGCCTCCTCCGTCTGGCGTCTCTCCCGGCTCGCTTGCCCGGTTTCCGGGTGCCGAAACCGGTGGTGCCGGTCGGCACATCCGGGAAGGCATCCTAGGAAGATAGGTTGAGTGTCCGGGGGCGCGGCATCGGAGGCCACCCGGTGCCGCCGGGTCCGCGATGGTTAACTGGCCGCATGGGAGAGCTCCTGCTGATCCGGCACGGCGAGACCACCTGGAGCGCCACCCGACGGCACACGTCGTACACCGATCTGGAGCTGACCCCCGACGGCGAGCGGCAGGCCCGCACCCTCGCCGCGTTCCTTGCTGGCCGGCGATTCGTCACCGTGCTGGCCAGCCCCCGCTCCCGGGCGCTGCGCACCGCGCAGCTGGCCGGGCTCACCGTCGACTCCGTCGACGAGGACCTCAGCGAGTGGAACTACGGCGAGTACGAGGGACGCACCACCGTCGACATCCACGAAGACCAACCGCACTGGAACATCTGGACCGACGGCTGCCCCGGCGGCGAGTCACCCGCGCAGGTGGGGGCCCGCCTCGACCGGGTGCTGACCCGGGTCGCCCCACTGCTGGACAGGGGCACCGTGGCGCTGGTGGGCCACGCGCACAGCCTGCGGGTGCTCGGCGCCCGCTGGATCGGCCTGCCCCCGTCCGCCGGCGGCCGCCTCCGGTTGGACACCGCCACGGTCAGCGTGCTCGGTCACGAGCACGATCGGCAGGTCATCCTGCGGTGGAACCAGCCGGCTCCTCCGGCACCCGGGACCGCGACCGACTCGGTGGCCCGGCACTGATCTTCGGCGGCCGGTTCTCGTACGGGGTGGACAGCACCACCGTGGTCCGGGTGGTCACGTTCGCCGACGTACGGATCTCCTGGAGCACCCGCTCCAGGTCGGTCGGGCTGGCAACCCGCACCAGCAGCATGTAGAAGTCCTCCCCCGCCACCGAGTAGCAGGAGTCGATCTCGGGCAGGTGGGCCAGCCGCTCCGGCGCGTCATCCGGCTGCGACGGGTCGAACGGCCGGATCGCCACGAACGCGGTCAGCGGCAGTTCCAGCGCCTCGAAGGAGACCCGGGCGGCGTACCCCTTGATCACCCCACGCTGCTCGAGCCGGCGCACCCGCTGGTGCACGGCGGACACCGACAGCCCGACCCGGTCGGCCAGGTCGGTGTACGACAGGCGGCCGTCAGCGGTCAACGCTGCGACGATGGCGCGGTCGATCTCCTCCACGGCGAGCAACCTACCGGGAAAAACGCCGGACGGCGACGAGGCTCCCACCGCAGGGTGCGGACGGCGGGCCACGGTGGACCCACCGCAGCCGCGCCACCACGCGTCGTCGACCCGGGCTCAGCCCTTGGCCAGAGCCCGGGAGATGACCAGCCGCTGGATCTGGTTGGTGCCCTCCACGATCTGCAGCACCTTGGCCTCGCGCATGTACCGCTCCACCGGGTGGTCGGCCACGTAGCCGGCGCCGCCGAGCACCTGCACCGCGTCGGTCGTCACCCGCATCGCCATGTCGGTGGCGAAGAGTTTCGCCTTGGCCGCCTCGATCGAGTACGGACGCCCGGCGTCGCGCAGCCGGGCCGCCGCGAGGGTCAGCGCGCGGGCGGCGGAGATCTGGGTCGCCGCGTCGGCGAGCATGAAGCCCAACCCTTGGAAGTCGACGATCGCCCGACCGAACTGCTGCCGCTCCCGGGCGTACCCGATCGCGTAGTCCAGTGCGGCCTGGGCCAGCCCGACCGCACAGGCCGCGATGCCCAGCCGACCCGAGTCCAGCGCGGACATCGCGATGGTGAAGCCCGCACCCTCGCCGCCGATCAGCCGCTCGGCCGGCACCCGCGCCTCGTCGAAGGCGATCTGCGCCACCGGCGAGGAGCGCAGCCCCATGGTCCGCTCGGCCGCCTGCGGGGTGATGCCGGCGGTGCCGGCGTCGGCGACCAGACAAGAGATGCCCTTCGCGCCGGGCCCACCCGTACGGCAGAAGACGTTGTAGAAGTCGGCGGTCCGGGCATGGGTGATCCACGCCTTGGTGCCGGAGACGAGGTACGCGTCGCCGTCGCGGACCGCCCGGGTGCTCAGCGCCGCCGCGTCGGAGCCGCCCTGCGGCTCGGAGAGGCAGTACGCGCCGAGCAGTTCGCCGCCGAGCATGTCCGGCAGCAACTTGCGCTGCTCGTCGCTGCCGAACGCGGCCACCGGGTAGCAGGACAGGGTGTGCACGCTGACCGCCTCGGCGACCGCGAGCCAGCGGCTGGCCAGGATCTCCAGCACCTGCAGGTACACCTCGTACGGCTGTGCGGCGCCGCCGTGCTCCTCCGGATACGGCAGGCCGAGCAGGCCGGCCCGGCCGAGGGTCCGCAGCACCTCGCGGGGAAACTCGGCGCGTTCCTCGAAGCCGACGGCCTTCGGCGCGAGCTCGCGATCGGCGAGTTCGGTGGCGAGGTCCAGCAGGTCGTGGGCCTCGTCGGTGGGCAGGATCCGGTCGACAGTCATAGCGCGATGAGCTCCGTGGGGGTGGTGTTGAGCCGCTGCACGCCGTCCGTGGTGCAGACGACGATGTCCTCGATGCGGGCGCCGTGCCGGCCCGCCAGATAGATGCCCGGTTCGATGGAGAACGCCATCCCGGCCTCCAGCGGCCGGTCGTTGCCGGCCACCAGGTAGGGCTCCTCGTGACCGTCCAGGCCGATGCCGTGGCCGGTGCGATGCAGGAACGCGGGGCCGTAGCCGGCGGCGGCGATCGGCTCCCGGGCGGCGGCGTCGGCCGCGGCGCCGCTGATCCCGGGCCGTACGGCCGCCACCGCAGCGCGCTGCGCGTCGCGCAGCACCGCGTAGTAGTCCTGGAACTCGGCCGGCGCCGGCCCGCCGGCGACGTACGTGCGGGTGCAGTCCGAGCGGTACCCCGACGCCATGGTGCCGCCGATGTCCACCACCACCGGCTCGCCGGTGCCGATCGGCCGGTCCGAGGTGCCGTGGTGCGGGCTGGCCCCGTTCGGCCCGGCCGCCACGATCACGAAGTCCACGCTGACGTGCCCGGCGGCCCGGATCGCAGTGGCGATGTCGGCGGCCACCTCGGCCTCGGTGCGCCCGGGGCGGAGCCACTCCCCCATCCGCAGGTGCACTTCGTCGATCGCCGCGCCCGCCTCGGCGAGGGCCGCGACCTCCGCCGGGGACTTGCGGATCCGCAGCTCGCGCAGCACCTCGCCGGCGAGCCGCTGCGCCGCGGCCGGCAGGGCGGCACGCAGTGCGAGGACCTGCTCGGCCCACATCCGGTCGGCCAACCCGACCGCCGCGGGCGCACCGTCGAGGGCTGCGACGACCAGGGGGTACGGGTCGGTGCCGTCGGCGTGATCGACGATGCGGACCCCGGTGGCCGGCGCCGGGGACGCCTCCGCGGCCGGTCGCTCCAGCGTCGGCACGATCAGCGTCGGCTCGCCCTCGGCCGGCAGCACCAGGCAGGTCAGCCGCTCCCCCGCGCGGGCGTCGTACCCGGTCAGGTAGCGCAGGTCGGAGCCGGGGGTGAGCAGCAGGGCGTCCAGGCCGGCGGCCGCGGTGGCGCGCTGCGCGGCGATCAGCCGGTCGGGCGGGTACAGCTCGTCGATTCCCACCCGGTCAGCTTAACGGTCGTTTGGGGATCGCCGGCAGCCAGCGCACTGCCCGAAGGAAGGGCACCTTATTAACGCCTGGTGTAGAGCACGGGCCCCTTCTTAACAGCGCGCCAGCCCGGAAATTCACCGACGTTGATTGACGCGGACAGTTAACACTCTTTAAGATTTGGCTGCCTCGAGGCCACCCGTCCCTGCGTACCGCAACCGCACCCCCGCCCGCGACGACCCTGCACGGGCGGCTGTCGTCCCCCGCCCACGGGAAGGCCCCCGATGTCCTCACCACTGCGCCGCGCCCTCGCCGCCGGCCTGCTCGCGCTGGCCACGGCCGGCGCCACCCTCACCCTCGTGCCCACCGCCGCGCAGGCCGTGGTGCTGCCGAACAACTTCAAGAGCGTCGGCTACATGCCCTCCTGGGCCGGCAACGTCAACACCGTCCAGTACAACAAGCTCACCCACATCAACTACGCCTTCGTGCTGCCCAACAACGACGGCAGCCTCCGCCCCGTGGAGAACCCGAGCAAGCTCTCCTCGCTGGTCTCGCTCGGGCACGCCAACAACGTCAGGGTGTCGATCGCGGTCGGCGGCTGGAACGACGGCAACGACTCCGCCTTCGAGGCCCTCGCGGCCAACGCCGGCAGCCGGACCAACTTCGTCAACAACCTGGTCAACTTCGTCAACCAGTACAACCTCGACGGTGTCGACATGGACTGGGAGTACCCGGACCCGGGCGCCTCGGCGAACAACTACACCCAGCTCATGACGCAGCTCGGCAGCGCCATGCACAGCCGCGGCAAGCTGCTCACCGCCGCCGTGGTCTCCGAGGGCGGCAGCGTCCAGGGCGTGCAGACGGCCGTGTTCGGCCAGGTCGACTGGCTCAACATCATGGCGTACGACGGCGGCAGCCCACACGCCAACTACGACTGGTCGATCGCCAGCATCAACCTGTGGAAGTCGCGCGGCCTGCCGGCCAGCAAGGCGGTCCTCGGGATCCCCTTCTACAGCCGCCCCGGCTACTACACCTACTCGGCGCTGGTCGGGATGGACCCGGCCAACGCCAACCGGGACTGCACCACCGTCGGCGGCGCCCAGCAGTGCTACAACGGCATCCCGACGGTCAAGCGCAAGACGCAGTGGGCCCTGGCCAACGCCGGCGGGGTGATGAACTGGGAGCTGTCGCAGGACACCACCGGCTCGACATCGCTGGTCAGCGCGATGTACGACACCATCATGGGCGGCACCACCCCGCCGCCGACCGGCCACACCGGCCCGATCACCGGGATCGGCGGCAAGTGCGTCGACGTGGCCTCGGCGAGCAGCGCCAACGGCACGGCCGTTCAGCTGTGGGGCTGCAACGGCACCAACGCGCAGACCTGGACCGTGGCCAGCAACGGCACGCTGCGCGCCCTCGGCAAGTGCGCCGACGTCGCCAGCGGCTCCACCGCCAACGGCGCCAAGGTGCAGCTCTGGGACTGCAACGGCAGCGGGGCCCAGGTCTGGCAGGCCCAGTCCAACGGCACGCTGCGCAACCCGCAGTCGAACAAGTGCCTGGACGCCACCGGCAACAGCTCCGCCGACGGCACCCGGCTGCAGATCTGGGACTGCTTCGCCGGCGCCAACCAGCGCTGGACCCTCCCGGCCTGACCGTGCGGCAGGCACGGGCTTTCTGCTGACGCTCGGCGTCAACAGGGGGCCCGTGCCTGCGATCAGGCGGCGCGGTGCTTGCGGACCACGTCGAGCATCTCGTCCACCGAGCCGGCCGGATCGGTGACCGGGAACTGCACCGCGCGGACCACCGCGGCCGGGTCGACCAGCAGCGTCAACCGCTTGAACCGGGTGATCCCACCGGCCCGGAAGGTGGGCAGCAGCAGCCCGGCGGCGAGCCGACCGTCCTGGTCGGACAGGAGCGGGAACGGCAGCCGGGCGTACGCGGCGAAGTCGCCGAGCTGGTCCGGCCGCTGCGTGCTGACCCCCCACACCCGTGCGCCGGAAGCCTGGAAGTCCGCGTACCGGTCGGCGTAGGTTTTCGACTCCAGGGTGCAGCCGCGGGCGCCGGGAATGTCGGCCCACCCCGGCGGGTAGCCCTGCGTCCCCGGCGCGTACGCCCCGGGGAAGAAGTAGAGGACGCTCCACGCGTCGCCGTCCGTCAGCGCGATCGGCTGGCCGTCCGGCCCGGGCAGGACGACGTCGGGCAGCCGCCGCCCGATCAGCTCGTGCACGCGGCGTGCCTCGGCCGAGTCGGGGTCGGCGGTCGCGGTCAGGTCACCGTCGCCCATCAGGTGTCTCGTGCCCCAGTCCTGCAGTGCGATCAGCACAGGAAGCAGCCCCTCACCCTTGGCGGTCAGCAGGTAGTCGAAGCGCGGCGGATGGTGCGAGTAGGGCCGGCGCTCGAGCACGCCGTGCTCGACCAGCGCGGCGAGGCGTTCGGCCAGCGCTCGCCGACTCACCCCCAGCTCGCGCTGGAGGGCGTCGAAGCGGGTCGTCCCGCCGGCGACGTCGCGCACGATGAGGAAGGTCCACCAGTCCCCCAGGACGCCGAGCGCCTGCGCGATGCCGCAGTCCGCGTCGGCAAGATCTTCCCGCCGCACCCGTCACCTCCCTCCGCTCCGCCCTCGACTATAGTCCGTTTCAGATTGGAACGCACTGGCACGGCGAACGGGGGCGGACGACATGCACGTCGACGATCGGGCCGGGGTGTTCTGGCGATGGTGGACCGCCGGCACGACCAGCATGGTCGGGTCGGCGGTCGGCGCGGTGGCCCTGCCGCTGACCGCGCTCACCGTGCTCGACGCCACCGCGTTCGAGATGGGCCTGATCGCCGCCGCCAGCTACGTCGCCTGGATCGTGATCGGCCTACCAGCCGGCGTCATCGTGCAACGCCTGCCGCTGCGCGGCGCCCAGGTGGGCGCCGACCTGGCCCGCGCGGTCGCCGTCGCGTCGATCCCGCTGGCCTGGTGGTGGGGTCACCTCACCGTCGCCCATCTCGTCATCACCGCGCTCGTGGTCAGCTTCGCCAACGTGCTCTTCGACGTGGCCAACTCGACGTTCCTGCCCAGCATCGTGGACCGCGAGCAGTTGCAGTCCCGCAACAGCCTGACCTCGGCAACGCACGCCGCCACCCAACTCAGCGGCCCCTCCCTCGGCGGGCTCGCCGTGCAGGCCCTGGGCGCGGTGCCCACCCTGCTCGTGGACTCGGCCAGCTACCTCGTCTCCGCGGCACTGCTGCGCACGCTGCCCGCCCGCCGCGACGACGCTCCGGACCGCTGGCCGCCGGTCGGCGAGCTGATCCGGGAGGGCTGGCGCTTCGTCGCGCACCACCCCGTGATGGGGCCCGGCATGTGGGCCGCCACGGCCATCAACTTCGTCTGCGGCGCGCAGTACGCGCTCTACCCGCTCTACCTGGTCCGCGAACTGCACGCCCCGGCCGGCCTGGTCGGGGTGCTGCTCGCCGTCGAGGGGATCGGCGCGCTGGTCGGGGCGGCGCTCACCACACGGATCACCGCACGGATCGGCACCGCCCGCGCCCTGATCGCCGCCGGGTTCACCACGGTCGCCGGGGCGTTCCTGATCCCCTGGGGCACCGGCTGGCCGGCGTACGCCGCCTTCGCCGCCGGCAACGTCGTCTTCGCCCTCGGGACGGTGGTGCTCAGCGTGACCACCCGGACGTACCGGCAGATCGCCAGCCCTCCCGACCTGCTCTCCCGGGTGATGGCGACCGTCCGGTTCGTCTCGTGGGGCGCGATCCCGGTCGGCGGCCTGGTCGCCGGCGCGCTGGCCGGCCCCCTCGGCGCGCGGGCCACCCTGTTCGTCTTCGCGACGGCGGTGGTGTGCGCGCCGCTGGCGCCGCTGTTCTCCCCCGTCCGGCACCTGCGTGACCTCACCGACCACGACCGGGACGACGCCCCGCCCCGCCCCGCCCCGCCGGCGCTCACCGTCGCAGGTCGGTGACGACGCCGCCCGGCCAGAGGCTGTCGGCCAGCCGGCGGACCCGGTCGGCGTGGGTGAGCACGTCGACGCTGTGCACGTACTGGTCGACCGCCCCCAGCGGCGGCCGGTCGCGCAGCGCGGGGTCACGCACGCCGGCGCGCAGCGCGGCGGCGATCCGCTCGGCGTGCAGCACCAGGAACGGGCGGTGGTGAAACGGCCGGACGCGAGCGCGCACCGGCGCCGCCAGCCCGGTCTCGTCGGTCCACCGGGCCACCGCCTCCAACGCCTGGACCAGCCCGGCCTGGCGTCGGGTCCAGGCGCCCGGGCCGAGCGCGTCGTTCAGTGCCGCGACCACCGGCGCCGCGTCGGGCAGCCCGCCGAAGACCGTACCGAGCCACTTGTCGTACGGCGGCCAGCGCCGGCGCAGCAGCAGACCGAGCCGCATCAGGTCCCGGGCCAGGCCGGCGGCGACGACCCGGCTGCCCAACTCGTCGCCGACCTCGGCGCACCGGCCGGGCAGGTGCTCCGCCTGCGCGATCCGGGTCCACGCCGCGGCGAGCACGTGTCGCCACACGTCCGGCGGATACCAGGCCAACGCCGTCCGGCGGGCCGTCAGTGCGCCGTCGAGGCCGTCGTGGAAGATCGCGCCGCCGGTCACCTCGGCCAGCCGCTGGGTCGGGGTGGCCAGCCAGTCCGCCACGGCGACACCGTCGGCGGGGTCGAAGCCCAGCCGATCGCGCCACCAACCGGCCAGCTCGTCCACGCGGACGCCGAGCCGGCCGCCCGCCGGGTCGGCGACGCCCAGCCGCCCGTCGTCACCGGCGAAGCGGGTCGGCCAGCCCAGAAACTCGGCCGGCAGGTCGGCGTCCAGCCCGGCACGCAGCCCCAGGATCCGGTCGGCGTCGGTGGCCGTGACGAAGACCTGCACGCGCGGCCCCCAGTCGTGGTCGGTGGACCGCGCGGTGTCCAGGCCCAGCAACTCCGAGCCGCCGTCCAGCAGGCCGGCCGCGTACCGCAGACCCGGGAAGCGACGGTGCAGGACCGGTGCGACCACCTCGTCGTGGTAGCGGCGGGCGAGCGTCAGACCGGGAAGGAACGCCACACCGGCAGTCTGCGCCGGTCGGGCACCAGCCGCACCGCGGTTTCCCGGGTCGGACGGCGCCGTGGGTCATAGCCTGGACAGAGGGTTACCGTACGGGCACCGCGACCGGGAGGACCGACGTGGCAGCGAACGAGGCGGACCGGGCGGCGACGCGCCGTCGCCGGCAGCTGTGGGCCGGGGTCCTCGCCCTCGTCGGCCTGGTCCTGCTGATCATCGGCCTCACCGTGGCCGACGGTGTCGCGGCCTGGGTCGAGGTGCTCGTCGCGATCCTGCTGCTGGTGGCCAGCTACGTCGTGCAGTACCTGGCCCGCAGGGCAACCGTCTACCGGCACGACGAGCGGCGCTGACGCGGACGACGGCCGGGCGTACCCCTGATCGTCGGAGGGCTGTGCCAGGCTGTCGGGCGTGGCACACCGATCCCCGATCCTGCTGATCGACGCACCCAGCCTCTACTTCCGGGCCTACTTCGGCATTCCGGAATCCGCCGCCCGCGCCGAGGACGGCACCCCGGTCAACGCCGTGCGCGGCTTCCTCGACATGCTCGCCACCCTCATCCGTGGGCGCGGCGCGGACCGGATGGTCTGCGCGCTGGACTACGACTGGCGCCCGGCGTGGCGCGTCGACCTGCTCCCGTCGTACAAGGCGCACCGGGTGGCTCCGCAGGGCGGCGAGGTCGTGCCCGACACGCTCTCCCCGCAGGTGCCGAAGATCCTGGAGGTGCTGGCCGCGGTCGGCATCACCGCCGTCGGCGCCACCGGCTACGAGGCCGACGACGTGCTCGGCACACTCTCGGTGACCCAGCCGGGCCCGGTCGAGGTGGTCTCCGGCGACCGCGACCTGTTCCAGCTCGTCGACGACGTCCGGCCGGTCCGGCTGCTCTACGTCGGGCGCGGCGTGGCCAAGCTCGACGACTGCGACGACGCCGCCGTGCAGGCCCGCTACGGCGTGCCGGCCAACCGGTACGCCGACTTCGCCGCGCTGCGCGGCGACCCCAGCGACGGGCTGCCCGGGGTGCCGGGCGTCGGCGAGAAGACCGCCGCCCGACTCATCGAGCGGTACGGGAGCATCGCCGGCATCCTGGCCGCCCTGGACGATTCGGACTCGTCCTTCGCACCGGGCCTGCGGGCCAAGCTGGCCGCCGCCCGCGACTACCTGGCCGTCGCGCCGACGGTGGTCCGGGTCGCGCTCGACGTGCCGCTGCCGGAGCTGCCCACCGCCCTGCCGACCGCCCCCGCCGACCCGGACCGGCTGCTCGAACTGGCCGGCACGTGGAACCTGGCCGGCTCCGCCCGCCGGTTGGTGGACGCCCTCGCCGCACGCGCTGACGCCTAACGATCCGGGCTGTCGGCGGGAGCCATGATGCGGAGCGCGTTGGGATCCAGGCCGATCCGGATCGGGGTCTCGCCGTACAGCTCGCCGTCGACCTCCACGGGCGCGGGTCGGTCGGTCTCCAGCCAGAGTTGGTGGACGGCGAGGAACGGCTCCTCGCCGAGCGTGCGGCGATGCCCGGTCGCCGCGTTACGGGCCGTGTGCCGCAGCAGCTCACGGCGGGGCGCGCCGCCCACCGGATAGGCGACCAGGAGCCGGTCGTCGGCGTCCGCGTCCGCGGTGATCGGCCGCCCGGCGTGGAAGCCGCCGTTCGCCACGTACAGCTGGTGGGTGACCACCTCGCGCTCCCGTCCCTCGGCGCGCACCACGGCGCGCAGCGGGCGGTGCCGGGTCAGCAGCGTCAACGCGGTGACCGGATACGCGAGCCGGCCGGTGGCCCGCTTGAGGCGCGCCGGCGTCCTGAGCATCACGTCGGCGGACAGGCCGATACCGACGTGGTTGGTGAACCACCGGCTGCCCACGAGCCCGAGGTCGACGTCGATCACCTTGCCGTCGGCGAGGACCGCCACGGCCGCGTCGAGGTGAAGGGGGACGCCCACGGTGCGCGCGAAGTTGTTGGTGGTGCCCAGCGGCAGCAGACCGAGCGCGATGTCGCGGTGCGCGAGCAGGCGTGCGGCGGTGCTGATCGTCCCGTCGCCGCCACCGGCTATCAGCAGGTCCGGTCCGAGGTCGGCGGCAGCGGCGAGGCTCTGCTCCAGTTCGGCGGGCACGTCGACCGGGTACGCGGCCAGCAGCTTGAAGCCGGCCGACGTGAGCCGATCCCGCGCCCGCTCGTAGAGCCGGCGACCGCGACGGGAGTGGGTGTTGACCACGAGCGCCGCGCGCCGCTCCCGTCGGATGGTCTCGCTCAGCTCCGGCTTCGTCCGCATAGGCCCGGAGCCTATCGTCGGATGGCCGGCCGAAATCAGACCTTCGCAACCGACCGGGGTGTCGCTGATCGACGTTCGTCGTGCCACGATCGGCGGGTCCCATACCGGTTACGCCACGCCCGAGGAAGAAATCATGCGGTTCGAAGTCCTGGGGCCACTGCGAGCCGTCGACACATCGGGGTCAGTGGTGCCGCCGGCAGAGGTCAACATCAGGTCGTACTCGCCTGCCTCGTTGCCGCCCGCGGCCAGACGGTCGCCGACAGCACGTTGATGGAAGCCCTGTGGGGTCGCGACCCGAGCGACAGCAAGCACGTGGCGCTGCAGGTCCTCGTCCATCATCTGCGCCGCAACCTCGGCATTGGATCGATCATTCGCGCGGGTGGTGGCTACCGGATCGGGCTGGCCGGCCACCAGCTTGATGCCGACGAATTCGTCGCTCTGGTCGACGCGGCCGCGCACGACGAGGCGCAGGGCCGGCTCGCCGAGGCGCGTCAGCGCTACCGGGCGGCGCTGCGGCTGTGGCGGGGAACGGACGCCTACCATGGCGCCGCCGATACCGATCATGTGCGGGTGGCAGCAAACCACCTGGGCGAGCAGCGGATGACCGCCTACGAACGCTGCGTCGACATCGAACTCAGCCTCGGACTCCACCGCGAACTGTGCGCCGAGCTGTCGGCCGTGGCCACGGAGAACGCGCTGCGCGAGCGCCTCCAGGCGCAACTGATGCTTGCGCTCGTCCGCAGTGACCGTCGGGCGGAGGCGCTGACCGTCTACGAACGGACCAGGCGCATTCTCGCCGACGAGCTTGGAGCGGACCCGGGTACGCGCCTGCAGCAGCTCTACACCGCGATCCTGCGCGGCCCCACGCCAGCGGTTGTGCCATCCGTCGCCGCTGCCGCGGTCCGGCCGGCGCAGCTGCCCGTTCCACCCAGCGATTTCGTCGGGCGTTACGACGAGCTCGGGGTCCTCGACGCCGTGCACGCGAAATCCCGATCCGGTCAGCGTCCCAGTGGCTCAGTGGTCGTCACGGGATCCGGTGGCATGGGCAAGACGGCTCTGGTGACGCACTGGGCCGATCAGAACCGGCAGAGCTTTCCTGGCGGGCAGCTCTACCTCGATCTCGACAATGACATCCCGGCGACGGTGGCACTGGCCAGGGCCCTCGTCGATCTCGGCATCGCGCCCGACGACGTGCCACAGCAGGCAGAGACACGCGCCGCGCAGCTGCGCTCGCTGCTGTCCAGCCGCACGGTGCTGATGGTCCTGGACAACGTGAGCAGCGCCCAGCAGGCCCGGCCGTTCTTCCCCGGCGCCGGTGACAGCATGCTGGTGATCATCAGTCGGAACCGGCTTGACGGGCTCATCGCCCGCGAAGGCGCTCACCTCCTGGTGCTGAACCCGCTGCACGGCGAGCCGGCCATCCGTCTGCTCCGGGCGATCGCCGAGATGTCCCACTCCGCGACCGACGACGTCCGTACCCTGGTGGCGCTGTGCCACGGGATGCCGTTGGCCATCCGGATCGTGGGCGCCCACCTGCGGCTGGGAGCCCGGCCGGACGCCCTGGTCGACGCCCTGCACGATGAGCGCACCCGACTCGCCCGGCTCACCACCACCGATGGCGACGCGAGTGTGCGCGCCGTCATCGCGGTGTCGTACCGCCGGCTGGACGCACCGGCACGTCGGCTGTTACGCCGCCTCGGCCTGTTGGACGCCCGTGCGATCCCGCTCGGCGCCGTGGCCGCACTGGCCGGCATCTCCTGCGGCACCGTCCTGACGGACCTGGTCGACACGCTCGCCGCGGCCAATCTCGTCACCGTCGAAGCGGACAGCCTGGTCAGCCTCCATCAGCTGACGCGCATGTTCGCCCATCAGCAGGGCCAGCTCGACGACACCTCGGCCGATCGCGCGGCCGCCGAACGGCAGCTGCTCCGCTGGTATGGGCACGCAACCCGCCAAGCACAGCACAGCATCAGGCCGACCGCAGGCGGAGCCGGCGGTGGTGCCGTCCTTGACCCGCAGCACCTCTTCCTGCCTGACCTGACCGGAACCGTCGCAGCGGTGAGCTGGGTCGACACCGAGGCGGAAACGATCATCGGGCTGATCGACCAGCACGTCCGGATCCACCCTGATCTCGTCTGGCCCCTCGCCGTCAACATACGCGGCTGGCTGCAACGCCGGGCCCCCCGCGACACCTGGATCGCCGTGATCGAGCAGGGCATCCGATCCGCCGCCCTGGTCGGCAGCAGCACCGGCGAGGCCACCCTGCGTGGAAGCCTGGGCGTCGCACACTGCCTCCTGCTGCAACGTACCGAGGCCCGGGCCGCGTACCAGCGCGCCAGCGCACTCTTCGGGCAGAGCGGCGACCATGCCGGCAAGGCCGACGTCGAGGCGAGCCTAGGTGCGATGCTGGCTGACAGCGGGGCACTTGACGAGGCACTCCCACCACTGCTGCGGGCGCGGCATCTCGCGACCCTGCTGAACGACCCCGATCTCATCTTCAAGGTCGAACTCAACCTTGGCTACCTGCATCGACGGGCCGACCGCCAGCAGGAGGCACTCGACGCCTACACGTCGGCGTTGTCGGCCGCGGAGCGGTCCAGCAACCGTGACTGGTTGTCGGCGAGCGTCCACACGAATCTCGGCCGCCTGCATCTCCTTCAGGGCAACCTCGATCAGGCCGGACACCACTACGACACAGCGGTCCGGCTCGCCCGGAGCACCGGCGACCGCATGCGGGGAGCATGGGCACTGCACGGATGCTCCGACATCTCCGCGGCCCGACGAGACCTTCCGGCCGCCGTCGCAGCCCTGCATGAAGCCGTCACGATCCTCGAACCCCTGGGCGATCGTCGCCTCGACGAGATGCGCACCCGGCTGTCCGAGTTGCTCTCCGACGACACCGCCGGGCAGTCACCGCCGCAGGCTTGAGGGCGTGTTTCGCACCCTCGCCGGCGCATCCGGCGCCGTTGGCGTCTCCGCGGTCTGGCCAACATCGAGCCAACATTCTGCTGGAAGACTGCGCCATCAGTAGTCAGCCAAGGCTCGCCGGGAGGGAGACCGTGACATCTGTACGAGCCAAACGGGGGTGCGCGGCCAGGCCCGAGGGCGCCGGCGCGCTCACGCAGACCGATTCACGTCAGAACGGAGCCTGGAAATGTCACCTGGAACGAGAAGCCGGAGGCGCAGCTTCGCCGCCGCGGCGATGGCAACGGTGACGTGCGCCAGCGTCCTGGGGATCGCATCCCCGGCGGCAGCCGCTACGACATCGGGAGGATCGTCCGTCAGTGCCGTCGCCGAGGGCGACATGGTGGCTCAGAGCTGGGCCTTCGTCGCTTCCTACCCGGGCAACTCCATGGGGTTGGCCGCCTGCGCATTCCACGCGAGCTTCCTGCGCTCACAGACGGGTAGAAACTACCTGTGCAGCCGGGCGGGCTCCTACTACCACCTCCTGAAGGAACTCTGACCCGCGGTTCCCCGCTCAGCTGGTCACCATCGTCGGGCCCCACTATCTCCCCGGGTGGGGCCTACGTCAGTCGGTCGGGGTGCGACACGCCTTCGGTGCCACGCTGCTCTTCAGCGCGTCTCCTCGGTCGCCTGCTCGGCAGCACGGCGTACGTCGTCGAGCAGGATCCGCATGTCGCGTCGGGTGGTGCGGTAGTTGACCACGCAGCCGCGCAGCGCGAAGCGGCCGTTGATGGTCGCGTTCGACAGGTACGAGCTGCCGGCCTGCTGCAGTAACACCATGATTCGTTCGTTGAGTCGGTCGAGTTGCTCCTCATCGGTCTGCGACCGCGAGCCGGCCTGCGCGCTCGGCGGCAGGTAGCGGAAGCAGAAGATGGAGAGTTCGACCGGGGCGAGCAGCTCGAAGTCGACGCTGTCGTCGATGAGCTCGGCCAGGTGGCGGGCGCAGTCGAGGTTGCTCTCGATCGCATCGCTGACAGCTTGCGACCCGGCGTGCGCCAGCGTCATCCAGACCTTGAGCGCCCGGAATCGCCGGGACAGGTCGGGGCCGTAGTCCCAGAACGCGAAGGCCTCGGCCGGCTCGGCCCGCATGACCCGGATGTAGTCGGCGTCCAGGCTGAAGGCGGGCCGTACCGCCTCGGGGTCCCGGTAGATGAGGCAGCCGCAGTCTGCGGGCAGGTAGAGCCACTTGTGTGGGTCGAGGGAGATGGAGTCGGCCTCCGCCAAGCCGTCGAAGAGCGCACGGGCCGACGGGGCGAGCCGCGCGAAGCCGCCGTAGCACGCGTCGACGTGCATCCAGAGCCCGTTCTCACGCGCGACCACCGCGATGTCGGCGAGCGGGTCGACCGCGCCGGTGACGACGGTGCCGGCGTTCGCCACCACGCAGAACGGTTCCGCCCCGGCGGCCCGATCCTCCTCGATGGCACGGACTAGTGCGCCGACGTCCATTCGGAAACGGGCGTCCACTGGAATCTCGCGGACGTTCATCCGCCCTATGCCGAGCAGCGCGGCGGCCTTGTGGATCGAGTGGTGGGTGTCGGTGGAGGCGTAGACGCGCAGTTGCGCCGGGTGGGCGGCCATACCCTGGGTGGCGACCGTGTCGCCGCAATGGCGGTGTCGGGCGGCGGCCAGCGCGGTGAGGTTGGCCATCGAGCCGCCACTCATGAACAGACCTCCGGCGCTCGGATCGCAGCCGATGGCCTCCTTGATCCAGTCGATGGCCACGTGCTCCAGCTCGACGGGAGCCGGTGCGGACCGCCATGCGGGGAGATTCGCATTCAGCGCCGACGCGAGAAGGTCGGCCACCGCGGCGACGGCGGTACCCGGCGCCGAGACGTATCCGAAGAAGCGGGGATGCCCGTTGTGCCGGCTGCCGGGCACGACCACGTCCCGGAAGACCCTCAGCAGATCGGCGAAGTCGCGGCCCTCGGCGGGCAGCGGCTCGGCGAGTAGCTCCTTCAGCGCGGCTGCGGAGGTTCGCGGGCTGATCGGCAGATCCCCGATCGATTCGTGGTGGGCGGCGATCCACTCGACGGCGCGGCCACCCATGTCCCGGATCTGCTCCGCCGAGGGGTCCAGGGCCGAGTCGACGCCGCGTCCGTCGGATGAGATCGAAGTCATGACCCGGAGGATAGTGTGGATCATGTCCTGGCGTTCGCCCGCGAGTACGAGCGGCAGCAACGAGTGGTCGACTTCCGTCGTACGCTGCTCTCGCACGTGATGAGCAGGAGGCTGCGGTGGCCGAGACGACGCCGACCGAGACGATGGTGGCCGAGGTGAGGGCCGAGCTGGCCGAACTCGAGGACCCGAAGACTCGCGAGGTGAACGAAAAACACGGTGACGATCACGGTCTGCACCTCGGCAGTCTGCGCGCGCTCGCGAAGCGGCTGAAGACGCAGCAGGAACTCGCGTGCCAGCTCTGGGCGACGGGTGACACCGCGGCGAGACTTCTGGCGATTCTGATCTGCCGACCGAAGGCGTTCGGACGTGGCGAGTTGGACGCCATGTTGCGCGAGGCCCGCACACCCAAGGTGCACGACTGGCTCGTGAACTATGTGGTGAAGAAGAACCCACACTCCGAAGAGCTGCGCCTGGCCTGGTCCGCCGATCCGGATCCAGTGGTCGCGAGTGCCGGCTGGGCGCTGACCACCGAACGCGTGACGAAGAAGCCGGAGGTCCTCGACCTACCGGGGCTGCTCGACGTCATCGAGGCGGAGATGAAGGACGCCCCGGATCGCCTCCAGTGGGCCATGAACCACTGCCTGGCTCAGATCGGGATCGAGCACGCCGAGCACCGCGCCCGTGCAATCGACATCGGCGAGCGCTTGGAGGTGCTCAAGGACTACCCGACTTCGCCGGGCTGCACGTCCCCGTTCGCGCCCATCTGGATCAACGAGATGGTGCGCCGCCAGCACGACAGGTAGGACGCACGTCCAGCCGCCACGGTGACACCCGGGCCGTGGATCAGGCCGGTCAGACGACCGGTTCCCTGCTGGGCGACCGGTGGCCGCCGTGGCACGCGACCAACGCGTCCGCCACGATGTCAGCGTCAGCCTCCGCGACGTCCGCCGGGTACTCCGGCAGCAGGTCGTCCCAGACGACCAGCCACGACCCGTACAACTGGGCCTGCCCCTCGGGCCGGGCGAAGAACCAGACGTGCAGATGGGCGCCACCATCTCCGATGCGGTACACGTGGGCCCGCGAGATGTGCGGCAGTGCCTGCACGTGGCGAACAATGCGAGTGCTCAACAACCCCAGCTCGGCGGCCAGTTCGTCGGGCAGATCCGCCATGTCGTAGTGATCGCGCGGATACAGCATGAGCACCAGCGGAACGCCCACGCCCGAAATCCGCGCCAGCCGCCAGTGATCGTTGAACCAGATCCCCTCGTCCCGGTCACGACAGGCGTTGCAGTCCGACGGATCCTCGCCGTGCCGCGCGGGCTCCGGGAGCACCGGCGGGCGCAACGGCGCTACGCGGAGCCCGTCCGGTTCGAACGGACTGATCTCCCAACCCGTCATGCGTGCCAACGGGAGCCGACGCTCGGCGTCCGCGACGGCGACGGCGTGGTCATAGAACTCGTCCGGTCGCAAGGCCATGCGGCGAAGACTAGTACCCGCAAAAGCAGGAAGCCGCCGGTAGGGGTGAGTGCTCAGCGCAGTTGGGGTTTGTTCTGAGCCGGTCGGATGACCGAGGAAGAGCCCCGGGCCGCGGGTCATGCGAGCTATCAGCGGCAGATCCGGATGCCCGTGCGGGTCCCAGCGGACGTTTTGTCAGGCTAGCCTCGCGCCTTCATGAAGGCTGGCGGTGGTGGCGGGTCGTGAACGTGAAAATGCCCTCTGGGCTGGGATGATGGGACTTGTCGAGGGTCACATCGTTCCGCCGTGGAGGGCACCTTCCAGATGCACGATACCGGGTCACGTCCGAAGATCGTTGTCACTGCGGACGGGCGGGGTGTCGTCGGGCACGCTGGCGCC
>NZ_JBSFYQ010000010.1:0-204369 GCF_053599855.1 Micromonospora sp. NPDC005161
CGCAGACCGTGCAGGTCTCGGCCTACCCCGACGCCTACGCCCAGTGGGAGCAGCAGGCCACCGACCTGGTCGCCCAGCACTGGAACAGCTGACCCCACCGCACCACCGCACCACACTGACCGCTGGCCGGCACCCCACCCGGGGTGCCGGCCAGCGGCATATCCGAAGGACCGCCGGCGGGCGGTCAGAAGAGGACCGTGGCGAGGGTGCCGACCGGCTGGAAACCGCAGCGCTCGTAGACCCGGCGAGCCGGCAGGTTGAAGTCGTTGACGTACAGGCTGACCGTCGGGGCGACCCGCAGCAGCGCGTCGCGCACCACGGTCGCCATCGCGGCGGTGGCGATCCCGCGGCCCCGCCACTCCGGCGCCACCCAGACGCCCTGGACCTGCGCGGTCCGCTTGGTCACCACGGCCAACTCGGCCTTGAACACGACCTTGCCATCGACGAAGCGGGCGTACGCCCGGCCGGCGCGCACCAGGTCGTTGACCCGCCGGCGGTAACTGCGCCCGGCGTCCTCGGCCAGCGGGGAGACGCCGACCTCCTCGGTGTACATGGCAACCGCCGCTGGAAAGAGTCGGTCGACCTCACCGGAGCGGACCTGGCGTACCTCCGGGTCGACCGGTACGGCCGGTAGCGCGTCGGTGGCCAGCAGCGGCTGGTTGGGGCGGACGTCCCGGGCCGGACCCCAGGTGTCGGAGAGACGGTCCCACAGCCCGAGGACGGCGTCAGCGCGGCCGACGATGGAGGAGCAGAGCCGCTCCTCCCCCGCGAGCAGGTCGGCGAAGGCGGCCACCGCGGCGTCGTTGGCGAGCACCGGTGTGAGGTTGCCGCCGAGCCAGCAGAGCGATTCCAGGTTGCGCCGCGCGCCGTACCCCAGGATCCTGCCCTCGGCCCGCCACCAGGAGAGCCCGCGCGCGGCGATGCGTTCGGCGACCTGCGCGCCCGCGAACGGGTCGAGGTCGAGCAGTCGCTCGACCGCGCGGCGCTCCGATTCCCCCAGTTGCCGTACCGGCACCGTCAGCACGTGTCCAGCCTGCCAGATCCCACCCCCACCCCGCCGGCCGAGTGGCGAGGCCGGTCTCAGACGGTCACCGGCTCGTCCGCGGGGCTGGTCGACCTGGTCCGGCCGGCCCACCGGACGACCGGGGGCACCAGGGCACCGAGCAGGAGGAACAGCCCACCGAGCACCAGCCAGCCGGGCACACCCCAGCCGAGCGCGAGGGTGGTCACCACCACCGGTGCGAGCATCTTGCCCAGCTCGTAACCCATGCCGTACGCCCCCTGGTACTGCCCCTGCGCGTCGGGCGGCGCCAGCCCGAAGGAGATCCCCCACCCGGCGGCGGAGTGCCACAGTTCCCCGATCACGTGCACCAGCGCCCCGCAGCCGAGCAGGCCGACGGCGCCGGCGGTGGGGAGCGCGCCGCTCGCGGCGAAGAGTACGCAGGCCAGCGCGATGGCCACCCCCGCCCGGCGGGCGGCGCGGGCGGCTCCCGGCAGGGTGACGGCGCTGCGCGCGGCGCGTACCTGAAGGAGCACCACCAGCACGGTGTTGACCAGCGTCAACGCGGAGATCATCCAGGCGGGTGCGGCGGTGTGCCCGGCGATCCACAGCGGCAGGGCGATGGTGAGCAGGCTGAAATGCATGGACATCAGCCCGTCGAGCAGGGTGAAGGCGAGGAACGGGCGGTCCCGCAGGGCGATGAGCCGGGGGCCGTGCGTCGGGGCGGCGACCGGTGCGACGGTGGGCAGACGGACGAAGACGGCCGCGGCGGCCAGCGACGCCACCGCCGCGGTCAGGATCAGCGCCACATACCCGGCGCGGGTGTCGGCGGCGATGGCGAAGCCGCCGAGGACTGCGCCGACGGAGATCCCGACGTTGGTGGTGGCCCGCAGGTAGGCGCGGGTGTGCACCCGTTGGTCGGCCGGGATCGCGCCGGCGATCAGCGCGCCACGGGCACCGCGCTCGACCGCGTCGGCGAGCGCCGTGGCGGCGCCCACCACCAGGAAGGCGGGGAACGACCGGACCGCGATCAGGCCCGCGGTCAGGGTGCCGGCGGCGATCAGCCCGCCGACCTGTGCGCCGCGCGGGCCGAGGCGGTCGGCCAGGTATCCGCTCGGCGCGCTGGCCAGGACGCCGACCAGCGCCGAGATGGTCAGCCCGACGCCCACCTGGGTCGCCGACAGGCCGACCGATCGGGTGAGGAAGAGCGCGCTGGACACCAGCCAGAGGCCCCGACCGACGGTCTTGACCAGGGTGCCGAGGGTGAGGACCCGGGCGGGACCGGGCGGGGGAAGCAGGCGCATGCCGGACAGACTAGCAAGACGTATGTACGGTTTATTTAACTGGCCTTGTCGGCGATGCATTGCCGATATATCGTTGATGCATCAGCGACAGTACGCAGAGAGGAAGAACCCCATGAGGTTCCATCGACAGCAGCACCACCTGCACGAGGCGAGGATGCGGGGCTTCGGCTTCCCGCCGATCCCGCCCGGTCCGCACGGACACGGACACGAGCACGGCGGTCCCTGGGGCGGCCGTGGTCGCGGTCGGGGCCGGGGCCGACGCCCCAACGTCCGGGGCGCCGTGCTGGCCCTGCTCACCGAACGGCCGATGCACGGCTACGAGATGATCCAGGAGATCGACTCCCGCACCGGCGGTGCCTGGCGTCCGAGCCCGGGCTCGATCTACCCCACCCTCCAACTGCTGGAGGACGAGGGTGTGATCGTCGCCAGCACGGAGGAGTCCAGCGGCGGGCGGAAGCGTTTCACGGTCACCGAGGCCGGTCAGGCCGAGGCCACCCAGGCCGCGCAGACGCCACCGTGGGCGGACGTCGCCCAGGGCACGGTGAGCAGTTGGCACGACATCCGCGACTCCGGCGCCCAGGCGATGAACGCACTGCGCCAGGTGATGATGAACGGCACCGACGATCAGCGGGAGCGGGCCGCCCAGGTGCTCGACGAGACCCGGCGCAAGCTGTACGCCATCCTCGCCGAATCGGAGTGACACAAGAGCAGTGCCACCCGCCCCGCACGGGCGGATCCGGCACCCGCCACACACACACACACACACACACACACACACACACACACACACACACAGCGGCCGTTCCCCGGAGGGAACGGCCGCTCTGTGTGAACAGGTCGCCGGCGCGCCGACGAACGGATCAGTGCACGGTGACGGTCGGGCCGGTGACCAGCCCGCGCAGCTCCTCGGGAAGCTCGGCGCCCATCTCGTCGGCGATCCGCAGCGCCTCCTCGATCAGCGTCTCCACGATCTGCGCCTCGGGCACCGTCTTGACGACCTTGCCCTTGACGAAGATCTGGCCCTTGCCGTTGCCGGAGGCGACGCCGAGGTCGGCCTCGCGAGCCTCGCCCGGGCCGTTGACGACGCAGCCCATGACGGCCACCCGCAGCGGCACCGGCAGCCCTTCCAGACCGGCGGTGACCTCCTCGGCGAGCTTGTAGACGTCCACCTGGGCCCGGCCGCAGGACGGGCAGGAGACGATCTCCAGGCCGCGCTCACGCAGCCCCAGCGACTCCAGGATCTGGTTGCCGACCTTGATCTCCTCCACCGGCGGGGCGGACAGCGACACCCGGATGGTGTCACCGATCCCCTCGGCGAGCAGGGCGCCGAAGGCGACCGCCGACTTGATCGTGCCCTGGAAGGCCGGGCCGGCCTCGGTGACGCCCAGGTGCAGCGGGTAGTCGCACTGCTCGGCCAGCTGCCGGTACGCCCGGATCATCACCACCGGGTCGTTGTGCTTGACCGAGATCTTGATGTCCCGGAAGCCGTGCTCCTCGAACAGCGAGCACTCCCAGAGCGCCGACTCGACCAACGCCTCGGCGGTGGCCTTGCCGTACTTGGCGAGCAGCCGCTTGTCCAGCGAGCCGGCGTTGACGCCGATCCGGATCGGCGTGCCGGCGGCGGAGGCCGCCGCGGCGATCTCCTTGACCTTGTCGTCGAACTGGCGGATGTTGCCCGGGTTGACCCGGACCGCCGCGCAGCCCGCGTCGATCGCGGCGAAGACGTACTTGGGCTGGAAGTGGATGTCGGCGATCACCGGGATCTGCGACTTCTTGGCGATCGCTGGCAGCGCCTCGACGTCGTCCTGGGACGGCACGGCCACCCGGACGATCTGGCAACCCGACGCGGTCAGCTCGGCGATCTGCTGGAGGGTGGCGTTGACGTCGGAGGTGAGGGTGGTGGTCATCGACTGCACGGACACCGGCGCGCCGCCGCCGACCGGCACCGAGCCGACCATGATCTGGCGGCTGGCCCGGCGGGGAGCGAGCGACGGGGGCGGTACGGCGGGCATACCGAGACGGACAGCGGTCACTTCAGCACTCACCTTGGGAAGAGCGTGATCGGGTTGACGACGTCCGCGGTGATGGTCAGCAGCGTGAACACGCCACCGATCAGGATCACCACGTACGTGAAGGGCATCAGCTTGAGGTAGTCGACCCGTCCGGGGTCGGCACGGCCGATCTTCGCGTACAGCCAGGACCTGGCCCGTTCGAACCAGGCGATAGCGATGTGGCCGCCGTCCAGCGGGAGCAGCGGCAGCAGGTTGAACACGCCGATGAAGAAGTTCAACGAGATGAACAGCGTCACGAACAGCAGCCAGGCCTTGTTGGCGAACGCCTCGCCGCCGAGCCGGCTGGCGCCGACCACGCTGATCGGGGTGTCCACGTCACGTTCGCCGCCGGTGATGGCGGTCCACAGGGCGGGGACCTTCTGCGGCAGCCGCTGCAACGCCTGGACGGTGCCGACGGCCAACTCGCGGGTGAAGTCGCCGGTGGCGCCGAACGCCGCGACCGGCCCGTACGTCACCCGGGTCGGCGTGGTGGGTACGAGGCCGACGCCGAGTGCGGCGACCGGGGCGACGGTGCCCTTCGGGTCGTCGAGCGGCGGCCGCTGGGTCTGCGCGAGCACGGTGCTGGTCTTCGCCGGCTGCCCGTCGCGCACGTAGTCGATCTGGGCGGGGTCGCCGGGCTTCAGCCCACGCAGGGCGACCAGCAGCTCGCCGTAGTTGTTGATCGGCGTGCCGTTGATCGAGGTGATCCGGTCGCCGTCGCGCAGTTGGGCCTGGGCGGCGGGGCTGGCGACGTCGCCGGGGGCGCAGGCCCGGGGGGCGTTCTCCGGGACCACGCAGTCGGACAGCGCGATGACCGCCGGTTCCTGGCGGATCTGCGCCTCGGTGGTGGGGAAGTCGCGGTTGGGCAGGCCCAGCGAGACGGCGGCGATCCAGATCGCGATCAGTGCCAGCGCGAAGTGGGTGATCGAGCCCGCGGACATGACGATCGTCCGCTTCCAGACCGGGTAGCGCCACATCGCCCGCGGCTCGTCGGCCGGGTCGACGTCGTCGTCCTGCGCGGTCATCCCGACGATCTTGCAGAAGCCGCCGAGCGGAATGCCCTTGACGCCGTACTCCGTCTCACCCCGCTTGAACGACCAGAGGGTGGGGCCGAAACCGACGAAGTACTTGGTGACCTTCATCCCGAACGCCTTGGCGGTCAGCATGTGACCGGCCTCGTGCAGGCTGACCGAGACGAGGATGGCCAGGGCGAAGAGCGCCACCCCGAGCAGGTTTGCCATCAAGCTCCTTCCACCGAACCCGCGATGATCTCCTGCGCGTGAGCGCGCGCCCACGACTCCGCCGCGAGCACGTCCTCGACGGTACCTGGTTCGGTGAAGTCCGGAGCCTCGTCCAACACCCGTTCGAGCGTGTCGACGATGCCCAGGAACGGCAGCCGACCGGCCACGAATGCCTCCACGCACTCCTCGTTCGCCGCGTTGTAGATCGCCGGGCGGCACCGGCCGGCCTCCCCGGCGGCCTTGGCCAGCGCGACGGCCGGGAACGCGGCGTCGTCCAGCGGCGCGAACTCCCAGGTGTGCGAGGCGGTCCAGTCGACCGCCGTGGCGGCCCCCGGGACCCGGTCCGGCCAGCCGATGCCCAGCGCGATCGGCAGCCGCATGTCCGGTGGGCTGGCCTGCGCGATGGTCGAGCCGTCGGTGAACTCGACCATGGAGTGGATCACCGACTGCGGGTGCACCATCACTGTGATGTCGGCGTAGGGCACGTCGAACAGTTCGTGCGCCTCGATCACCTCGAGTGCCTTGTTGACCATCGTGGCCGAGTTGATCGTGACGACCGGCCCCATGTTCCAGGTCGGGTGGGCGAGCGCCTGATCGGGTGTGACCTCGGTCAACTCGTCGCGCCGCCGACCCCGGAACGGGCCGCCGCTGGCGGTGACGATCAGCCGGCGCACCTCACCGCGCGACCCGGAGCGCAGGCACTGGGCCAACGCCGAGTGCTCCGAGTCGACCGGCACGATCTGCCCCGGCCGCGTCACCGCGGCCTTGACGAGTGGTCCGCCGGCGACGAGCGACTCCTTGTTGGCCAACGCGAGAGTACGACCACCGCGCAGCGCGGCCAGCGTAGGCGCGAGCCCGAGCGAGCCGACCACCCCGTTGAGCACGATGTCGCACGGCCACTGGGCCAGCTCGGTCATCGCGTCCGGGCCGGCCACGATCTTGGGAAGCTTGAAGTCGCCGGTGGCCCAGCCGCGCCGGCTCGCCTCGGCGTAGAACGCCAGCTGGAGGTCCTGCGCGGCGGAGGCCTTGGCCACCCCGACCGCGTCGACGCCCAGTTCGAGAGCCTGTGCGGCGAGCAGTTGGACGTTGCCACCGCCCGCGCCCAGGGCGACCACCCGGAACCGGTCCGGGTTGCGCCGGACGATGTCGATGGCCTGTGTGCCGATCGAGCCGGTGGACCCGAGCAGGACGAGGTCGCGGGGGGAAGTCACCCGGCCATTCTTCCCCACCGCCGCTGTACGCCCGCTGGGAGCCTCAGCCTCGCCGCCCACCTACGGGGTTCCGGCGGCGATCAGGCAGGGCTGACGCAGAAGACGACGTCGAGGAAGCCGGAGCGCTTCGCCCAGTTCGAGTAGTGGTAGTCGGCGAAGCCGGGTGCCTGGGCCTCGCACAGCGCGTCGGCCTGCGCCTCGTTGGCGACGGCCTGCTCGATGCGGGCCAGGACCCGCCACGTCCCGGAACCGCACGGGGTGATCTCGTACACCACGCTGGCTGCGTCACCGACGTTGTGCACACACTGCCCAACCTGCACGAACTGCTCATCGCCATTGGCCCTGGCGGTGGGCGGAGCCGCCGAGGTCGGGCTGGCCTCGACGCTGGCCTCTGCCGACGGCGTGTCACGGGAACCGACCCACTCGATCACCTGGAACACCACGCCCACGATGCCTGCGAGTGCGGCGGCCGCCCCAAGCCAACGCAGCACGGCACGCAGCCGGCCTGAGGTGGAACCGGTTTCGTCATCCATGCTTACCTCCGACCTGTCGCTGCCCGTTCCAACCCGAGCCGGTCCGACGCCGATTCGATGTCCACGATGGCACGGGTTCGGTGGCGGTTCTGCACGCCGTTGAGGAGCGGGGCGCACGCACGGACCCCGACTCCCGCCCTGTTGACGCAGGTCAGTAACCACGCGGCGGTCGTGACCCGTCTAGCCTCACCGACGCCGACGGGCGGCCGCTGTCTGATGTCCGACCGCTTGCTGCAACACACGTGAGCGATGATCGACTCTGGATCACGGAAGTCGGGGTATCCCCGACACCCGGATACCCCGACATCGCCGGAACCGTGTTGATCAAGGAGTCGGCGGAACGACCGGGGGCCGCCGGAGCGGCCCCCGGTCGGGCCTAGCCTCCGTTGATCACGAACTGTGACCCCGGCTGGATGACGATGTTGCCGTCGGCCGAGTTGGTGATGGTCACGTTGGTCAGGTTGGCGTTGCCGCGGGCACCGCTCATCGCGAGGATGCCGGCCCCGTTGTTGGACTTGTCGATCCGCACGTTGGTGATCGCGACGTTCGGCATGTTGCCGCCGCCGTTCTTGAACTGGATGCCGTCGTACGTGGAGTCGTAGATGTCGGTGTCCCGGATCGTGACCCCCGTGATGTCTCGCGTGGCGGGGAAGAGGGTGATGGCGCCGAACTCCTGGTCCTCGTTCCAGAAGACGCCACCGGCCCGGTAGAGCCCGTTGCTGGCGATCAGCGTCGTCCCAGAGAAGGGCAGCGGGTCGTGGTCGGTCGCCAGCATGATGCCCGGGTAGTTCATGGTGTCGTAGATCAGGTTGTTCTCGATCGAGTTGTCGTAGCCGCCGTAGATGGCGATGCCGTTCGCCCGCCAGGGCAACTGGATGGTGTTGTTGACGAAGTGGTTGTCGTGGGCGATGTCCACGTTCCGGTCCTTGACGTACGGGTTGGCCCAGACCGCCAGTGCGTCGTCGCCGGTGGTGCGGAAGGACGACAGGTGCGCGACGGCCGCCGACCCGACGGTGGCGATCACCGTGGCCGCGGCTGTCGCCGCCACCATCCTGAACAGATTCGTTCGTCTCATCACTGTCCTGTCGTTGGGGGACGGCGCCGCGGCGGGCTGACCGCGGCGTGGGGCGTGACTCGGCGCGTCATCGGCCGGGCGCGCGGGGGCGCGTCGGCTGGTGTGGGGAGGTGGCGGCGGGTTCGGGGGAGAAATAGCCGCCTAGACGGCCCGCCAGATTTTTCGACCTCATGCAAAGAATCAGGCACGTCTTTGTCGAGATTTTGCATGACGTTGACCAGATGTTACTGACGTGCTACGAGGGCGTCAACACTTCGACCACGGTGACTATCGACGACCGTCGGTTCCCTCGCTCGGACGAAGCCGCGGCCCCCGTGCGCGTCGCGTCCGTGAAAGGAAGGGCCCCTTATTAACGCCAGGCGTTAATAAGGGGCCCTTCCTTTCACCCTCAGCCGGTCGGGGCGGTCAGGACGAACGTCTCCAGCTCCTCACCGCCGTACCAGTCGGTGCTCCGGCCCACGTGGGCCATCCCGAGTCGCCGGCAGACCGCCATCGACGGATCGTTGCCCGGCGAGACCACCGCGTGGATCTTCGGCGTCCCGGCCGCGAACTCCCGCGACATGACCGCACGGGCCGCCTCCGTGGCGTAGCCGTGGCCCACCGAGTCCGGGTGCAGATGCCAGCCCACCTCGATGTCCCCGGTAAGCATTTCCTCGTCCTGTCCTGGCAGGGGCTTTAGCACCACCGTCCCCGCCACCAGCCCGGTGTCCCGCACCTCGATCGCCCAGGTGCCGTACCGGCCGTGGTCGTCCGCGTGCCGATCCCGCCAGATCTGCAGCCGTTCAGCGGCCTGCCCCGGGTCGGTCATCGGCAACCCCGGAGACACCGCCAGCCAACGAGTGATCTCGGAGCGGGAGTAGATGTCGTAGATGCGGGCCAGGTCGGCCGGGTCCGCGGTCCAGTCACGCAGGATCAGGCGTTCGGTGGTGAGAACGGTCATGGCGGGCGATCTTAATGAGTGGCCGGGCCGACGACGGGGAAAGAGATCGCGGTGGGCAGCGGATGGCAGCGGACGAAGCGGATCGTCAACGCCGCGTTCCGCCCTGTGCGCGGACGGGACCTGTCACTGCACGCCGCCGCGATCACGTTCTACGGCGCGATCGCCGTGGTGCCGGTGGCGCTGCTGGCGATCTGGCTCACCACGCTCGTCGCCGGGGCCGACCGTGTACGCCGGCTCACCTCGTACGCCGTGGAGGCGCTTCCCACCGCGATCGGGGCGCCCCGGGCGGTGGCCGCGCTGGTCAATGCCGGGGCGGAGTTGACCCCGGTGCTCGCACTGGCCTCGCTGCTGCCCGCGTCGCTGTACGGCGAGGGCCTGCGCCGGGCGTTCGTGTCGGTGGCCGCGCCCCGCACCGACGAGCACCTGGTCGGCTGGCGCGGCCGGCTGCTGCTGCTGCCACTGCTCGCGCCGGCCCCCGCGCTGCTGCTGTCGATCCTGCTGGCGCTGCCGCCCACCACCGGGCTGGTCCGGCGGGGCGGCTGGATCGGGGCGCTGGGCGTGGTGCTGTCGTTCCTGGCGGTCTGGCTGGTGCTCACCCCGGTGCTGATGTGGGTGTTCCGGGTGGTCGGGCCGGCGTCGCCGGACTGGCTCTCCACGCTCGGAATGGGATCGTTCACCGCGGCGAACCTCTCCGGCTTCATGCACGGCTTCGTGCTTTTCGCCTCGCTGCCGCTGGACCTGGGCGTGCCGTTCGGCGGCTTCGACGAGATCGGCGCGGGCGTCGCCGTCCTCCTCTGGCTCTACCTGTTCCACGTGATCGTCCTGGCCGGCTACTCGGCCACCCTGGCCCTCTCCCACTGGCGTGCCCCAGCGCGCCCCCACCGACCCGACCACCCCGGGTTGATCAAGAGGTTTGCGTCACCAGACGCCGTCCCGATGACGCAAACCTCTTGATCAACCCTCGGAAGGGGTGGAGGGGGGTGGGGGTGAGGGCTAGGCTGCCGCGGCATGAGCAGCGAACTTCCCGGCCGCGCCGACGTCGTGATCGTCGGCGCGGGGCACAACGGTCTGGTCTCCGCCATCCTGCTGGCCCGCGCCGGCCTGGACGTCCTGGTGCTGGAGGCCGCCGACGTGATAGGCGGCGCGACCCGCACCGAGAACCCGTTCCCGAAGGTGCCGGGGCTGCGCCACTCCACCGGTTCGTACCTGCTCGGGCTGATGCCGCCGGAGCTGCTCGCCACGCTCGACGTGCGGATCCCGGTGCTGCGCCGCGACCCGCACTACTTCCTGCCCACGCCGGGCGGTCTCGGCTCGCCGTACCTGCTCTTCGGCAGTGACACCGCGGCCACCCGGGCACAGTTCGCCGAGTTCTTCTCCCCCGCCGACGTGGCCGCCGACGACGCCATGCAGGCCGAGCTGGCCGCGCTGCGCGAGGACCTCGCCCCGGCCTGGCTCGCCGAGCCGCTGACCGCCGAGGAGACCGCCGACCGGCACGTCCGCCCGGCGCTGCGACAGGCGTTCGTCGACCTGGTCCGGGGCTCGGTCGCGGACTACCTCGCCCGGTTCGAGTTCCGCTCCGAGCTGCTGGTCAGCATGTACGCGGTCACCGACGGGCTCTCCGGGCTCAACGCCGGCCCGGACGACCCGGGGACGGGCCACAACTTCCTGGTGCACAACATGTGCAGACTTCCCGGCTCGGGCGGCACCTGGATGATCGCGGAGGGCGGGATGGGCACCGTGTCGCGCACCTTCGCCGACGCCGCCCGCGCCGCCGGCGCGACCATCCTGTCGGGTACGCCGGTGACCGCGGTGACCCTGGACGGCGGCGCGGCGAGTGGTGTCGTGCTCGCCGACGGCCGGCAGGTCGCCGCCCGGGTGGTGCTCGGCGCGTGTGACCCGTACCGGCTGATGGACCTGTTGCCCGACGGCGCGCTGCCGGCGCCGCTCGGCGAGCGGATGGCGGCGGTCCGCCGCCCCGGCACCACCCTCAAGCTCAACCTGGCGCTCACCGGGCTGCCGCACTTCTCCTGCCTGCCGGCGGGCACGCCGAGCCCGTTCGGTTCGACCATCCACCTGCTGCCCGGCTCGGCGTCGCTGGTCGGTGGCGACGCCACCTCGCCGATGGCCGCGCTGCGCGCGATGTGGGCGGACGTGCAGGCCGGGCGGCTGCCGGCGGAGCCGACCATCGAGTGGTACCTGCACACCACCGTCGACCCGTCGCTCTCCGACGCCGCGGGGCACCACTCCTCGGCGCTCTTCGTCCAGTCGGTCCCCTACGAGCTGACCGGCACCACCTGGGACGCGGAGCTGCCCGGCTACGTCGACCGGCTGATCGGGATCGTCGAGCGGTACGCCCCCGGCACCGCCGACCTGATCGCCGACGCGGTGCCGCTACCCCCGCCGGGCATCGAGGCCCACTTCGGCATCACCGGCGGGCACATCCACCACGTCGACAACACCGTCTCGTTCGCCGACCGGATGCCCTACGCCACCGGGATCGACGGCGTGTACGCCGGCAGCGCCGGCTGCCACCCGGCCGGCAGCGTGATCGGCGCCGCAGGTCACAACGCCGCCCAGCGGATCCTCAGCGACCTCGGCCGCTGACCCCGTCGCCGACCTCGGCGGCGAAGCGGGGCAGGTCGCCGGGGCGGCGAATGAGGGAGAGGCCGACGAGCAGCAGGTAGAGGACCAGGCTGAGGATCGGGTCGACGAAGACGAAGGCGAAGGCGGTCAGGTAGAGCAGCGGACGCACCAGCAGTCGCCGGGAAACCGCCCGGGCCAGCTCGGGGTCCAGGCCGGGGTGCAGCAGTTCGCGCCGGCGGGCCCACCACCAGCTCAGGTTGAAGAAGAGCGACTCGCCGAGCACGGTGCCGAGGTAGAGAGCGCCGGTCAGTCGCTGCTCGGTCGCGCTCCCGCGCAGGTTGTCCGACAGCAGGTCGGCGGTGAACGGGATCGCGGCCACGAAGAGCAGCACGAGCAGGTTGAACACCACCAGCGGCTGGTCGACCCGGACCACGTACCGCCACATGTTGTGATGGCCGAGCCAGATCTGGCCGGCGATCCCGAAGGTGATCACGTAGGCCAGGTAGGACGGCCAGGCGTGGGCGAGCGCGTCCGGAAGCTCCCGCCCGCTCTCCCGGGCGGGGCCGTTCTGAAGCAGCTCGACGGCCATCACCGTCAGCACGACCCCGAAGACCCGTCGCTGAACGTCTCCACCCGCGCCGCGTCCCGGGCCATCTCCCGGCCGCGCCCGTACCGGTACGCACCCTTCTGCGCGTCCGCCCCCGCCACGCCCCGCCCCGCTCTCGATGGGTCCGGTTGGTTCCGGACCGCGGCTTTCGCCGCTCTCCACTGCATCGTGGCGCATCGAGAGGCCGCGCGGACGCGGATCGGGCGTGCGGCCGGGCACCCACCTCGGGTGCCCGGCCGGCTCGTCAGCTCAGCGCCTCGCCCGCCGGGGCCGGGGTCTCCGCGTCGACGCGGTGGGCGCGGACCTTGTGGCCGACGCTCGTCAGGCAACGGCCGCTGGGCAGGTCGAACCGCCAGCCGTGCAGCTGGCAGGTGAGCTGGTCGCCCTCGACGATGCCGAACCGGGTCAGGTCGGCCTTCAGGTGCGGGCAGCGCCGCTGCACCACCCAGTCGCCCAGGGTGATGTCCTCCGCGTCGGTGGTCCGCTCATGCTCGTCGTACCAGCCCTCGGCGTACTGGAGCCGCTCCTCGGAGAGGCACTTGAAGAACGCGTATACGAACTCGTTGTACTGGCCGATCCGGGCCGCCGAGAACCGGCAGGAGAGGAAGAGCGAGTTGACCCAGTCCACCTCGTCAATGAAGAGCAGGTGCTCGATCAGCGCCCGCTCGGTACGGAACCGGTAGCGGACCTTCTCGTCGGCGTACGGCCGGACCTCCTTGCCCGGGAAGTCCACGACGATCGACTCGACGCTCTCACCGTCGTAGCCCACCAGGTCGAAGCGGACCGGCCCGCCGACGCCCTTGGCCAGGTAGATCGACTCGTCGAGCAGCGGCTCGATGCGGCTCTTCATCCCCGCCAGCACGTCCACCTCGGGGTGCCGCCAGGACGCCTTCTCCGCCTCGATGACGGGCCGCTTGCGCTCCCGCATCTCCTCCAGGTGGGCGACCTTGTTCGCGAAGAACTCGTCGACCGGCACCGGGTGGGTGGTCGTGGCGCCCTCGGTGGTGACCTCGGCGACGCTGCCCGGCAGCAGCACGATCCCGTTGGTGCCGCCGACCTTGGCGTACTCCGCCATGAAGACGGACTGGTCGGGGAAGATGTTGCCCTCGTCGCCGTGGATGTCGTTGAACTGCCACAGCGCGTCGTCGAGGAAGCACGGCGGGCCGGCGATCGGGAAGACGTGCGACGCCTTCAGATCATCGATGTAGCGCCACGTACGGTCGAACTGCCGGTCGCGCTTCTGCTTGCCGAACGCGGTCTTCGCCGCCTGCGGCAACTCGTAGACCATCGGGTACCAGATCGCGCCGGAGAACTGGAGCAGGTGCGCGTGCACGTGCCCCAGCTCGGCGAAAATGCTCAGGTCGGTGGGGCGGGCGTCGTTCTGGTTGAGCAACCGCACCCCGTCGTACTCCACCCAGAGCGAGGAGTCGCCAATCGGGCCGTCGGTGGGGCTGGTCAACGCCTGAATCATGATCTTCAGCCCGCCGTCCAGCTCGACGACCTGCTCGTTCGGCGCCTTGAGGAACTTCGTGAAGCCCAGCGCCCGCAGCTCGTCCTCCATCTCGGAGGTGGGGAACTCGGGCAGCAGCACGGTCGCCTGCTTCGACACGTACCGCTTCAGGTGCGCCGCGTCGAAGTGGTCCCGGTGCAGGTGGGAGACGTACAGGTAGTCGACCTGGCCCAGGGTCTCCCAGTCGAGCAGGGAATTGTCCGGAAATGGAAACCAGGACGCGAAGTAGGCCGGGTTGACCCACGGGTCGCACAGGATGCTGCCCGCGGCCGTGTCGATCCGCATGCTGGCGTGCCCGGTTCCGGTCACTCGCACCGCACAGTCCCCCTCAAACAGACAATCAGGTGTACGCCAAACGCTACCGGAGGGAGTCTGACCGCCGCCTCGCGACGCCGGTAGTGCCGTCCGGCCCGGACGGGGAGGGGGCCCGATGACCGGGAAACCCCCACCGCGCCGCCCCGGGCAGGAGGCGTGCCAGACTAACCGGAGATCCGATCGCGAGGGAAGGACCGACAGTGGCAGGAAGCGAGCCGGTAACGTCGCCAGACCAGCACAAGCCCGGGCACCGGAAGGCCGGGCGGATCGGCGCGGTCCTCACCGCGCTGGCGCTGCTGGCGATGATCTGCGGCAACCACGAAGGCAAGGTCGAGGACATCTGGCTGGTCGGCCTGGCCGTGCTGCTGCTGGTCATCGTGATCGGCGACGCCGTGCTGCGGCGCAACGGTCTGCGCTCCTGACCGACCGCCTGCCGGACGACCGGCCGACGTACGTCGAGGGCCCGCCCCCACCCGGGGACGGGCCCTCGTCCGTACGCGTCGGGTCAGCGCCCGAAGAGGATGTCCTGCACGTCCTTGAGCGCGGCGTCGACCTCGGCCTCGAAGTAGCCGCCGGGCACCAGACCGAACCGGAGCGTGTCCAGGTCCTTCGGGTTGACCGGCATCGGGTTGCGGCCCTGCATGCCGCCGAGCAGGGTGTCGAAGAACCGGTCGACCTGGTCCGGGTCGTATCCGCTGCCGAACCGGCGCACCTGGAAGCGACGCCGGATCTGGTCGACGCGGTACAGGTCGCTGCCGGGCGGGCCGGCCATCGGCGGACCGCCCATCGGCGGGCCGGGCACGGCGGGCGGACCGGCCATCGGCGGGCCACCGATGCCCTGCTGCGGCATCGGGGGCGGGCCGGCCGGGCCACGGCGCATGTCGCGCAGGTCCCGCTCGGGCATCCGGATCTCGGCGGTCATGTCCGCACGGCCGTGCCGACCGGCCTCGAAGCCGTCGAAGCGCGGCTCCTCGGGCGGGTAGCCACCGGGCGCACGTTGGTCGTCGTACCCGCCGGGCGAACGCTGGTCGTCGGGGCCGTACCCGCCGGGCATCCGCTGGTCGTCGGGGCCGTAGCCACCGGGCATCCGCTGATCGTCCTGGCCGTAGCCACCCGGACCGGCGGGTAGGCCGCGCGGCGGGAGACCGTGCCCGCCCATCGGGCCACCCGGACCCATCGGGCCGGGACCGGCCGGGCCGCCCGGGCCACGCGGCGCGTCGTAACCGCCGCGGGGGGCGTCGTACCCACCAGCGAAGGCGCCGGTCGGCTCGTCGTACCGGCCGTAGCGGTCGGGCGGGCCGGCCTGCGCCGGCATCGGCCGAGGCGGCATCGGCTGCGGGACCATGCCCCGGTCGTCGCGCATCGGCGGGCCCAGCCGGTCCGGTGGACCCATCCGGGGGTCGCCGCCACGCCCGGCGGCACCGCGCTCCTCAAGCTCGGCCAGCTGCCGCTCGACCCGGTCCAGGTGCAGGTCGACCTGCCACTCGTCGTAGCCGTTGAACCGGACCCGGAAGACGACGTCGTGGACCTCCTGGGAGGCCACCGGCGCACCGACCTGCCGGCCGTCGAGCGTCGCCTCGACCCGGTCGAGGAAGGCATCCACCTCGTCGACCTTGTATCCCCGGCGGAGCGCCTTGCGCCGGAAACGCTGACCCTGACTCGCCACTATGTCTCCTGGTCTCGTTCGCCACGCCCGGTCACGCCGGTGCCTCTCCGGCGCGGTCGGTGTTGGTGTCGTTGTCCTCGGCGGCGGCGAGCTGGCCACACGCGCCGTCGATTTCGCGACCTCGGGTGTCCCGAACGGTGGTGGACACCCCGGCGTCGCGCAACCGCCGGACGAACTCCCGCTCAACCGGCTTCGGGCTCGCGTCCCAGCGGCTGCCCGGCGTCGGATTGAGCGGGATGAGGTTCACGTGGGCCAACTTGCCGGCCAGCAGCCGCCCGAGCAGGTCAGCTCGCCACGGCTGGTCGTTCACGTCCTTGATCATCGCGTACTCGATCGACACACGACGGCCCGTCCGGGCGGCGTAGTCCCACGCTGCGTCCAGCACCTCGGCTACCTTCCAGCGCTGGTTTACCGGCACGAGTTCGTCGCGCAGATCATCATCGGGGGCGTGCAACGACAACGCAAGGGTCACTGAGAGGTCTTCGCTGGCCAGTCGGCGGATGGCCGGAACCAGCCCGACCGTGGAAACGGTGATGTGCCGCTGCGACAGGCCGAGCCCCTCGGGAGCCGTGCTGACCAGGCGGCGGATCGCCGCGATCACCCGAGAGTAGTTGGCCAGTGGCTCGCCCATGCCCATGAAGACGACGTGCGACAGCCGCGGTGGAGACCCGGCGACCGCACCGGAGGCAGCCACCCCGGCCAGGTACACCGCCTGGTCGACGATCTCGGCGGTGGACAGGTTGCGGGTCAGCCCGGCCTGGCCGGTCGCGCAGAACGGGCAGGCCATGCCGCAGCCCGCCTGGCTGGAGATGCAGACGGTCACCCGGTCCGGGTAACCCATCAGCACGCTTTCCACCAGCGCGCCGTCGTGCAGCTTCCACAGCGCCTTGCGGGTCGCGCCGTCGTCGCAGGCCAACTCGCGGACCGGGGTGAGCAGCCGGGGCAGCAGTTGGTCGGCCAGCCGCTCCCGGGTCGCCGCGGGCAGGTCGGTCATCTCCTGCGGGTCGCGGACCAGCCGCCCGAAGTAGTGGTTGGAGACCTGCTTGGCGCGGAAGGCCGGCTCGCCCAACCCGGTGACCAGCGCCTGGCGGCCGGCCAGGTCGAGGTCAGCGAGGTGCTGCGGTGGCATGGAGGCCCGGCGTGCGGCGGGGGCGTCCGAGATGGCGGGGATCAGCGGCAGGCTCGTCATGGCTGGTCCAGTGTGTCACGCCGTCGGCGGCACGTACCTGTCCGGAGGTGTCGAACCGGCCCCGACCGCCGGGTCGGGATGACCGGGGCGCCGTGATCCATGCCTCAGCTCACCACCGGCACGAAGATCGCCAACAGTAGGTACGCCGTCGGCACCGCGAACAGGATCGAGTCCAGCCGGTCCATCAGGCCGCCGTGGCCCGGCAGCAGGTTGCTCATGTCCTTGACCCCGAGATCCCGCTTGATCATCGACTCGGCCAGGTCACCGAGGACCGCCGCGCACGAGATCGCCAGCCCGAACACCGCACCCCACCAGGGAGCAAGGTCGAACATCAGCCAGAGCAGCAGGGCGCTGCCCAGCGCCGCCGCGGTGACCGAGCCGGCGAAGCCCTCCCAGGACTTCTTCGGGCTCACCGACGGCGCCATCGGGTGGCGACCGAAGGAGACGCCGGCCGCGTACCCGCCGGTGTCGGAGAGGACCACCGCGACCAACGTCGCCAGAATGCGCAGCGGACCGTCGTCCGGGGCCGCCGCCAGCAGCGCCGCGAACCCGCCGAGGAACGGCACGTACACGGCGATCAGGGTGGCCGCGGTCAGGTCCCGCTGGAAACCGCCCGGGCCGTCGCCCAACCGCCAGATCATGGTGCCCAGGACGGTGACCAGCAGACCCAGGCTCAGCGCGTCCGGGCCGGCGAACCAGGCCAGGCCCACGGTCAGCACGCCACCGGCGATCAGCGGCACCAGCGGCGGATGAGCCCCGCTGCGCCGGACCGCCCTCGCCATCTCCCAGATGCCGACGGCGATGGCGGCGGCGATCACCGGCAGGAACGCCAACGGGTAGAAGACCAGCGGCACCACGATCAGCGCGCCGAGGCCGAGCCCGACCCCGATCGCCGCCGGCAGGTTCCGGCCGGCCCGCCCGTTGCCCACCTGCTGGGTGGCCGGTCGGTCGGCACTGGCCCGGCGTCGGCCCTTCGACCGCCGGCCGGACGGAGGCTCCGACCCGCTCACCGCGTCCTGGTCCGGAGCGAGGTCGGCCCGGATGGGCGCGAGCTGCGCGGTCGGATACCCGGAATCGTCGTCGTAGTTGACCGGACCACCGGCGTCGCCGAAGCGCTCCGGACCGTCGTGCCGGGTCGGGGCGTCGCCGCCGACGGGCGGACGGTCGGCGTACCGGCCGGCACGGCCCCGGTCGTCGTACCGGTGGGGCTGGTTCCGGTCGTCCTCGTACCGGTCCCGCTCGTCGAAGCGGTCGCGCCGGTCCCGGTCGTCGAAACGGTCCTGACCATCCGGGCGGACCGTCCGGCCATGCTCGTCGTACGCGTCCGGGGGGTACGGGTCGGCGTACGGGCGGGTGCGGGGCTCGGCGTACAGGTCAGGGCCGCCGGCCGGACGACCGCTCCACTGGCCCGGTTCGAGCTCCTGCTCGGGCCAGGGCAGGGCCACCGGCCGCTCCGGCCGGTCCCAGCCGCGGGGCTCGCCACTGTAGGGGTCGGGGTGGGTCATCACGCACCGCGACGCGGCACGAGAACCACCACATGACGCAAGACCACAAGCATCCCCTACCGGCGCGACTTTTTCCTCTGGTCGACCGCCCCGACGGTCGGTCGATTCCCGGTGTTCACCGCCCGGTGGCCGGGAATCCTGCCGAGCCTACTGCACCCGCCGGACCGGCACGGCGGACGAGGCACGGCGACGGGCATCGCCCTGGTCGCCGGAGTCGAGGCCATCGCCCGCAACTGCCCGGCCGGCCCTCACCTCATGTCGGCCTCGCTGGTGCAGGACGGCCTGCCGACCCTCTGGGCCACCTCGGGACGGGGTGCCGGCGAGATCCAGTGCGACGACGGCACAGTCGAGCTCGGGATGGCCTTCGCCCGGAGAGATCCGGTACTGCACCTGGGCAGGGCCACTGTTCGCTTCGCGCTGCGCGACTGGTACACCGGGGAGCAGCTGGCCGAGAGCACCAGGACCATCTGGATCCCCTGCTGACGTACGACGCGAGGCCCGTCCCCGGCGTCGGGGGCGGGCCTCGCGGCAGCTCAGCCGTCGAGCGGCCAGAGGATCACACCTCCAGCAGCTCGGTCTCCTTGTGCTTGACCAGGTCGTCGATGTTGGCCGCGTAGCGCTGGGTCAGGTCGTCCAGCTCCTTCTCGGCGCGGCGACCGTCGTCCTCGCCGGCCTCGCCGTCCTTGACGATCCGGTCCAGCTCCTCCTTGCCACGGCGGCGGACGTTCCGGATCGCCACCTTGGCCTCCTCGCCCTTGTGCCGGGCCACCTTGATCATGTCGCGGCGGCGCTCCTCGGTCATCTGCGGGAGCAGGATGCGCAGCTGGTTGCCCTCGTTGTTCGGGTTCACCCCGAGGTCCGAGTCGCGGATCGCCTTCTCCATCGCATTGATCTGCGAGTTGTCGTACGGCTTGATGATCGCCATCCGCGGCTCGGGGATCGCGACGGACGCCATCTGGGTCAGCGGCGTGGGGGTACCGTAGTAGTCGATGATGATCTTGGAGAACATGGCGGGGTTCGCGCGGCCGGTGCGGATGGCGCCGAACTCCTCCTTGGCGTGCTCGACCGCACGCTCCATCTTTTCCTCGGCCTCGAGGAGGGTGTCGTCGATCACCGGTCTCCTCGCCTCCTTCTGTGCTCGTCGTGGGCTCTGCTGAAAGTAGCCGGGACCGCTGCTGCCGTCGCCGCGGGCGGGGCGGGGCTCAGGCGGTGATCAGGGTGCCGATCTTGTCGCCACCCACCGCGCGGATGATGGTGTCGTCACCCTGCGCGCCGAAGACCAGCATCGGCAGGCCGTTCTCCATGCAGAGGCTGAACGCCGCCGCGTCGGCCACCCGCAGGTTGCGGCGCAGCGCCTCGGAGAAGGTGATCGAGTCGAGCTTGCTCGCGGTGGGGTCGACCCGGGGGTCGGCGGTGTAGACCCCGTCCACGCCGTTCTTGCTCATCAGCACCACGTCGGCCCGGATCTCCAGAGCCCGCTGGGCGGCCACCGTGTCGGTGGAGAAGTACGGCATCCCCGCGCCAGCGCCGAAGATGACCACGCGGCCCTTCTCCAGGTGCCGGATCGCCCGCAACGGGATGTACGGCTCGGCGACCTGCGCCATGGTGATGGCGCTCTGCACCCGGGTCTCGATGCCTTCCTTCTCCAGGAAGTCCTGCAGGGCGAGGCAGTTCATCACGGTGCCCAGCATGCCCATGTAGTCGGCGCGGGCCCGGTCCATCCCACGCTTCTGCAGCTCCGCGCCGCGGAAGAAGTTGCCGCCACCGACCACCACGGAGACCTGCACGCCGCGGCGGACCACGGTGGCGATCTGCCGGGCGATGGCCTGGACGACGTCCGGGTCGACGCCGATCGCGCCGCCACCGAACACCTCACCGGAGAGCTTCAGCACCACCCGACGGGCGCGTCCGGGCGGCGGCGCCGTCGGATCCTCCACCGCCAGCGTCCGGTCACTCACAACCTGCGTCATCCGCCCCGCCCTTCCCCACGCGCACGCCCCGTGCGGCGCGTACCGCGAACCTGCCGCTGCCGACCCTATGTGACGAGGAGGCCGCGGTGCCTGTCACGTACACCGGCGGCCTCCTCCTCGACGTCTCCTGCCCACGGGCGCCCACGGCGCCCGGCGGCGGCTCAGGCCTGGCCGACCTCGAACCGCACGAAGCTGGTGACCTCGATGCCGGCCTCGGCCAGCATCTGCTTCACCGACTTCTTGTTGTCGGCCACGGACGCCTGCTCGACCAGGACGTAGTCCTTGAAGAAGGCGTTCACGCGACCCTCGACGATCTTCGGCAGGGCCGCCGCGGGCTTGTTCTCCTCGCGGGCGGTCTGCTCGGCGATGCGCCGCTCGGACTCGACGACCTCGGCCGGAACCTCGTCCCGGGTGAGGTACTTCGGCCGCATCGCGGCGATCTGCATGGCGACACCACGGGCGTCAGCGTCGCCCGCTTCGTCGCTCTTGCCGCTGTACGACACCAGCACACCGACGGCCGGCGGCAGGTCCTGGGCCTTGCGGTGCAGGTAGACCGCGGTGGTGCCCTCGACCTTGGCGAACCGGTTGAGCACCAGCTTCTCGCCGATCTTGACGGACTGCTCCTGGATCAGGTCGGCAACGACCTTGCCGTTCAGCTCGCTGGCGAGCAGCTCCTCGGCGTTGTTCACGCCGGAGCGCTCGCCGTGCTCGACCAGCTGCTGGGCCAGGGCGATGAACGACTCGGTCTTGGCCACGAAGTCGGTCTCGCAGTTGAGCTCGAGCAGCGCCTTGCCGGAGTGGGCGACCAGGCCGTTGGCGGCCGTACGGCCGGCCCGCTTGCCGACGTCCTTGGCGCCCTTGACGCGCAGGATCTCAATGGCCTTGTCGAAGTCGCCCTCGGCCTCGGTCAGCGCCTTCTTGCTGTCCATCATGCCGGCGCCGGTGAGGTCGCGGAGCTTCTTGACGTCCGCGGCGGTGAATTGGGACATGGCTCTCTCTTCGGTGTTGAGACGGCGTGTGGATGGTCAGAGGTGCCGGTTACCCGGAACCGGGCCGATCGTGCCCGGCGTACCGTCGCCGCCCGCCGCCCGTCCGGAAAAACGGACGACGGGGCAGCGACGGTGCGGTCACTCCGCGGCGGCGGTCGCCGGCTGCTCGGTGGCGGCCGGTGCCGGCTGCTCGGTGGCGGCCTGCGCCGGCTGCTCAGCGGCGGCCTGCGCCGGCTGCTCGGCCGGGGCGGCCGACTCGTCGGCCTTCTTCGGCTGCTCAAGCAGCTCGCGCTCCCACTCGGCCAGCGGCTCGTCGGTGGCGACACCCGGCTCGGGCTTCTCGTCGGTGCCCCGGCGGCGGCCGGAACGCGCGATGAGACCGTCCGCGACGGCGGCGGCGACGACCCTGGTCAGCAGCTCGGCCGAGCGGATCGCGTCGTCGTTGCCCGGGATCGGGAAGTCGACCTCGTCCGGGTCGCAGTTGGTGTCCAGCACCGCGATCACCGGGATGCCCAGCTTGCGGGCCTCGTCGACGGCGATGTGCTCCTTCTTGGTGTCGACGATCCAGACCGCAGCCGGCAGCTTCTGCATGTCCCGCAGACCACCCAGCGTGCGGGTCAGCTTGATCTTCTCGCGGGAGAGCTGCAGGGTCTCCTTCTTGGTGTACCCGGCGGCGGTGCCGCTCAGGTCACCCAGGGCCTCCAGCTCCTTCATCCGCTGAAGGCGCTTGTACACCGTCTGGAAGTTGGTCAGCATGCCACCGAGCCAGCGGTGGTTGACGTACGGCTGGCCGACGCGGGTCGCCTGCTCGGAGATCGCCTCCTGAGCCTGCTTCTTGGTGCCGACGAAGAGGATGCTGCCACCCTCGGCGACGGTCCCACGCACGAACTCGTACGCCTTCTCGATGTACTCGAGGGTCTGGCGCAGGTCGATGATGTAGATGCCGTTGCGCTCGGTCATGATGAAGCGCTTCATCTTCGGGTTCCAGCGCCGGGTCTGGTGCCCGAAGTGGACACCGCTCTCCAGCAGCTGGCGCATGGTCACGACGGCCATGGTGGGTACTCCTCAAGATCCCTGGTTGTCACGCCCGGCCGGTGGCCGGGCGTCCTGGCGCCTGGTCGCCGGCCATGGTGTTCCCGACCAAGATCGGGACCAGGGAGGCCGTCGCCCCACGACGATTCGTGGAGAGGGCGCGCGAGGTCGACCGCACGAGGCGGTCGCCAGTTGGCCAGTGTACGCCCCTGCCCGCCCGCCGGGCTGCCGGGTCAGCCGGCGGCGAGCGCGGCGGCGACGAAGAGCACCAGGCCGACGGTCAGGTACGCCGTCGGTGGGCGCAGCCAGCCCCGACCGTTGTCGGAGAGCGCCAGACCGCCGGTTCGTAGCCCGTACAGCCCGGTTGCGAAGATCGGCAGCCCGGCGACCAGGAACATGCCCACCACCACGTTCCCGGCGGACAGCGGGTCGCTGGTCACCCCGTCGAGCAGCACCCGCAGCGCCGGGATCTCGAAGATCAGCACCAGCAGGGCGAAGAGCACCGCCAGCGCCGGGCGGCGGGTGCGGTAGACGCCGTCGGCGGCTGGCGGGTACACCGGCGGCTCCGCCGCGGGCAGTTCACCGCCCCGGGGACCGACCGGCGGCATCGGGCCGGTCGGCATCTCCAGCGGGTGCGGCTGGTCGCCACCGCGGGCCGGGTCGACGATCGGGTACCCGCTGAGCGGGGCGGGACGAGTCTGGTCAGCGAGCGCACCGGCAGTCGGATCGCCGGCGGACGTCGCCTCGCGGGCGCCGGTCAACGACATCGGCTCCCGCGCGGCCGTCGGCGGCGAGCCCGTCGAAGCCGCATCCCGGGCCCGGCGACCGGGCAGCTCACCGGAGACCTCCGAGGGGTCGCGGTCCGCCCGCCGCGAGCGGGCAGCACGGTAACCGTCGGCCTCCGGCCGGGCGTCACCCAGCGGGTCGACCGTCCCGAACCGCCCGGAGTCCGGTTCGGGCGCACCGGAGCGGCCCGGCTGGGCGCTGACAGCACCGAAACGCCCGGAGTCCGGTTCCGGAGCACCGAAGCGACCGGCGCCGGTGTCGTCGCCGTAGCGGCCCTCGTCGGCGCCGCGTTGATCGGGAACCCGGACCTCGTCGTCCCGGTACCGCGGTTCGCCCGCGCCACGCCACTCCGACTCGCCGTAGCCGCGACCCCGCTCGTCGGGATACCAGCGCGACTCCTGATCTTCCGGAAAGCCCCGTCGTTCGTCCACGTCCGGCACCGTATGCGACGGACTGCCGCCGCGCCATTTCAGCCCGGCGCCCGCCTCATCAGGACGCACGGTGCAGGATCGACGGCATCCACCACTGTGAGCGGTATACCTCAGAGTCATAACTATGCCTCTGCGGTATATCGGGTTCACGGCACATACCCTCCGCGAGGGCCTGCCAGGGCGGTATTCCCCCATAGCACAGGGCAGGGTTGATCGGTTGGTCGTCCACAGGACGGCCGTTGTCCACAGGTGGCCGGCGTCGGGGTCGCGGCGTTCGGGCCTCGGCGGGCACGGTGCCGTCCATGACGAAGCGGAACCAGGCGGTCGGCGCGTACGGCGAGCGCTGTGCGACCCGGCACCTGATCGGGGCGGGGCTGCGCCCGGTCGCCCGAAACTGGCGCTGCCCGGCCGGAGAGATCGACATCATCGCCTGGGACGGGCCCGTGCTCGCCTTCTGCGAGGTGAAGACCCGCCGGGGCGACAGCTTCGGCACCCCGGCCGAGGCGGTGGTTCCCGCCAAGGCACGGCGGCTGCGCGGGCTCGCCGCGCGCTGGCTGGCCGAGACCGGGACGACCGCCGAGGAGGTGCGGTTCGACGTGCTCTCGGTGCGGTTGCCCGATGCCGGTCCGGCCCGGGTCGACCACCTCAAGGGCGCGTTCTGAGATGCGCGCTCCGGGAGGTCGGGGGGCGACATGAGTTACGCGAAGGTGCTCTCGGTGGGGCTGGTCGGCGTCACCGGTCACCTGGTCGAGGTGGAGGCCGACCTCGCCGCCGGCCTGCCGGCGGTGGTGATCTCCGGGCTACCGGACACCGCTCTGCACGAGGCCCGCGACCGGGTCCGGGCCGCCATGGTCAACTCCGGCCAGCGCTGGCCCAACCGGCGGATCACCCTGAACCTGCTGCCGGCGACGCTGCCGAAATTCGGCTCCGCGTTCGATCTGGCCATCGCCGCCGCTCTGCTGGGCGGCTCGGGTGAGCTGCCGCTGCTCCCCCTGGAGGGGGTGGTCGTCCTCGGCGAGCTGGGGCTGGACGGGACCGTCCGGCCGGTGCGCGGGGTTCTGCCGATGGTCGCCGCCGCCGCCCGGGAGGGCGTCGGTCGGGTGATCGTCCCGGCCGGCAACGCCGCCGAGGCCGCCGTCATCCCGGGAATACGGGTACGGGCGGTGGACACGCTGCACCGGCTGGTCACCTTCGTCCGGGACGGCGACCCGCTGATCGAACCACCTGCCGAAACCCCGGCGCCGGTCACCGACGGCCCGGACCTGGCCGAGGTGGCCGGGCAGCAGTTGGGCAGGCGCGCGTTGGAGGTCGCCGCCGCCGGCGGGCACCACGTGGCGCTGCTGGGCCCACCGGGTGCCGGCAAGACGATGCTCGCCGAGCGGCTGCCGTCGATCCTGCCCGCGACGCGGCCCTCGAGGTGACCGCGCTGCACTCGATCGCCGGGCTGCTGCCACCCGGCGGCCGGTTGCTGCGCCGCCCGCCGCTCCAGGCGCCACACCACACGGCGACCGTGCCGTCGCTGGTCGGCGGGGTTCGGGGCTGGCCCGACCCGGCGCGGTGTCGCTGGCCCACCGCGGGGTCCTCTTCCTCGACGAGGCGCCGGAGTTCAGCAAGGGCGCACTGGAAGCGCTGCGTCAGCCGCTGGAGAACGGCCGCGTCAAGCTGGCCCGCAGCGGGGGCGGCACCGAATATCCGGCCCGGACCCAACTGGTGCTGGCCGCCAACCCCTGTCCGTGCGCCAAGCCCGCCGGGGACGCGCACTGCGAGTGCACCCCGCTCGTCCGCCGCCGTTACCTGGGCCGGCTCTCCGGGCCGCTGCTCGACCGGATCGACGTTCAGGTGCGGCTGTTGCCGGTACGGGCGGCGGAGTTGATGGCGGCGGAGAACGACGCGGAGTCCTCCGCCACGGTAGCCGCGCGGGTGGTGGTGGCCCGTCGAGCGGCGGCCACCCGCTGGGCCGGTCTCGGCCGGCGGCTCAACGCCGAGGTGGCCGGCCCGCATTTGCGCCGGCCGCCGTGGCGGCTGCCCGCCCGCGACACTGCCGAGCTGCGTGGACGGCTGGACTCCGGCTCCCTGTCGGCACGCGGCTTCGACCGGGTGATCCGGATGGCATGGACGATCGCGGATCTGGACGGCCGGGACCGGCCGGACCGGGAGGACGTCCGGGAGGTGATCCAACTACGGACGGGGGAGGCGACGTGAGCGCTGACGAGGAAGGCCGGCTGGCCCGGGTGGCGCTGACCTGGCTCGCCGAACCGGGCACCCGGGCGGTGCACCGGCTCGTCCAGCGGCTGGGCCCGGTGGCGGCGCTGGATCTGCTGCTCGACGGCGGGAGCCCGGACGGCTGGTTGCACACCACGGTCGCCGCCCGGTCGGCCGCCGCCGACGCCCGGGCGGTGGCGGCCGAGGCACTGGACCGGGCAGAGCGCCTCGGCGCCCGGCTGGTCACACCCGACGACGACGAGTGGCCGGCCCGGGTGGCCGGCCTGGCCACCCTCCAACTGCCGGACGTCACCCGGCGGGTGGACGTCGAGACCGCGCCGCCGCTCTGCTTCTGGGTGCGTGGGAGCTGGCCGCTGGGCGAAGCGCTGGACCGCTCGGTGGCCGTGGTCGGGGCGCGGGCGGCCACCGGCTACGGCCAGCACGTCGCCACCGAGTTGGGGTACGGGCTGGCCGAGCGGGACTGGACGGTGGTCTCCGGCGGCGCGTTCGGCATCGACGCGGCCGCCCACCGCGGCGCCCTCAACGCCGGCGGACTGACCGTCGCGGTGCTGGCCTGCGGGCTGGACCGGCCGTACCCGATGGGCAACACCGCGCTCTTCGACCGGATCGCCGACACCGGGCTGCTGGTCAGCGAGTGGCCGCCCGGCGCCGAGCCGCTGCGGCCCCGGTTCCTGATCCGCAACCGGGTCATCGCCGGTAGCACCCTCGGCACCGTCGTGGTGGAGGCGTCCGCGCGCAGCGGCGCGACGCAGACCGCGCGGCGGGCCATCTACACCGACCGGGCGGCCATGGTGGTGCCCGGCCCGGTGACCTCGGCGATGTCCGTCGGCGTGCACGAACTGCTCCGCGAGTTCCCGAAGGTTCGCCTCGTCACCGGGGTGGCGCACGTACTCGAGGAGGTGGGCCGGATCGGCGCGGACCTGGCGCCGCTGGCCCGGGGCCCGCAGCGACCGACCGACGAGCTCGACGACGACGCTCGGTCGCTGTTGGAGGCGCTACCTCGTCGGGGTGCGCTGGGCGTGGACGCGCTGGCCGCCCGGGCCGGCGTCGACGTGCGCACCGCACTGCGCAAACTGTCCCTTCTGGAGGAGCTGTCCCTGGTGGTCCGCCGCGACGACGGCTACGCCCTCGCCCCACCGGCCCGACCGAAGCGCGCGACGACCGCCAAGCCGAGACCGACGTCACCGGCACCGACGACACCGGCACTGTCGTGGCCGGCGGCACGCGACGCGCGGCCGTAGGCTGATTGTCGTGCCGACTGTCAGCGGGGGTGCGCCGGCCCATCGACCGGCCCGCACCACGGCGCCGCCCACCTGGCGGCGATGAGCGGGCCTGCCCGGGGCACCCGGGCCACCCACCAGGAGCTGCCGCCAGCGCTGCGCGACGCGGTGGACGATTTCGCCGACTACCTGTCCCGGGTCCGCAACCGGTCGACGCACACCGTCCGCGCGTACGTCACCGACCTGGTCTCGCTGCTCGACCACGCCGTTCGGATGGGCTGTGTCGAGCTGGCCGAGCTGGACCTGTCGGTGCTGCGCAGCTGGCTGGCCCGGCAACGGACGACCGGTGCCGCCCGCACGTCCCTGGCCCGGCGGGCCGCGTCGGCGCGGGCGTTCAGCGCCTGGGCACACCGTGCCGGGTTGCTCCCCGCCGACGTGGGCGCCGCGCTCGCCAGCCCTCGCGCGCACCGGGAACTTCCCACCGTCCTGCGCGCCGACCAGGCCGCCGCCCTGGTCGAGGCACCAACCCGGCTGCCCCCCGCCTCCACACCGACCGGGCCGACAACGGCTGAGCCGCCGGACGAGGCGAAGCCCGGCCCGGCGGAAGGGGCGGCGGTCGAGGCGGTACGGCTGCGCGACCGGGTGCTGCTGGAACTGCTCTACGCCACCGGCGTGCGGATCAGCGAGGCCTGCGGGTTGGACGTCGGGGACGTCGACCACGGCCGCCGGGTGATCCGGGTGTTCGGCAAGGGCGGTCGGGAGCGCTCGGTGCCGTACGGGGTGCCCGCGCAGCGAGCACTCGACGACTGGCTGCGGCGGGGCCGCCCGGCGCTGGTTGGCGCCCGCTCGGGCGACGCGCTGCTGCTCGGTGCCCGGGGCGGCCGACTCAACCCGACCACCGCACGCCAGATCGTCGGCGGGTACGCCGAGGCCACCGGCCTCCCCCGGACCAGCCCGCACGGGCTGCGCCACTCCGCCGCCACCCACCTCCTCGAGGGCGGCGCCGACCTGCGCGCGGTGCAGGAACTGCTGGGCCACTCGTCGCTGGCCAGCACACAGATCTACACGCACGTCTCGGTGGAGCGGCTGCGCGCCGCCTACCGCCAGGCCCACCCGCGCGCCTGACCCCGACGAGCGAACCGCTCGGCGGTGATCTACCGGCGGTTACGATCATCAGGTGAGCGTCCCGCAGCCCCCCGAGCCGATCCCGGGCGCCCGCCTGCTCTTCTCCCTCGACCCGGCGGTCAGCCACCTCAACCACGGTTCGTTCGGCGCGGTGCCGATCGGCGTGCAGCGAGCCCAACAGCGGCTGCGCGACGAGATGGAGGCCAACCCGCTGCGCTTCTTCACCCAGGGGCTCGTCGACCGGATCGGGCACACCCGCCGGCACCTCGCCAGTTTCCTGGGCGCCGACCCGGAGGGCAGCGCCCTGGTCGGCAACACCACCACCGGCGTCGCCGTGGTGCTCCAGTCGCTGGGGCTGCAGCCCGGTGACGAGGTGCTCAGCACCGACCACGGGTACGGGGCGGTGAGCCTGGCCATCCAGCGGGAGTGCCGCCGGACCGGAGCGGTTGGCCGGGTGCTGCCGATCCCGCTGGCGGCCACCGACGAGCAGATCGTGCAGACCGTCCGCGCCGGCCTACGCCCGGGGCGGACCCGGCTCCTCGTCGTCGATCAGCTCACCTCGGCCACCGCCCGGCTCTTCCCGACCGCCGCCATCGTCGGGGTGGCCCGCGAACACGGCGTTCCGGTCCTGGTGGACGCCGCGCACGCGCCGGGCATGCTGCCGACCCCGGTCACCAGCATCGGCGCCGACTTCTGGGTGGGCAACCTGCACAAGTGGGGGTACGCCCCACGCGGCACCGCCCTGCTCGCGGTGAGCGCGCCGTGGCGGGACCGGATCGAGCCGCTGGTGGTCTCGTGGGAGCAGGACACCGGTTTCCCGGCCCGGATCGAATGGCAGGCCACCCTGGACTACACCTCGTGGCTGGCCGCCCCGGCGGGCCTCTTCACGCTGCGCAGCCTGGGCGTCGACCGGGTCCGGGAGCACAACGCCGCGCTCGCCGCGTACGGCCAGCGGGTGGTGGGGGACGCGCTGGGGGTGCCTCCCGCCCACCTGCCCGACCCCGGCGGGCCCGCGGTGGCTCTGCGGATCATCCCGCTGCCGGCCGGCACGGCCACCACCATCGACGCGGCGCGGGCCCTGCAGACGCGCATCGGCGAGCGGCTCGCCGCCGAGGTGGCGGTGATGAGCTGGAACGGCCGGGGGTGGCTGCGGCTCACCGGTCAGGTCTACAACGCCGCCGACGAGTACGAACGGCTGGCCGTGCGGCTGCCGGCGCTGCTCGCCCAGCGCTGACCCCGCCGACCGGGAGCAGGCGTACCGGGCCGAGGCCGAGCAGGGCCAGCGGGTCCAGGTATTCCGCGCCCCGGCGCAGGCCCCAGTGCAGGCAGGCGACGGCGGGGCAGCCCGGATGCCCGGGCAGCAGTTCACCCAGCGGCGCACCGGCGGCGAGCGGCTGGCCGGGGCGTACCGACGGTCGCACCGGCTCGTGGGTGGTGCGCAGCCCGCCGGCGTGCCCCACGGTGACCACCGGTCGACCGGCCACCAGGCCCGCGAAGAGCACCGTGCCCCGCCCGGCGCTGCGGATCACCGCGCCGGCCGGGGCGGCCAGGTCCACTCCCCGGTGCCCGGCCAGCCACGGCCGGGGCGGCGGGTCGAATCGGCGCACCGGGCGGGGCTGCCCGTCGACCGGCCAGCGGAACCGCCCCGGGCCGGCGTCCGTCGGGTCGGGCGCCACGACCGCGACCGGCACGACCAGCGTCGGCGGGCGGCCGGGCAGTGCCGCGACCAGCAGCGCCAGGCAGCTGAGCTGGGCGGTCAGCGCGAGCGGGAACGCGGCGCAGAGCAGCACGGTGCGGCGGATCGGGACGGTGCGCGGGGCGGGTGGCGGTCGCATGACGGCAGCCTGCGACCGGGCGGGGCCGCCTGCCACCCCCGAGCAGCCGGGCTGTGGACAAATAGGGCTGCTGTGGACGACCACTCAAGGCCCTCGATGATCTGCTATGTCGCGGGCCGGCGGACGCTGCCTATGCTGGGCCGATGGCTCGGGACTGGCTTGCCTGGCATGACGACTACGACCAGCCGGGTTCGGCGCTGGCCGCCCGGCTCGCCGAGGTGCGGGAGCAGGTTCGGGCGGCACTGGACGGGGCGCCGGCAGGGCCGCTCCGGGTGATCAGCGCGTGCGCCGGTCAGGGCCGGGACCTGATCCCGGTGCTCGCCACCCACCCGCGCAGCCACGACGTGACCGCCCGCCTGGTCGAGCTGGACCCGCGCAACGCCGCCGTGGCCGAGGACGCCGCCCGGACGGCTGGTCTCAGCGGCGTACAGGTGGTGGTCGGCGACGCGGCGGTGATCGACGCGTACGCCGATCTGGTCCCGGCCGACCTCTTGCTGCTTTGCGGGGTGTTCGGCAACGTGTCGGACGCCGACGTTCGGGCCACCGTGGGGCACTCTGCCGCGCTCTGCGCGAGGGGCGGCACGGTGATCTGGACCCGGCATCGGCGCGAGCCGGATCTGGTGCCCGCCGTCTGCGACTGGTTCGCGCAGGAGGGATTCGCACCGGTCGCGGTAGGTCGCCCGGCGGACCGGGTCGGCGTCGGCGTGCACCGCCACCTCAACCGTCCCCGGCCTCTGCCGCCCGGGGTGACGATGTTCCGCTTCCTCCCCCGCTGACCCTGCCACCCCGCACCGGAGGCGTCGCGCGCACCGGGCCGCGCTCGGGCCGTCGCAGAGGGCCTAGGCTGGTCCGAGTGCGAGCGCAGTGCCGCCGTCCGAGCCGGGGAGGCCCCTATGACCACTGTCGATGACCGGACGTCGGGGTCTCAGCAGGACGTCCCGACTCCGCACCGCGGGGCGGCCGACGCGCCGACGGTCGCCGAGGTGAGCGGCCCGTCCCGGCTCGCTGAGCCGGGCGAGGCGATCAGCGCCGAGGAGTTGCAGCTCGCCGCCCGCAACCACGGCATCCCGCTGGAGGCGCTGCGCTACGACGTCACCCCGGCGGGGTTGCACTACCTGCTCATCCACTACGACATCCCGGAGCTGGACCCGGCCACGCACGCGCTGACCGTCGGCGGTGCGGTGGACCGGCCGCTGACCGTCAGCCTGGCGGAGCTTCGTGAACGGCCCCGGGTCACCCACCGGGTCACCCTGGAGTGCGCCGGCAACGGCCGGGTCCTGCTGGACCCCCGGCCGGTCAGCCAGCCCTGGCTGGTCGAGGCGGTCGGCAACGCCGAATGGACCGGCACCCCGCTGGCGCCGCTGCTGCGCGAGGCGGGTCTCGACCCGGCCGCGGTCGACGTGGTCTTCACCGGCGCCGATCACGGCGTCGAGCGCGGGGTCGAGCAGGACTACCAGCGCGGGCTGCCCGTCGCCGACGCGCTGCGCGAGGAGGTGCTGCTGGCGTACGAGATGAACGGTGCTCCCCTGCTGCCGCAGCACGGTGCGCCGCTGCGGCTGATCGTGCCGGGCTGGTACGGCATGGCGCACGTGAAGTGGCTCCACTCGATCGACGTCCGGACGGAACCGTTCGAGGGCTACCAGAACGCGGTCGCCTACCGGCTGCGCCGCGACGCCGACGACCCGGGCGTTCCGGTCACCCGGATCGAGCCACGCGCGCTGGTCCGCCCGCCCGGCTTCCCCGACTTCATGTCCCGCCGCCGCGTGCTCCGGCCGGGGCCGTGCACTCTGGACGGTCGGGCCTGGTCGGGGCACGCGTCGGTGGTCTCCGTGGAGGTGACCACCGACGGCGGGACGACCTGGGTGCCGGCGGAGCTGGACGCCGCGGAGGGCGGCGACTTCGCCTGGCGACGGTGGCGGCACGAGTGGACGGCGACGCCGGGCCGGTACGTGCTCGGCGCGCGGGCGACGGACGCCTCCGGGCGGACCCAGCCGGTTGAGCAGCCGTGGAACCGGGGCGGCTTCGCCAACAACCTGGTGCAGCGGGTTGAGGTCGTGGTGCCGGCCGAATGACCGGCGGCGTGGGCTACGCCACGGGTGGGGGGCCCGTGGTGGCGCCGGACGGTACGGGAGCGGTCAGCCGCCGAAGCCGGAGTCGGCGGGGAGCGAGATGTCCGGCTTCTCCAGCTCCTCGACGTTGACGTCCTTGAAAGTCATCACTCGGACGTTCTTCACGAAGCGGGCAGGACGGTACATGTCCCACACCCAGGCGTCGTGCATCTCAACCTCGAAGTAGACCTCGCCGTCGGAGTTGCGCACGTGCAGGTCGACCTGGTTGGCCAGGTAGAACCGGCGTTCCGTCTCCACCACGTAGGAGAACTGGCGGACAATGTCGCGGTACTCCCGGTAGAGCTGCAGCTCCATCTCGGTCTCGTACTTCTCGAGATCTTCCGCGCTCATCGCACTCCGCCTTCCATGACCACATCTTCCCCCACCGGCGCCGGAGGCCGAAGCTGCTCGCCCAACGCCACGCCGACGGTACTCCCTGACGCCCAGGAGCGCTCCATCGGCTCATCCGGGCCCGGTTGGACGGGCCGACGGGCGCGCGGCGGCCGACCGTCGCGACCGGAGACCGCGGCGACGTTGACGTACGAGAACCGGTGCTCCCGGCACGGCCCGTGCTCCCGCAGCGCCGCGGAGTGCTCCGGGGTGATGTAGCCCTTGTGCTCGGCGAAGCCGTACGCCGGGAACACCCCGTCCAACTCCACCATGATCCGATCCCGGGTGACCTTGGCGAGCACGCTGGCCGCCGCCACGCAGGCCGCCACGCGGTCGCCCTTCCACACCGCCAGCCCCGGCACCCCCAGGCCGTCCACGCCGAAGCCGTCGGTCAGCACGTACTCCGGCCGGGTGGTGAGCGAGGCGAGCGCCCGGCGCATCGCGGACAGGTTGCACACGTGCAGCCCCCTGGCGTCGACCTCCTCGGCCGGGATGACCACCACGGCGTACGCCAGCGCGCGGTCCACGACCTCCGCGTACACCCGTTCCCGGCTCGCCGGGGTGAGCAGCTTGGAGTCGGCCAGCCCGTCGATCTCGCCTCGTCGCCCCTCGGGCAGCACCGCCGCGGCGGCGACCAGGGGACCGGCGCACGCGCCCCGGCCGGCCTCGTCGGCACCAGCGACCTGCCGGAAGCCGCGCCGCTGCAACGCCCGCTCCAGCGCGTACAGCCCGGCCTCCCGGCGCACGACGGTGCGCGGCGGGGTCAGCACGAGCCCTCGTCCCGGCCGACGCCGACGGTCGGTCGCAGGAGCGTGGTCAGCAGGGCGGGCAGCTCGACCGGGTAGTACCGCTCATCGCTGGCCGCCAGCTCGTCCGGCGACCACCAGCGGTGACCGGCGATGCTGCGCTGCTCGACGTCGTCGAAGCCCGCGGTGTCCACCTGCCACGACGACACCTGGACCAGGAAGAACACCTGCTGCTGGCGATGCCACACACCGTCGAACGGGAACTCGGTCGTCTCGGACCAGACCGGCTCGCCCAGCTCGGCGGGGTCGAGTCGCAACCCGGTCTCCTCGGCCAGCTCCCGGGCCGCGCCCGCCGCCGGTGACTCCGTCGGATCCAGCCCACCGCCCGGGGTGAACCAGTAGCGGTGCCCGGGGCGGGCCGGGTCGAAGCCGTCGAAGAGCAGAACCCGGCCGGCCGCGTCGACGAGCAGCACGCGGGCGGCGCGTCGAGGGGTGTAGACGGTCACGCCCCCAGCCTGCCAGACCGGCGGCGGATCGCCCACGCCCCCGTCCGGCCTACGGCTTCGGAATGCCGTCGTACTGATCCGGCACGGTCAGCCAGGTGGCCCGGTTGACCGGCCAGAACACGGTGAACGCCCGCCCGACCACCTCGCCTTCCGGGATCGTGGCCTCGGTGATGTTCTGCCCGGACTGCTGCCAGTGCTCCAGCGAGTCGCCCGAGGCCGACCGGTGGTCGCCCATCACCCACAGCCGCCCCTTCGGCACGGTGATGTCGAATTCCTGGTCCGCCGGCTTGTCGCGGACCCCGTCCATCGAGAAGATGTACGGCTCGTCGAGCGACTTGCCGTTGATCACCAGCCGCTCCTGCGGGTCGCAGCAGACCACGTGGTCACCACCGACGCCGATCACCCGCTTGATGAAGTCCTCACCGTCGGGGTTGCCGCTCCACTCGATCGGCGCCTTGAACACGATCACCTCGCCGCGGTGCGGTGACCGGAAGTCGTAGACCAGCTTGTTGACCAGCACCCGGTCATCGATCTTGAGGGTGTTTTCCATGGACGGGGAGGGGATGAAGAAGGTCTGCAGCACGAAGGCGCGGACCAGCACCGCTACCAGGATCGCCACACCCAGCAGGATCGGCAGCTCCTTCCAGAAGGAACTACGGGGCTTGTCGGTCTGCTCGTCAATCACGCCAAGGAGCCTACGTTGCCGGGCCAGACGTCACCGTCCGGAACGCGCGGGAACCCCGCAGCGCGGCTACCAGGGGAAGAAGCAGCAGCACACCGCCCTGCGGGGTCGGACGGACCGGGGGCGCGCCCGAGGACGCCGCAGCCGGCCCGGACACGTCGTCGAACGTCGACGGCACCGACAGCGGATTCCACCGGGAGGACGGCCAGACCACCATGAAGGCACGGCCGACCACGTTGTCGATCGGCACCGGGCCCTGGCAGCGCGCGTCCTGGGACACCAGCCGGTGGTCGCCCATCACGAAGATCTGGCCGGGCGGCACGACGACCTCGTCGAAACGCCGGGAGCGGCACTCCCCCGGGTTGGGTGGCAGGTCCAGCGGGGAGTCGCGCACCACGTACGGCTCGTTGAGTGGAGTGCCGTTGACGGTGACCCGGCCCTGGCTGTCGCAGCACTTGACCCGGTCGCCGGGGAGACCGATCACCCGTTTGATGAAGTCCTTCTCGCCGGGGCGGCTCACCCCCACCAGGTCACCGACGGTCCGGGTGAGCTTGCCGGCGAAGCCCGGCGCCGGCTGCTCGTCGACCTGCGGTGCCCAGCGGTCGGTGCCCCGGAAGACCACCACCTCGCCGCGTACCGGGTCGCGGACGTCGTAGACGACCTTGTTGACCAGCACGCGGTCGCCGATCAGGAGCGTGTCCTCCATCGAACCGGACGGGATGAAGAACGCCTGGAGCAGGAAGGTGCGGATCAGCACCGCGAGGCAGAACGCGACGACCAGCAGCAGCGGGAGCTCCTGCCAGAGCGGCATCTGCCGGCGGGTGCGGCGGGCCCGCCGGCGCCACGGATCGACGGTGCCGTCCTCGTCAAGCGTCTGCACCACGCCACTCCCCGGTCCGCAGAAACACCACCGCCCGGGAGCCTCGTCGAGGCCCCACGGGCGGTTGTGGACGGCTGCCCGCCACATGGGCGGGGCCGCCGCCTCGCTGCGCCCGTACGACCAGGGTAGTGCGGTCCGGTCGGTACGGCATACGCGCAGCTCAGGCGGCGTGGCGAGCGGGAAGTCAGCTGGGCTGCTTCTCCCGCTTCTCCTTGATCTTGGCCTTCTTGCCGCGCAGCTCGCGCAGGTAGTACAGCTTGGCGCGGCGCACGGCACCGCGGGTCACGATCTCGATCCGGTCGATGCCCGGGCCGTTGATCGGATAGGTCCGCTCGACGCCGACACCGAAGCTGACCTTGCGGACCGAGAAGGTCTCGCGCAGACCGTCACCCTGGCGGCGGATCACGACGCCCTGGAAGATCTGGACACGGGACCGGGCGCCCTCAACGACGCGGGCGTGCACCTTGACGGTGTCACCGGCACGGAAGTCGGGAAGATCGGTCCGCTTCGACTGGGCGTCAAGGGCGTCCAGGATGTTCATCGCTGCGTCCTCGTGAGGCTCACGGCGCACCGTCACTCGGTGCGCGGGTGGGTGGTTCTGATCCCCGGGTGGTGGTCGGCGTGCCGACCCCGGTCGAGGATCCTCGCAGCCGCCCGCGGGCGCGGACGGATGCGGCAACCCCTCTACTTTGCCACATCCCCCGGCGGCGGCTGAAATCCGGCCCGGTCCAGCGCCGCGATGTCCCGTTTGTCGAGCTGATCGGCGGGCAGCGCGGCGAGCAGGTCCGGGCGCCGGGCGGCGGTGCGCAGCAGACCCTCCTCGCGCCGCCAGCGGGCGATCTTGCCGTGATCGCCGGAGCGGAGCACCTCCGGCACGTCGTGCCCGCGCCAGCTCGGCGGCTTGGTGTAGATCGGCGCTTCGAGCAGCCCGTGCGCGTGCGACTCCTCGTCCAGCGAGCCGGCGTTGCCCAGCACACCGGGCAGCAGCCGGGTGACCGCCTCCAGGACGACCAGCACCGCCACCTCGCCGCCGAAGAGCACGTAGTCGCCGAGCGACACCTCGGTGACCGGCATCCGGGTCGCGGCGTGCGCCAGTACCCGCTGGTCGATCCCCTCGTACCGACCGCAGGCGAAGAGCAGGTGCGGCTCGGCGGCCAGCTCGTGCGCCATGGCCTGGGTGAACGGGACACCGGCCGGCGAGGGCACCAGCAGCCGGGGCGGCGGGGCTTCGGCCGGCGCGAGCGCGTCCAGCGCGCCGCCCCACGGCTCCGGGCGCATCACCATGCCCGGACCGCCGCCGTAGGGGGTGTCGTCGACCGTGCGGTGCACGTCGTGGGTCCAGGTCCGCAGGTCGTGCACGGCCAACTGGAGTACGCCATTGGCCCGGGCCCGGCCGATCAGCGACAGGTCGAGAGGGGCGAAGTACTCCGGGAAGATCGACACGATGTCGACGCGCATGCGGGTGGTCCTAAAGGTCGAGCAGTCCGGCGGGTGGGTCGACGATCACGCGTCCCCCGGCCAGGTCGACCTCCGGAACGATCGCCCGGACGAACGGGATCAACGCGACACGCCCCTCGGGGCGTCGCAGCACCAGCAGGTCGGAGGAGGGGGCGTGGTCGATCCGGGCCACCTCGCCCAGCCGCTCGCCGCCCGGCGTGACCACGGCCAGCCCGACGAGCTGGTGGTCGTGGAACTCCTCCGGGTCCTCCGGGGGCTCCACGTCGGCGCTGTCCACCACGAGCAGGGTCCCGCGCAGCGCCTCGGCGCCGTCGCGATCCAGTATCCCGGCGAACGCGACCAGCATCCGGCCCTGATGGAAGCGGGATTCCTCGATGGTCAGCTCGGCCGGGACCCGGAACAGCACCCCGGGCCCGTCCGTGGCCGGGGGCGGCGGAACCGCCCCAGGCTCGGTGCGCAGCACGCCGCTGCTGCGCGGGGACACAGTCTGGGGCGTCGCCCCAGGCTCGGTGCGCAGCACCGTGCCTGGGGCGAACCGTGCTTCGGGCTCGTCGGTCCGCACCTCCACGGTGACCTCACCGCGGACACCGTGCGGCTTGCCGATCCTGCCGACGACGAGCTGCATCAGTACGAGTCGACGATGTCGACGCGTACCCCGCGCCCGCCGATGGAGCCGATCACCTGGCGCAGCGCCTTGGCGGTCCGGCCGGACCGCCCGATCACAGTGCCGAGGTCCTCGGGGTGCACGCGGACTTCCAGCCGCTTGCCCCGACGGGAATCGACCATCCGCACCCGGACATCGTCCGGGTGGTCGACGATGCCCTTGACCAGGTGCTCCAACGCCGGACGCAGAGGCATATCAGGCCTGCTCACCGGCGTCGGCAGCGGCAGCCGGGGCCTCGGCCGGAGCCTCGGTCTTCGGCGCCTCAGCCGGAGCCTCGGCCTTCGGAGCCTCAGCCGGAGCCTCGGCCTTCGGAGCCTCAGCGGCCTTGGCGGCCTTCTTGGCCGGCTTGGCCGGGGTCTCCGGGGCGAGCCCGGCGGCGGCCTTCGCCTCAGCCTCGTACGCCGCCTTGCGGTCGGCCCGCTCGGGGGCGACCTTCATCGGCGGCGGGGCCGGCAGGCCCTTGTACTTCTGCCAGTCACCGGTCAGCTCCAGCAGCCGCTGCACCGCCTCGCTCGGCTGAGCGCCGACGGACAGCCAGTACTGGACCCGCTCCGACTTGACCTCGATGATCGAAGGGTCTTCCTTCGGCTGGTACACCCCGACGAACTCGATCGCCCGGCCGTCACGCTTGGTGCGCGAGTCGGCGATGACAATGCGGTACTGCGGGTTGCGGATCTTACCCATCCGCAGGAGCCGGATCTTTACGGCCACAGTTGTTTCGCTCCTGTTGCGATCTCACCAGCCCGGTACGGGCGGTGTGTATGGGTGAGCGCCGACGGCACAGTGGGGTTGGGCCGGAGACTACTCGGTGGACTGGCGACGCGCCTGGGTTAGAGGGCGCCGGACGCGCGCCGGATACCAGCGACCCATTCTGCCAGATCCGCCGCCGATCTCTCGCACCGGACCCGGACACCGCGCCCGGCTCGCCCGGACCGGTGACCCGGAACACCCCTCAGCGCACCGGCGGACGGTCCCAGCCCGGCGGAAGTTCGTCCGGTACGTCCCAGTCGGCGGGAGGCGCGAAGTCGCACCAGGTGCCGTCGAACGGGAACTCTCCGGCCTCGGCGAGCGCGATCACCCGCTCCCCCTCGGCCCGAACCGCCTTCTCGTCGGCCACCCAGTAGTCGTCCGGGAAGGCGAGGCGCTCGACGAACTCCTCCTCGTCCTTCCACTGCCAGCTGCGGTCCGGGTGCACCACCACGTCGAGGTCCTGGTCCACCACGTCGACGCCGGCCACCGGGCCGTCGTCCCAGCGCACGCCGGGCTCCTCCAGGTTGACGTACCAGTGGGCGAACCGGCCCTGCGCGTCCCGGAACCACCAGACGGAGTGCGCCGCACCGGTGGGCAGGAACTTCAGCAGCGGCGGCCCGTTCCAGCGCCCGTGCTCCAGCCGGTACGCCGACGAGATCCACTGGGCGAACGGCATCGCCCGCATCCCCAGCCCCGCCTCGCTCACCTCGTGGGCGACCGGCGAGTCCCGGGCGATCCAGACCAGCAGGCCCCGCTCGTCGTCGCTGACCACCCGGCCCGGCCGGACCCATCCGATCCGGCCGCGTCGCACGCTGCGGTGCATGATCAGCCGACCCGACTCGAAGCGCACCGCACCACCTCCGGGGCTGTTAACAGGGGGCCCTTCCTCTACCGCAGGCGTTAAGAAGGTGCCCTTCCTTCCGCCTCAGTAGGCGCGGGCGAGGATGGCGATCAGGTCGGGTTCGTCCTCGGAGTCCGGCACCGAGCCGTCGGCGCGAAGCAGGCATCGCACCGTGACGCCCTGGCCGTTCGCCTCGGCCTCGCCGGCCACGCCGACCGCCGACCACGGCACCCGGGCCCAGCCGTTCGCGGCGGCCTCGATCGCCTCGGCGAGGGTGGCCACCTCCACCGTGCGCGACTCGCGGTTGGCCAGCGCCTGGTCGTGCAGCACCTGCTGGTCGGTCTCCAGCGCGGCCAGCACCACGCCGACCACGTCGGCCACCGGCGTCGGGGACTTCGACCCGTCGGTACGGCGCACCACCACGGCGTTGCCGGCGGCCAGGTCGCGGGGGCCGACCTCGACGCGTACCGGATAGCCGCGCAGCTCGGCGTCGACGGCCCGGCGGCCGAACGCGGTGTCCGTGCGGTCGTCGAGCGCGACCCGGACACCGGCGTCGCGCAGGCCGTCGCGCAGCTTGGCCGCCGCCTCGGCGACGCCCTCGCCGTCCTTGACGATCATGACGTACGCCTGGATCGGGGCCAGCCTCGGCGGCACCCGCAGGCCGTTGTCGTCGCCGTGCGCCATGATCAGCCCGCCGAGCATCCGGGTCGAGGTGCCCCAGGAGGTCGTCCAGGCGTGCTCCCGGCCGCCCTCGGCGGACGAGTAGCTGATGTCGAACGCCTTGGCGAAGTTCTGGCCCAGCTCGTGGCTGGTGCCCAGCTGGAGCGCCTTGCCGTCGCCCATCATGCCTTCACAGGTGTACGTGGCGGTCGCACCGGCGAACCGCTCGCGGGCCGTCTTCAGACCCACCACCACGGGGATGCCGATCACGTTGACCATCAGGTCCTCGTACGCCTCGTGCAGGATCTGCCGGGCGTAGGCCCGGGCGTCCTCGCGGGTGGCGTGCGCGGTGTGCCCCTCCTGCCAGAGGAACTCGCTGGTACGCAGGAAGATCCGCGGGCGCAGCTCCCACCGGACCACGTTGGCCCACTGGTTGAGCAGCAGCGGCAGGTCCCGGTACGAGTCGATCCACTTGGCCATGAACTCGCCGATGACCGTCTCGCTGGTGGGGCGCACCACCACCGGTTCGGCGAGCTGCTTTCCGCCACCGTGAGTGACCACCGCCAGCTCCGGGGAGAAGCCCTCGACGTGCTGGGCCTCGCGCTTGAGGTAGCTCTCCGGAATGAACAGCGGGAAGTACGCGTTCTCCGCGCCCGCCGCCTTGATCCGGGCGTCCATCTCGGCCTGCATCCGTTCCCAGATGGCATAGCCGGCCGGGCGGATGACCATGGTGCCGCGGACCGGGCCGTTGTCGGCCAGCTTCGCCTTGGCGATCAGGTCCTGGTACCAGCGGGGGAAGTCCTCCGCACGGGGAGTGAGCACGCGTGCCATGACCGCACATCCTATGCGCCACACGGGGGGACACCGCGTCCGGGAGTGGCCGTGCCGTGTCGCGCCCGCCCGTCGTGCGGTGTCACGCCCGGCTTGTCGTCGTCGTGGCAGCTCTGGGCGTGGCGACGGTGCCCCCGTAGAATTCGACCACCATGACTGCAGCGACCGGCTCGCCGCGCCAGCAACTGCGGGACACGATCGTGGACGCCGCCCGTACGCGGACCATCGCCGGCGGCTGGGACGCGGTCCGGATGGGTGGGGTGGCCACCACGGCCGGGGTGAGCCGGCAGACCGTTTACAACGAGTTCGGCAGCAAGGCGGGGCTGGCCGAGGCGCTGGCCCGGCGCGAGGTGGACCGGTTCGTCGGCGACGTCCGTGCCGCACTTGTCGCGAACGGCGACGACGTGCGGGCCGGGGCATACGCGGCGATCGCGCGCACCCTCGCCACGGCAGCGGACAACCCGCTGGTCAAGGCCATCCTGACCAGTGCCCGGGGTGGCTCGGACGAGCTGCTGCCATATCTGACCACCCGGGCCGAGGTGGTGCTCACCGAGGCTTCCGGCGCGCTGATCGAGTGGGCCGGAGATCACCTGCCGGGAGCCGACCCGGCCGCGCTGGCCTTCGCCGCCGACAGCATCGTCCGCCTGGTGGTGAGCCACATCGTGCTTCCCCGCTCCCCGATCGACCAGACCGCCTCAGCCCTGACCGACCTGGCGATACGCCTCTTCGCGGCGGCGGCCCGCCCAACCCACTAACCCCACGGGCCGCGCGCGGGGCGTCAGCGGATGACGCGGCCCCGGAGGATGGTGCGGGACGGGGCGCGGACGACACGCAGGTCGTGGCGTGGGTCCTCGGGGTAGACCGTCAGGTCGGCGAGGCCGCCCTCGACCAGGCCGGGAAAGCCGAGCCACTCCCGGGCGCCCCAGGAGGCGGCGGCCAGCACGTCGATCGGCGCCATCCCGGCACGCTCGTGCAGCAGCAGCATCTCCTCGGCGGCCAGCCCGTGGTCGATGCCGCCGCCCGCGTCGGTGCCCACGTAGATCGGCACGCCCGCCTCGTGTGCGGCCCGCACCACCTCCGGGAATCCGTCCCGCAGTGCCAGCATGTGCTCGGCATACCCGGGGAACTTGGCCCGCGCCTGCTCTGCGATGCCGTCGAAGGTGGCAATGTTGATCATCGTGGGGACCAGCGCGGTGCCCTGGCGGGCCATCTCGTCGATCAGGTCGAGGCTCAGCCCGGTGCCGTGCTCGACCGAGTCCACCCCGGCCCGCACCATGATCTCCACCGCCGACTCGGAGAAGGTGTGCACCGCGGCGCGTACCCCGGCGTCGTGCGCGGCCCGCACGGCGGCGGTGAGGGTGTCCGCGTCCCAGGCCGGCGCCAGGTCACCCACGCCGCGGTCGATCCAGTCGCCGACCAGCTTGACCCAGCCGTTGCCGGCCCGCGCCTGAGCCGCCACCGTGGCGGCCACCTCGGCCGGGCCGACCTCCACGCCGATGTCGCGCAGGTAGCGCTTCGGCGGCGCGACATGCCGGCCCGCCCGGGCCAGTCGCGGCAGGTCCGGTTCGTCGTCGAGTTCGGGGTACGGGTACGGCGAGCCGGCGTCGCGGATCGCCAGCACGCCAGCGTCCCGGTCGACGTGGGCCAGCTCGCGGGCCTGATCGAGGGAGGTGATCGGGGCACCGCCACGGGCGATGCCGATGTGGCAGTGCGCGTCGACCAGCCCCGGAAGGACGAAACCGCCGTCGACCACCGTCTCCGCGTCGGGCACCGGGGTGAAGGTCACCCGGTCGCCGACCAGCCAGAGATCCCGGACCTCGTCGTCGGGGAGCAGCACACCGCGCACATGAAGAGCCATGCGCACAGTCCTACCCGATCAGCCCGGCGTCTGCGGAATCAGCGGGGGCCCTTGTCGCCGCCCTTGCCCAGCTTGTTGAAGTCGATCTTCGGGAGCTTGAAGCCGGGCGGCAGCCCCTGGCCCCCGGCGAGGTCGTTCGGGTCCATCCCCGGCGGGAGCTGCGGCATGCCGCCCGGGAAGCCGCCCGGCATCCCGGCACCGGCGCCGGTACGCGGCCGACCGCCACCCTTGGTGCCCTTCCGCTTGTTCTTCGGCGACTTGGTCGCCTTGCGCCGGCCACCGCCGGGCAGGCCCATCATGCCGCCCATCTGCTTCATCATCTTCTGCGCGTCGGCGAAGCGGTTGAGCAGCTGGTTGACGTCCATCACGGTGACTCCGGAGCCGTTGGCGATGCGCGCCCGCCGGGAGCCGTTGATGATCTTCGGGTTGGTCCGCTCGCCCGGCGTCATCGACCGGATGATCGCGGTGACCCGGTCGAAGTGGGTGTCGTCCAGATCGGCCAGCTGGTCCTTCATCTGCCCCATGCCGGGCATCATGGCCAGCACGTTGGCGATCGGACCCATCCGCCGCACGGCGATGAGCTGGTCGAGGAAGTCCTCCAGGGTGAACTGCTCGCCGCCCATCAGCTTGGCGGTCATCTTCTCCTTCTGATCGGAGTCGAAGGCCTGCTCGGCCTGCTCGATCAGAGTGAGGACGTCGCCCATGCCGAGGATCCGGCTGGCCATCCGGTCGGGGTGGAAGACGTCGAAGTCCTCCAGCTTCTCGCCGGTGGAGGCGAACAGGATCGGCTGCCCGGTCACCTCGCGCACCGACAGCGCGGCGCCACCACGGGCGTCGCCGTCGAGCTTGGAGAGCACCACACCGGTGATGCCGACACCGTCGCGGAACGCCTCGGCGGTGCGGACGGCGTCCTGACCCACCATCGCGTCGATGACGAAGATGACCTCGTCCGGCTGGACCGCGTCGCGGATGTCGGCGGCCTGCTGCATCATCTCGGCGTCGATGCCGAGCCGGCCGGCGGTGTCGACGATGACGATGTCCCGGGCCGCCCGCTTCGCGTGCTCGATCGACGCGCGGGCCACCTGGACCGGGTCGCCGACGCCGTTGCCGGGCTCCGGGGCGTACACCTCGACGCCGGCCCGGCCACCGAGCACCTGGAGCTGCCCGACGGCGTTGGGACGCTGGAGGTCCGCGGCGACCAGCAGCGGCTGGTGCCCCTGGCCCTTGAGCCAACGGGCCAGCTTGCCGGCGAGGGTGGTCTTACCGGAGCCCTGGAGACCGGCCAGCATGATCACTGTCGGGGACTGCTTGGCGAACTGGAGCCGCCGGCCCTCGCCGCCGAGCACATTGATCAGCTCGTCGTTGACGATCTTGATGATCTGCTGGGCCGGGTTCAGCGCCTGGGAGACCTCGGAGCTGCGGGCCCGCTCCTTGACGGCCGCGATGAAGCCCTTGACGACCGGCAGCGCGACGTCCGCCTCCAGCAGCGCGAGGCGGATCTCGCGCGCGGTGGCGTCGATGTCGGCGTCGGTGAGCCGCCCCTTGCCGCGGAGCTTGGTGAAGATCCCGGACAGGCGGTCACTCAAGGTGTCAAACACGCGAACATCCCGTTTGTCAGTGTTCCGGCGGGCACAACGTGGCCGGCAGTGCGGAGTCCGACCACCGCAAGGGTAGCGGGCCGGCTGCAAGGCCGCTGTCGCCCGGCCCGGGCCGCGTCCCGGCCGCCCCGCCGCCGCCGTTTATCCGGACACCAACCCCGACTGGTACGCGAAGACGACGAGCTGCGCCCGGTCCCGAGCGCCCAGCTTGCCCATCGCCCTGCTGACGTGGGTACGCGCGGTCGCCGGGCTGACCACCAGCCGGGCGGCGATCTCCTCGTTGTTCAGCCCCTCACCGACCAGGCCGACCACCTGGCGCTCCCGGTCGGTGAGCGCGTCGAGCCGCGGGTGCGGGCGGGGCGCCCGGGACGGCCGGGTGGCGAACTCCCGCACCACCCGCCGGGTCACCGACGGCGACAGCAGCGCCTCCCCCTCGGCGACCAGCCGGACAGCCCGCAGCAGCTCGGCCGGCCGGGTGTCCTTGGTGAGGAACCCGCTCGCCCCGTACCGCAGCGCGTCGAAGACGTACTCGTCCAGCTCGAAGGTGGTGAGCACCACGACCCGTGTGCCGGCCAGGTCGGGGTCGGCGACAATCCGACGGGTGGCCTCGATCCCGTCGATGCCCGGCATCCGGATGTCCATCAGCACCACGTCCGGCCGTTCCCGGCGGGCCAGCTCCACCGCCCGCAGTCCGTCGGCCGCCTCACCGGCGAGCGCCAGGTCGTCCTCGCTCTCCACCAGCGCGCGCAGCCCGAGCCGGACCAGGTCCTGGTCGTCGGCGATCAGCACCCGGATCACGCCGCCGGCTCCACCGGCAGCCGGGCGTACACCCGGAAACCGCCGTCGGGGCGCGGCCCGACGAGCAGCCGCCCACCGAGCGCGTCGACCCGCTCCCGCATCCCGGCCAGACCGTGCCCGCCGTCGCCGGCGGGATCCAACACGTCGCCGGCCGCGCCCGCGCCCCGGTCGGTGACCTCGACGGTCAACTCGTCGACGCGGTAGCCGACCGTCACGTCCGCGTTGGCCACCCCGGCGTGGCGCAGGACGTTGGTCAACGCCTCCTGCACTACCCGGTACGCGGCCAGGTCCACCGGGTTCGGCAGCTCCCGGGGATCACCGACCACCCGCAGCTCGACGGCGAGACCAGCCCCGGCGAGCCGGTCGCGCAGCGCCGGGAGTCGGGCCAGGCCGGGCACCGGCCCACGCTCCGCGCCCCGCCGCACGGCCCCCAGAGTGACCCGCAGCTCGTCCAGTGCCTCCCGGCTGGTCCGGCTGATCGCGGTCAGCGCGGTCTCCGCCTGCTCCGGCCGTTTCGGCAGCAGGTGCAGGGCGATCTCCGCCTGCATGCTGATCGCGGCCAGCCCGTGCCCCACCACGTCATGCACCTCCTGAGCGATGCGCAGCCGCTCCTCGTCGGCCTGTCGCCGGGCCTGCTCGGCGCGGCTGCGAGCCTGCTCGGCACGACTGCGGGCCGTCGCCTCGCGGTTGACCCGCACCACCGTCCCCGCCGCGAACGGTACGACCGCCCACGCCGACGCGGGCAGCACCGCGGCCCAGCCCGGAGCCGGACCCCGGGACCAGAAGACGTGTGTCAGCAGCAGCACGAACGCTCCGCCGGTGGCGAGCGCCGCAAGCCGCACCGGCAGTCGCGCCGCCACGGTGTACACCGCGATCAGGAAGGTGAGCAGAATCGGACCGTACGGGTAGCCGAGAACGAGGTACGCCGTGGTTGCCACGGTGACCACGGCCAGGGTGGCGACCGGGGCGCGGCGTCGGGCCAGCAGGGCCAGCGCGGCGACCGCGATCAGCACCCGGCAGGCGGCGTCCACCGGCCTCGACCCCGGTTGGTTGTCCCCGGCCAGGCCGGTCGCGAGCAGCGCGAATCCGAGCAGCACCAGGGCGAGCGCCGCGTCAACGGCCGTCTCCTGCCACCCTCGCTGCCCGCTCCCTCGCATGGCCGTCATTCTGCCCGCGCCGAAGCCGCCCGGCGTGCGTCCACGAGCGGCACCACAGCTACGCCCCCGGACGTACCCGCCGCCCCAGGGCCCCCGCCCCTGTCCGCCTCGCCGCACGCCGCCCTGCCACACGCCGCCCTGCCCCAAAGCCCTGCCACACGCCGCTCTGCCCCAAGGGCCCTGCCACACGTCGCTCCGCCGCACGCCGCTCTGCCGCTCCCGCCCGCTTCCGGTGGCCGCACCACCCGCCGGCCCGCGCCTCTCACCGGCCGTCGTTCCCCCGGACGGCACACCCCCAAAAAGCACACCCCCGGACGGCGCCCTTCCGGACGGGGCCCTTCCGGACAGGGCCCCCTCCGGACGGCGCCCTTCCGGACGGGGCCCTTCCGGACAGGGCCCCCTCCGGACGACGCCACAGCGCTCCCGCTGGGCGGTGAGACCCGCCGGAAGGCTCGAGCGCGCCCGGGCCGGCGGCGGACACCTCCGCGAGCGTTATACCTCTGAGGCATAAATATGACTCTGAGGTATAACGCTTGTGAGCGAGATGGGCTGGCACGAGGGTTGGGCCGACGAAGACGCAGGGGCGCGTGGCAGCCGGACAGCGGCGGCGGCCGCGGTACCGACAGCAGGGACCACGTCCGGCGGGCGGCGTCCCCCCGCCCGGGGTGTGCTGGGCCTAGCAGAGCAATGAGGTGCCGCGGCGGCTAGGCGGACGCCGCAGCGCCGGGCGTCGGACGGCGCAGCGCCGCGCGTCGGACGGCGCAGCGCGGGCACCGGCCGGGGCTTCGGGGCGGATCCGATCGCGGGTCAGACGGCGGCGAGGACTGCGGTCTCCAGGCGGCCTCGGGTGGCGTCGTCCGGCCAGCCGCCGACCAGGTAGAAGGCGTCGACCACGTCGGCGCCGAGGGTGGAGATGCGGGCCGCGCGGACCAGGGCACCCGCCTCGTCGAGCGCACAGGTGACGCGGTAGAGCAGCCCGGCGGCGTCGGCGGCGCGCAGTTCCAGCAGCACCGCGTCGGTGGCCGCCTCGCGGTGCCAGACCACCCGGGGGGCCGCGCCGCCGCCCCGGGCGGCGAGCGAACGGCCGCGCAGCCGCTGGGTGACCGACACGTCGCCGGCTACCGCTCGCCGCAGGTCGGCGCGGAGCGGGACCGGGTCCGGCGGCAGGCCGTAGCGCGGCTGCACCCGGCACTCGACCAGGGCCCGGCCGTCGACCACGGAGGCGTCCGCGGAGATCACTTCCAACCGGTGCAGCGCCAGGCAGCCGGCCACCGTGGCGAGCAGGCCGCGCCGGTCCGCCGCCGCCACCGCCACCCGGTCCCCGGTCAGGTGGACGACCGGCAGGGGCCCGGCCAGCAGCGCCGGGTCGGGGGCCGGCGGCTCGGGCAGCACGCCGGTGTCCAGCGCGGTGCGGACCCGGGCGACCAGCTCGGCGACCAGCCGGCCCTTCCAGTCCGACCAGGCCGCCGGTCCGGTGGCCACCGCGTCCGCCCGGACCAGCGCGTGCAGCAGGTCGAGCGTGCCGGTGTCGCCGACCGCCTCGGCCACCGATGCGATGGTCACCGGGTCGGCCAGGTCCCGGCGGGTGGCCACGTCGGGCAGCAGCAGGTGCAGCCGGACCAGCGTGCCGATCAGCTCGACCTCGCCGGTGGGCAGGCCGATCCGGGTCGCCACCGCCTCGGCCAGCGGCACACCGACCGTGCTGTGATCTCCGGGCAACCCCTTGCCGATGTCGTGCAGCAGGGCGCCGAGGAGCAGCAGGTCCGGACGGTCCACCTCGCGGGAATGCCGGCTGGCCTCGTGCGCGGTCTGCACCAGGTGCCGGTCGAGGGTGTACCGGTGCACGGGGTTGTGCTGGGGCAGGCTGCGCAGCCTGGCCCACTCGGGAAGCCAGCCGTCGACCAGCCCGTACCGGTCACAGGTCTCCCAGGCCGGCACCAGGCCGGGACCGGCGCCGAGCAGGGTGGTCAGCGCGGCCCGGGCCTCGGCCGGCCAGGGCGCGGGCAGCGGCGGACAGTACGCCGCCAGCCACTCGCATGTGGCGCGGGCTATCGGCAGCCGGGTGGCGGCCGCGGCGGCGGCCACCCGCAGTGACAGGCTCGGGTCGGGGCGTGCTCCGATCGCCGTGCGGGCGAGCACCAGTTCGCCGTCGTGCTTCACCACGTCCCGCGCCACCGGTCGGCGCACCGGGCGTCCGTTCCCGCCCCGGGAGCGGCCGGAGCGCAGCCGGTCGGCGGCCCGGAAGGCGTCGTCCAGGGCGTGGCTGACCGTGCGCGCGTCCCCGGCGACCCGGCGCAGGAGGGCATCGCCGTCCTCTACGACGGCTCCAGGGCGCCGCGCGGCGTCAGACGCGCCGAGCTGGAGTTGTCGGAGGCCGAGGAGCGTGGCCACCCCGTCACGCTCCTGGGCGACCAGCCGGTCGACCCGGCGGCCGACCTGCTGGTGCAGGGCGTCCCGGGTGTCCAGCAGGCGCAGGTGTGCGGCGCGCACGGCGGGACGTAGTGCGTCGGTGATGCCCGCGGCGGAGATCGCCCGCAGCAGCCCCACGTCGCGCAGCCCGCCGGCGGCCTCCTTGAGGTCGCCCTCCAACAGGAAGGCCAGCTCGCCGTGGGCCTGCCAGCGGGCGGCGGTGACCTCCCGCAGGCCGGGCAGCTGGCGGACGGCGGTCCGCCGCCAGTGGTCGGCGGCGGTACGGACCAGCGCGTCGGCCAGGGCGCGGTCGCCGGCCACCAGCCGGGCGTCGAGCAACCCGAGGGCGACCTTGACGTCGTCCCGGGCCACCGAGAGCGCCTCGGCGACGGTCCGCACCGAGTGGTCCAGCCGCAGGCCTGCGTCCCAGATCGGGTACCAGACCGCGGCGGCCAGCTCGTCCGTGCCGGGCACACCGGCGTGCAGCAGCACCAGGTCGAGGTCACCGTACGGGGCGCACTGCCGCCGGCCCAGCCCACCGACAGCGAGCAGCGCCACGCCCGCACGGTCGGGCAGCAAACCCCGCAGGAAGTCGTCGTACGCTGCCGCCCGGGCCAGCCGGGCCGTCTCGCCGATCCCCCCGGGTAGGCCGACGACCTCGTTGATCAAGCGGCCCGCGTCGCCGTCGCCGGCGTGCCCTGACGCGTTCCCCTTGATCAACGAGGTCATGTCGGTCGTGGCCCGGTCAGAGCGCGTCGAGGCCGCGTTCGCCGGTACGAACCCGGACGACCTCCTCGACACCGGTGACCCAGACCTTGCCGTCGCCGATCTTGCCCGTACGGGCGGCACCGACGATGGCGTCCACGATCTTTTCCACGTCGATCTCGTCGGTGAGCACCTCGACCCGGATCTTGGGCAGGAACTCGACCGTGTACTCGGCACCCCGGTAGACCTCGGTGTGCCCCTTCTGCCGCCCGTACCCCTGAACCTCGCTGACGGTCAGCCCGGCCACCCCGAGGGCGTGCAGAGCCTCCTTCACCGCGTCCAGCTGGTACGGCTTGATGACCGCGGTTACCAGCTTCATGTCCAACCCCTCCATCCCAGGAACGTTAACCGGCGACCTTCTCGCTGACCGGCTCGGCGGGATCCGCCTCCGGCTTGGCACCGCTCGTCACGCCGCCACCGGGGGTGCCGATGCCGGCCATCGCGAACGCGCTGCCCGTGCCGCCGCCCGCCGGGGACAGGTCATAGCTGCTCTCGGCGTGCTCGGCGATGTCGATCCCCTCGACCTCGGCCTCGGCCCGCACCCGGAAGCCGATCGTCTTCTCGATGACGAAGGCGAGCACCCAGGCGATGCCGAACGACCAGACCGAGACGATCAGGCCGGCGAGCGCCTGCCGTCCGAGCTGGGTGACGCCGCCGCCGTAGAAGAGGCCGTCGGAGGCGCCCACCACGTCACTGATCGCGGCGTTGACCGAGTTGGTGGCGAAAAGGCCGAGCCAGAGCGAGCCGATCCAGCCGCCGACGAAGTGCACGCCGACCACGTCGAGGGAGTCGTCGTAGCCGAACCGGTACTTGAGGCTGACGGCGAGCGCGCACACCACCCCGGCGACGATGCCGAGCAGAACGGCCGCCCAGGGGGCGATGAACCCGCAGGCCGGGGTGATGGCGACCAGGCCGGCGACGGCGCCGGACGAGGCGCCGACCATGGTCGGCTTCCGGTCCTTGATCCATTCGACCGCGATCCAGCCGAGCAGGGCGGCCGCCGTGGCGAGCTGGGTGTTGATGAAGGCGAGGCCGGCGACCGAGTCGACGGTCAGCTCCGAGCCGGCGTTGAACCCGAACCACCCGAACCACAGCAGGCCGGCACCGAGCGCGACCAGGGGAATGTTGTGCGGCTTCATGCCCTCGCGCGGCCAGCCGAGCCGCTTGCCGAGCACCAGAGCCACGGCCAGGGCCGCCGCGCCGGCGTTGATGTGCACCGCGGTGCCGCCGGCGAAGTCCAGCGCGTGGATGTCGCCGCCGATGATCCCGCCGCCCCAGACCCAGTGTGCGACCGGGAAGTAGACCAGGGTGGCCCAGCCGAAGGCGAACAGCAGCCAGCCGGCGAACTTGGCCCGGTCGGCGATGGCACCGCTGATCAGCGCGACGGTGATCACCGCGAAGACCATCTGGAAGGCCATGAACACGTAGAGCGGAACCCCGATGCCGCTCGGGTTCTCCGCCGTGGCGCCCCACAGGTCGGTCTCGGCGAGGAAGGTCTTGGTGCCGAGGTACGCGCCCGGGTCGCCCCAGAAACCGTTCACGTCGGTCCCGAAGGCGACGCTGAAGCCGTAGAACCACCACAGAACAGAGATGAGCCCGATGGCGGAGAAGCTCATCATCATCATGTTGAGCACGCCCTTGGCCCGGTTCAGCCCGCCGTAGAACAGCGCCAGTCCCGGGGTCATGAGCAGCACGAGCGCGGTCGAAACCAGCAGCCAAACGGTACTGCCGCCGTCGATCGTGGGTGCTTCAGGCACGCTGGCCTCCTAAAGGTGAAGTTCCCTCCTTCGCGGCTTTCCGGGGCAGCGTCGCCCGTCGGCCGGTTGGGCGGAAGCTTCGCGGCCGGCTGTTTCACCCATGGTCCCGTGCCGGTTTCCGTTTCGTGACGGGTTGTTTCGTACGTGTCACGAACTTCGCACGGTCAGTGGAATGCGCTCAGCGGAGGGCGTTCTCCAGGGCGTGCCGCTCGTAGTCGAGCAGCCGCAGATCGCGCATCGGCCGGCGCAGGTGCCCCTTGTGCACGATCCGGACGAACGCCGGCTCCCCGGCGGCGGCCATCCGACGGATTCCCTCGACGTGATCCACGATCCGCTTGCGGATGGTCCGGATCAGCCGGTGCCGGTCCCGGGGGATCAGCCCGTACGCGTCGGCGAAGAGCCGCAGCCGGCGCGGCCGGTCCGGGCGCTTCCAGCCGAGGGTGATCGAATCCCGGTCCGCGAAGATCGGCACCCAGGTCCAGGCCGCGTACGCCACGTCGTAGATCCGGGAGCCTGGCGACGCCAGATCGAAGTCGATCAGCCCGAGTGTGCCGTCCGGCCGCCAGATCACGTTGTGCGGCGCCGCGTCGTGGTGGCAGATCACCTCCGTGTCCGGTGGCGGCGGCCCGAACGAGCGCCAGACCGCCCCGGGCGGCGGGGTGAAGCCGTACTGCGCGTCGTGGAACATCCGCAGCATGGTGGCCACGGTGACCAGCGCCTCGTCGGTCACCCAGTGCGGGGCGAGCGGGTACTCCCCGCACTCCCCCTCCAGGTACGACAGCACCTCGCGGTTGCGCTCGTCCATGCCCAGGGCCCGGGGTGCGCCGGTGAACCCGACGTACTCCAGGTGCCTCAGCAGGGCGTGCACGGACGGGGTCCAGGGCCCGGCGTTGCGGCGGACCGTGTCACCGACCCGGACCACGGTGCTCACGTTGCCGCCGTGCAGCGGGATCTCCTGCGAAGTCACGTACGGTCTCCCGAGGCGCTGCGAGGGGTGGCCGGGGTCGCGCCAGCCCGCGTACGCGCGATCGTCAGTGGTCACCCGAGACTACGCGTCCCGTCCGGCGGCCTCGGTGCCCAACAGCGCGTCGACGAACTGCGCCGGGTCGAACGGGGCCAGATCGTCCTTGCCCTCACCGAGGCCGACGAGCTTCACCGGGATGCCCAGCTTGCGCTGCACGGCGATCACGATGCCGCCCTTCGCGGTGCCGTCGAGCTTGGTCAGGACCACGCCCGTCACGTTGACCACCTCGGTGAAGACCCGGGCCTGCTCCAGACCGTTCTGCCCTGTTGTGGCGTCCAGGATGAGCAGTGTCTCATCGATCGGGCCCTGTTTCTCCACCACCCGCTTGACCTTGCCCAGCTCGTCCATCAGGCCGACCTTGTTCTGCAACCGGCCGGCGGTGTCGATGAGCACGGTGTCCACGCCGGTGTCGATGCCGCGCTTGACCGCGTCGAAGGCGACGCTGGCAGGGTCCGCGGCCTCCGGGCCGCGGACGGTCTCCGCCCCGACCCGTGACCCCCAGGTCTCCAGCTGGTCGGCGGCGGCGGCCCGGAAGGTGTCCGCCGCGCCGAGCAGGACGCTGCGGCCGTCGGCCACCAGCACCCGGGCGATCTTGCCGCAGGTGGTGGTCTTGCCGGCGCCGTTGACGCCGACGACCAGCAGCACCGCCGGGACGCCGTCCTTCGGGGCGGTGCGCAGCGACCGGTCCAGGCTCGGGTCGAGCGCGTTGACCAACTCGGCGGCGAGCAGTGCGCGCAGCTCGGAGGCCGAGCGGGTGCCCAGCACCCGGGTGCGCTCGCGCAGCCGGTCGACGATGTCGCGGGTGGCGTCGACGCCGACGTCGGCGGTGATCAGGCTGTCCTCGATCTCCTCCCAGACGTCCTCGTCGAGGTGGTCGCGGGCGAGCAGGCCGAGCAGCCCCTTGCCGAAGACGTTCTGCGAGCGGGACAGCCGCGAGCGGAGCCGGACCAGCCGCCCGGCGGTCGGCTCGGGCACCTCGACGGTCGGCGCGGGCGCCTCGAGCACCGGTGGCGGCTCGACCAGGACACCGGTGGACAGATCGGACTCCGGTGCCTCGACCGGCGGGCCGGCGAGATCCTCCTCGGCCCGGGTGTCGACCTCGGTGCGCGGCAGTGGGGGCTCGGGCCGCCGCCGCAATCGCGGCACGACCAGCCCGACTGTGCCGGCGATCAGCACACCGAGCAGGACCAGAGCGAGGACGAGATATTCGGCCATGCCGGAATCCTGTCAGATGCCGGGCGCGGCGTCCCAGCCACCGCACCCCGGCCGGCGCGGGAACCGGCGGTAGGCTCGCCGCATGCCCGCCGCCCACCTCCTCATCGGCCCACTTCTGCGGCGAGTGGTGGACACCCGGGCGACCATCTGGGTGGAGACGGCGGCGCCCGCCGTGGTCACCGTCCGCACCGCGGACGGCGCCACCGGCACCGCAGCCACCTTCTCGGCGTACGACCATCACTACGCGCTCGTGGTGGTGCAGGGGCTCACCCCGGACAGCGCGACCACGTACGAGGTGCTGGTCGACGACGAGGTGGTCTGGCCGGTGCCGAGCAGCGGCTTCCCGCCGAGTGTGATCCGCACCCGGGCGGCCGACGACCGGGACCAGCCGGTGAGTCTGCTCTTCGGCTCATGCCGGGAAACCACCCAGCACGCCACCACCCGCAAGCTCCCGCCGGACGCGCTGGACGCGTACGCCCGGCGGTTGATGGCCGACCCCGAGGCGAACGCGCTGCCGGACCTGCTGGTGCTGCTCGGCGACCAGGTCTACGCCGACGTCACGTCGCCAACGGTGCGCCGGTTGCTGCGTCGGCGCCGGCGGCGACCGAAGGGCGCCCCGGCCGACCAGGTGGTGAGCTTCGACGAGTACACCAAGCTCTACCTGGAGTCCTGGCGGGATCCGGAGATCCGCTGGCTGCTCTCCACCGTGCCGAGCGTGATGATCTTCGACGACCACGAGATCATCGACGACTGGAACACCTCGGCGTCCTGGCGGGCCGAGGTCCGCGAGCAGCCGTGGTGGTCCGAGCGGATCGGCAGCGGTCTCGCCTCCTACTGGGTCTACCAGCACCTGGGCAACCTCTCCCCGGACGACATCGCCGCCGACCCGGTGTTCGCGAAGGTCACCGCCGCGGAGGACGCCACCGGCGTGCTGCGCGAGTTCGGCCACCGGGTCGACCAGGAGTCCGACCTGGCGCACGACACCGAGCGTTGGCGCGCGGTGCAGTACCAGTGGAGTTACGCGCTTGACCTGGGCCGGACCCGGCTGGTGATGCTGGACAACCGGTGCAGTCGGGTGCTCGAGCGGGGCAACCGGGCGATGCTGCCGCCGGGTGAGTGGGCCTGGTTCCTCGACCAGGCGCACGGGGTCTACGACCACCTGGTGGTCGGCGCCTCGCTGCCCTGGCTGCTGCCGCAGGGCATCCACCATGTCGAGGCGTGGAACGAGAAGCTCGCCGACTCGCGCCGGCCCTGGGTGGCGCGCGGGGCGGAGAAGCTGCGCCGGGCACTGGACCTGGAGCACTGGGCTGCCTTCCGGCGCTCCTTCGAGGCGCTCGCGGAAACCTTCGCCCGGATCGGCACCGGCACCCCGAGCCGGTCCGGCGCGCGGGTCGGCGCAGGCCCGGCGTACGCCCCGCCAGCGTCGATCAGCGTGCTGTCCGGGGACGTGCACCACTCGTACGTGGCCCAGGCCCGGTTCGCCGACCCGGCGGTGGTGACCCCGGTGCACCAGCTCACCTGTTCGCCGATCCACAACCAGGTGCCGGCCGGTATCCGTCCGCTGATGCGGCTCGCCTGGTCGGCCGGCCCGGCGGGGGCGACCCGGGCGTTGGCCCGCTCGGCGGGTGTCCGCCGCCCGGGGGTGCGCTGGCGCAAGCTGGCCGGCCCCTACTTCGGCAACGCGGTGTCCACCCTGACCCACCGGGGGCGCGCGGCTGAGGTGACCGTCGAGGGCACCACGAAGGATGGGCGGCTACGCCCGGTGATGCGCCACCGGCTCTCCGGCAACGGCTGAGCTGACCCCGCCGTAGTCTCTACGCCGTGGACGACGAGCACCTGCCGGAGCCGATCCGGGCGGTCGAGCACGAACTGACGGCCCTGCTGCGTCGTGGCCGGGCGGTCTCCTGGGAGATCGCCCGGGAGGTGCACCCGAACCTCGAACCGAACACCTACGGCCTGCTGCTCTGGCTGCGCCGCAGTGGCTCGATCCGGTTGACCGAGTTGGCGGGGCGGCTGGGGGTGGGCAAGGGGACGTTGAGCCGGCAGATCAACGGGCTGGAAGCGCTCGGCCTGGTCAACCGCGACCCCGATCCCAGCGACCGGCGGGCCGCACAGATCAGCCTCACCGAGGAGGGTCAGCGGCGGTTCGACGTCGCCCGGGCCGCCCGGCTGGGCGAATTCCTGCGCGCCCTGGACGGCTGGCCGGCCCGGGACGTCGAGGAGTTCGCCCGGCTGCTCGGCCGGTTCAACGACTCCTGGGTCTGACCGGCGGCGGCGGGGAATGTCGGCGAGGTCCGCCAAGTTGTTGCTTTAGGCAACCAAGCCCTACGGTTGCTCCAAACAACTTCTGGACGGCCGCCACTTCACCGGCCCGACCGCTCCACCTCGACTCCACGCGGAGGCAGCAACGATGAGCCAGGCGACAGCGCCCACCCGGGCGACCGGCGTCGACATGACCCACCGGCAGATCCTGGAGGCCCTCTCCGGTCTGCTGCTGGGCATGTTCGTCGCGATCCTCTCCTCCACGGTCGTCTCGAACGCGCTGCCGCGGATCATCACCGAGCTGCACGGCGGCCAGTCCGCGTACACCTGGGTGGTCACCTCGGCCCTGCTCGCGACCACCGCGACCACCCCCATCTGGGGCAAGCTCGCCGACCTGACCAGCAAGAAGCTCCTGGTCCAGCTCTCCCTGGGGATCTACGTGCTGGGCTCGGTGCTGGCCGGCGCCGCGCAGGGCACCAGTGAGCTGATCGCCTGCCGGGTGCTCCAGGGCATCGGCGCCGGCGGCCTCACCGCGCTGGCCCAGGTGATCATGGCGACCATGATCGCGCCGCGCGAGCGGGGCCGCTACAGCGGCTACCTCGGCGCCGTGTTGGCCGTCGGCACCATCGGCGGCCCGCTGATCGGCGGCGTGATCGTCGACACCTCGTGGCTGGGCTGGCGCTGGTGCTTCTACGTTGGGGTGCCCTTCGCCATCGCCGCGCTGGTCGTGCTCCAGAAGACCCTGCACCTGCCGGTGGTGAAGCGGAAGGCGCAGATCGACTGGTGGGGCGCCACGCTGATCACCGCGGCCGTCTCGTTGCTGCTGATCTGGGTCTCGCTCGCCGGTAACCAGTTCGACTGGACCTCCTGGCAGTCCGCCGCCATGGTGATCGGCGCGCTGGTGCTCGGCGCGTTGGCGATCCGGGTGGAGACCCGGGCCGCCGAGCCGATGATCCCGCCGCGCCTGTTCCGCAACCGCACCATCACCCTGGCCGTCGTCGCGAGCATCGCGGTCGGCGTGGGCATGTTCGGCGCCTCGGTCTTCCTCGGCCAGTACTTCCAGATCAGCCGCGGCCAGAGCCCGACGATGTCCGGCCTCATGACCCTGCCGATGATCCTCGGCCTACTGGTCGCGTCGACGCTGAGCGGTCGGATCATCACCAAGACCGGCCGCTGGAAGCGGTTCCTGGTGATCGGTACGGCGCTGCTCACAGTCGGCTTCGCGCTGATGGGCACGCTCCGGGCCGACACGAGCTTCACCCTGCTCAGCATCTACATGGCGCTGGTCGGCATCGGCCTCGGCATGACCATGCAGAACCTGGTCCTCGCCGTGCAGAACACCGTCGGCACGCACGAGCTCGGCGCGGCCAGCTCGATGGTGGCGTTCTTCCGCAGCCTGGGCGGCGCGATCGGCGTCTCCGCGCTCGGCGCGGTGCTCGGCCACAAGGTCACCGGCTACACGTCCGAGGGCCTGGCCCGGCTCGGCATCTCCGCGTCCAGCTCGGGCGGCGGTGGCGTCCTTCCCGACGTGCACACCCTGCCCGGCCCGATCCGGGCGGTGGTGGAGAGCGCGTACGGCCACGGCGCTGGCGACATCTTCCTGGCCGCTGCCCCCTTCGCGCTGATCGCCCTGATCGCTGTGACCTTCATCAAGGAGGTGCCGCTGCGGCAGCACACCGGCTCCCCGGCCGGCGCCGAAGTCGAGCAAGAATCAACTATCGGGGCGGGCGCTGGTGCCGCCGTCGTCCGTACCGACGAGCAGAGGTGAGGTAGGCAGCCATGAGCGTGGGAGCACCTGACCGCGAGGAGTACGGGCCCCGGACCCGCCCGTTGCCCTTCGAGCGAGGCACGGACGGACCCCGGGTGATCATGGTGGGTGTGGACGGCACCCGCACTTCCGAGCGGGCCGGCTCCTACGCCGCCGGCCTGGCCCGCCGGCAGGGCGCCGCGCTGGTGGTGCTCTTCGTCAGCTCGGCGAGCGGACTGACCGCCCTGGTGCCGGGGATGGACGCGGGCGCGGTGCAGCGCACCCACGACGAGCTGGCCGACGAACTGCGCCGGGAGTGCCGACGCGGCGCCGAGGAGCTCGGCCTGCCGGTGACCTTCCTGTGCCGGCGGGGCGACGCGTACGGCGAACTGTGCGCGGCGGCCGACGAGTTCCAGGCCGACATGGTGGTGGTCGGCGCTTCCGAGCAGGCGGGTCACCGGCTGGTCGGCTCGGTCGCCACCCGCCTGGTCCGCACCGGCCGCTGGCCCGTCGTCGTGGTGCCCTGATAACCCGTCGCGTTGTGTCAGGTCCGCCGGGCAGGATGCGCGGCATGACGTGGATCGCACCGGAGATCACCCGGACCCCTGAACCGTACGTCGGCGACGAGCGCACCATGCTCGACGGCTGGCTCGACTACCACCGACAGACGCTGCTGCTCAAATGCGCCGGGCTGACCGAGGCCCAGCTGCGCACGCCGAGCGTGGAGCCGTCCGGGCTGACCCTGCTCGGCCTGGTCCGGCACCTGGCCGAGGTGGAGGCCTGGTGGTTCCGGGAGAACTTCGCCGGCGAGCCGGTCGACTACCCGTACTTCACCCCGGAGACGCCGGACGCCGACCACGACGTCAGCGCCGCCGACGCCGAGGCCGACTTCGCCACATTCCACCGGGAGGTGGCGCTGGCCCGGGAGGCTGCCGCCGGCCACTCGCTCGACGAGACGTTCACGGAGGTCGGCGCGAAGAAGCGCACCTTCAACCTGCGCTGGGTCTACGTGCACATGATCGAGGAGTACGCCCGGCACAACGGTCACGCCGACCTGATTCGCGAGCGTATCGACGGCGTCACCGGCGAGTGAGGGCCGCTCAGTAGTTCAGCGCCGCCCGCAGGTAGCGCAGGTCGGCGTGGCCGCCCCAGCGGTGCGCCGACAGGCCGGCGGCCCTGGCGCCCCGGATTGCCCAGTCCTCGTCGTCGACGAAGAGCACCCGGGCCGGCGGGGTGGCCAGTGCCACGCAGGCGGCCTGGAAGTACTCCGGGGCCGGCTTGTGCACCCCGAGCGTCGAGGAGTTCACCACCACGTCCATCTCGCCGGTCAGGCCGAGCGTGGCCAGGTCGGCGTCGAGCAGATCGGTGGCGTTGGTGGCCAGGCCGACCTTGATCCCTGCTGCGCGCACCTCCCGGACGAAGTCGAGCACGTCGGTGTCCACCTCGCCCCGGTAGCGCTGCCACTGCTCCACCGCCGCCCGGGCCCGGTCCGCGCCGCCGGCCGGCTCGGTCAGCGCGTCCGCCACGCTTCCCACCCAGTCGGCGTGGCTGACCTGGCCGGTGAGCACAGGCTGGAGCCGGCCCCACTGCATGGCGATCTCGGTGAGCACCCCGTCGGCGAGGCCGTACTCCCGCTCCAACCCGGCGGCCACCGCCGGGTCGAACCGGCGCAGTACGCCGTCCAGATCCAGCAGGAGCGCCGTCGCGCGTTCCCGAGCCACTACCCGTTCTCCTCGCCGCGGCTGTGCCGCTGGTCGTCCTCGTCGGCCCGGTTGAGCCGTTGGCTGATCACCTGGGTGACACCGCTGCGCATGGTCACTCCGTAGAGCGCGTCGGCGATCTCCATTGTCCGCTTCTGGTGCGTGATGACGATCAGCTGGCTCTTCTCCCGCAACTGTGCCAGCAGCGTGATCAGCCGGCCCAGGTTCACGTCGTCCAGGGCGGCTTCCACCTCGTCCATGATGTAGAACGGGCTGGGCCGGGCGCGGAAGATCGCCACCAGCATGGCCACCGCGGTCAGCGACCGCTCGCCACCGGAGAGCAGCGACAGCCGCTTGATCTTCTTGCCCGGCGGGCGGGCCTCCACCTCGACGCCGGTGGTGAGCAGGTCCTCGGGGTCGGTGAGAATCAGCCGGCCCTCACCGCCGGGGAAGAGCACGGTGAACACCTGCTCGAACTCCCGCGCGGTGTCCTCGAACGCGCTGGCGAAGACCTCCAGGATCCGCTCGTCCACGTCCTTGACCACGGTGAGCAGGTCCCGCCGGGTGGCCTTGAGGTCCTCCAGCTGTTCGGAGAGGAACTTGAAACGCTCCTCCAGCGCGGCGAACTCCTCCAGCGCGAGCGGGTTGACCTTGCCGAGCAGGGCCAGTTCACGTTCGGCCTTGGCGGCCCGCTTCTCCTGCACCGGCCGCTCGTAGCGGACCGGCTCGGGCACCGGGAGCCCGTCGCGTTCGGCCGCCGCGACGTCGACCTGGGTGGGCGGTACGGGTTGGGTGGGCCCGTACTCGGCGACCAGGGTCTCCACGTCCAACCCGAAGTCCTCGGCCGCCTTCGCCTCCAGCTGCTCGATGCGCAGCCGCTGCTCGGCGCGGGCCACCTCGTCCCGGTGCACCTGGCTGGTGAGCCGCTCCAGTTCCGCGCCGAACCGCTTGGCGGCTCCGCGTACCTCCTGGAGCTCCGCCTCGCGGGCGGCGCGTTCCCGGGCCACCGCGTCGCGGTGCTCCTCCGCGGCCGCGATCGAGGTGGTGAGCCGGGTGAGCGCCTCCCGGGCGCCGGCGGCGACGGCCCGGGCGATGCCCGCGCCCCGGGTGCGGGCGGCCCGCCGGGCCGCGGCGCGTTCCCGGGCGGCCCGCTCCGCGGTGGCCTGCCGGGCCAGCGAGTCGGCCCGGCCGGCGATCGAGGAGACCCGCTCCTCGGCGGTACGCACCGCGAGCCGGACCTCCATCTCGTTCTGCCGGGCCTGCGGCACCATCGCGGCGAGCTGGTCCCGCTCCTCGGCGGAGGGCTCGGCGTCGACCGGGGTCTCCTCGGCCAGCCGAAGCCGCTCCTCCAGCTCGGCGAGCGCGGCGAGGTCCCGCTGCCGGGCGGCCTCGGCACGGGCCCGGGACTCGCCGAGGCGGTCGGTCTCCGCCTTCGCCGAGCGGGCCGCCGCACCCAGCTCGGCCAGTCTGCGGGCGGCGGCGTTCCGGTGGCTCTCCGCCTCGCGCTTCTCGGCGGCGGCGTGCTGCACGGCCTCCTTGGCGACGGCCACCTCGGCCCGTGCCTCGCCGAGCTGGTCGCGCAGCTCCGCGCCGGTCTGCTCGGCGGCGAGCCGGTTGCTGCGAGCCTCCTCGACGGCCGCCTGCACCTCGATGTAGCTGGGCGCCTTGGCCGACCCGCCGGCCGCCGCGTACGCGCCGACGACGTCCCCGTCCGGGGTGACCGCGCGCAGCTCGGGATTGCCGGCGACCAGGTCGGCCGCGGCGGCCAGATCATCGACGAGCACCACGTCGCGCAGTGCCCGGTGCACCGCGGGGCGCAGCTCGGCGACGCATTCCACCAGGTCCGGCGCCCATCGGGCGCCGTCGGGCACCTTTGGACGCAGCGCGTCGGCGGAACCGGTCATGCCCGGCCCGGCCGGGCTGCCCACCAGCAGGCCGGCCCGGCCGGCGTCGGAGATCTTGAGCAGGCGCATCGCCTCGACGGCCTCGTCCACCCCGCTGACCGCGACCGCGTCGGCGAGGCCGCCGAGCGCGGCGGCCAGCGCGGCCTCGTTTCCCGGGGCGACGGTGAGCAGCCCGGCGAGGCTGCCGAGCAGGCCGGGGACGTCGCCGGCCCGGGCGAGCAGCGCGCCCGCCCCGTCCTTGCGTCGCAGGCCAAGGGAGAGCGCCTCCTCCCGGGCCTTCCAGGTGGCCGCGTCCTTCTCCGCCGCCCGCTCGGCGTCGGCCAGCGACCGGACGGTGGCCTGCGCCCGCTCCTGCCCGGCGACCGCCTCGGCGTGCCGGGCGTCCAGGTCGGCGTTGTCCCGGTCCGCCTCGGTGGACTGCGCGGAGACCGCGTCCAGGTCGGCCTGCGCCGCCTCGGCACGGCTCATCGCGTCGGCGTGCGCGACGGCGAGCCGTTCGATCTCCTCGCCGGCGCTGGTGGTCCGGGCCTGGGCCGAGTTGACCTGGCCGGTGAGCCGGGCCATCCCTTCGCGCCGGTCGGCGATTGCCTTGGCGGCGGCGACCAGCTCCCGTTCGGCGGCGGCGAGCTGACGCTCCAGCTCCTGGCGGTGCTCCACCGCCTCGGCCAGCCGGATCTGGTCGTCGGTGAGCGCCGCGCGCAGCTCCTCCTCCTGCTCGCGGACCCGCTCGGCCTCGGCCTCCAGCTGGTCCGGGTCGCGGCCGGGCCGCTCGTCGTCGCCGGTGGCGCTCAGGTGCCGCAGCCGTTCGCGGGCGAGCTGTTCGATCGACCGGAAGCGTTCCTGGAGGGCGGACAGCTTGTACCAGGTGTCCTGGGCGGCGGCGAGCAGCGGCGCGTCCTCGGCCAGCGCGGCCTCCAGCTCACCGAGCCGGCCCTGCACCTCGGCGTGCTCGGCCTCGACCTGCTCGCGCCGCTCCCGCAGCGCGGTCTCGTCGGCGATCTCCCGGTCGAGGGTGGTCCGCAGGGTGGCCAGGTCGTCGGCGAGCAGCCGCAATCGGGCGTCGCGCAGGTTCGCCTGGATGGCGGCGGCCCGCCGGGCCACCTCCGCCTGCCGGCCCAGCGGCTTGAGCTGGCGGCGCAGCTCGGCCGTGAGGTCGGTGAGCCGGTTGAGATTCACCTGCATCGCGTCGAGCTTGCGCAGCGCCTTTTCCTTGCGCTTGCGGTGCTTGAGGACGCCGGCCGCCTCCTCGATGAACGCCCGGCGGTCCTCCGGCTTGGCGTGCAGCATGCCGTCGAGCCGGCCCTGGCCGACGATGATGTGCATCTCCCGGCCGATGCCGGAGTCGGAGAGCAACTCCTGGATGTCCAGCAACCGGCACGAGTTGCCGTTGATCTCGTACTCGCTCTCGCCGGAGCGGAACATCCGGCGGGTGATGGAGACCTCGGTGTACTCGATCGGCAGCGCGCCGTCGGTGTTGTCGATGGTGAGGGTGACCTCGGCGCGACCCAGCGGCGCCCGGCCGGCGGTGCCGGCGAAGATGACGTCCTCCATCTTGCCGCCGCGTAGCGCCTTGGCGCCCTGCTCGCCGAGCACCCAGGCGATGGCGTCGACGACGTTGGACTTGCCGGAGCCGTTCGGGCCCACCACGCAGGTGATCCCGGGCTCCAGCTTCAACGTCGTGGCGGAGGCGAAGGACTTGAAGCCCTTCACCGTCAGGCTCTTGAGATACACCTTCTCGATCCTTGTCCGGTGGCCGCCGTACCGTCGCCGGCTGCGCGGACCTGGTGAACCCGCAGACTAACCCGGTGGCGGGAGCGGTCGGGCACGCGACCCGCCCCGAAGCGCGCCGGTCGGAAGCGCGGGACGCGAGTGCGAGCCGCCGGCGCTGTTGTTCGAGAGGCGGCGAGAAAGACAAACACCGTTCATGATCGGTACGCCGTCCGACGCGTTTCCGGAAACAACTGGCGCGGCTCCAGCGCCGCCCGAGACAAGATCATAAATAGCCGACCGGGAAAGGGGCCGGACAGCGTTGCGCGCCGGCACAGAGGTGTCGGCGCGCATTTTTGCGATGGTGCGATTCAGTTTTCCGACCCCGGAGATCAGGTCAGCGCCGGCTCGGCCAGACGAAGCAGGTCGTCCGCTTCCGCCGCAGCCGCCGCGAGCCGATCGTTGTCGGCGCGCAGACGCGTGATCTCGAACTCCAGTGCCTGAACCCTGGCACGCAGTCGGGTGACCTCGTCGAGCAGACGCCGGTCGGGCGCTGCACCTACGTGGCCGTAGAGGGCCTTCGCCATGCTGACTCCTTGATATGCGCTGCCGGAAAGGCCGGCCAACGCGCGCCCATTCATACGCGACTGTCATTCCAGCTGTATCTGGGCATGACCGGGCGCGACTGGCGACACCTATATATTGAGCCGCAAACCCCCCTTCGTCAAGTTCTCGCAGGCCGTAGATCATCTCTACGTCGACCTGTCCACTTGTCGGGGGGGCTGCCTCAAGGCACGGACACTCTCTGTCCGGACACCTTTACTGTACGCCCGAATTCCGGGAAGTCCGCACCTTGGCGTCCGACTTCCCCTTAACTCTTCCTTAGCCACGTTGCCGCAGGTAGTGGGCGGGTCGTAGCGTCACTCCGGCCCACAACCGACCCCGTGGAGGCAGTGCGTGTACGGCTGGACCGACCCGATGGACCCGAACGGCGCCCCCCGGCGCGCCGAGCGGCCGACCGACGAGCCGGACTGGCTGAGGGACCGCCCGGAACCCCGCTCGGCCTACCTGTTCGGTGACGACGACCCTGACCAGCCCGGCGACGAGTGGCACCGCCCGCAGCCCACCGCCCGTTGGCAGCAGGAACCGGCGGCCCCCGCCGAGCCCGCCGACGGCCCGACCGCCGCCTGGCCCGCGTACGAGCCCGCCTACCGGCAGGACGACGAGGCGACCGGCGACTGGCGCGGCAACACCCCCGCCGAGGAGACCACCGGCGGCTGGCCGACCGACACGACCGGTGCGGGCCGTTCCAGCGAGGGCCGGCACCGCTCCCAGCGGCGCTGGCGCCGCCCCCTGGTGATCGGCGGCGCCGCCGCGGCGGCCACCCTCGTGGTGAGCCTCGGCGTCGGCGCGCTCGCCCTGCCCGGCGGAGGCGGCACGGCCAGCGAGCCGACCGCCGTCGACGACACCCTCGCCGCCGCCCCGGCGGTGCCGACCGAGGAGCCGGTGGGCGACAACCTGGTCGCGCCCTCCCCGACCACCGCGCCCAGTTCCGCCCGGCCGAGCCCGACACCTAGCAAGGTCGTCAAGCCCAGCCCGGCGTCGTCGCGCGCCACCGCCGCCTCGCGGCGCAGCACCCCGCGCACCAGCGCGCCGAGCAGCACCACCGGCACGGGCTCCGGCGGCAGCGGCACCGTCAGCGCCCAGGCCCGCGAGGTGGTCGACCTGGTCAACGCCGAACGGGCCAAGGCCGGCTGCAAGGCGCTGAGCATCGACGACAAGCTGATGACCGCCGCCCAGCGGCACAGCCAGGACCAGGCCGATCACAAGAACATGTCGCACACCGGCAGCGACGGCAGCAACGCCGGAGTCCGGCTCGACCGGGTGGGCTACGCCTGGCGCACCTACGGCGAGAACGTGGCGTGGAACCAGAAGACCCCGGCCGCCGTGATGGACGCCTGGATGAACAGCTCCGGCCACCGGGCGAACATCCTGAACTGCGCGTTCACCGAAATCGGCGTCGGCATCGCCAACAGCAACGGACCGTACTGGACGCAGGTCTTCGCGGCGCCGCGCTGACCGCGCGTCGTCCCCGCCCCCGCGCTCGTTTGACCCGGTGAGGTACGCCGGGCCGGAGCGTGGGGGCGGCGTACCGGTGAGGGCGGCGACGGGCCGCCCGGGACCCGGGAGCTGCCAATGCGGATCCGGCCGCGGCGACGCGCCGTCTTATGCCCGCTGCGCCGAATCGCGGCGGCCTGCGTCGCCCTCGTCCTGCTGGTCCCGGCGTACGGCTGCCGGGCCGAGTTCACCCCGCCCGGGGCGCCCACCCCCTGGCCGACCGACCAGGCCCGGCACTGGCAGTGGCAGTGGCAGCTCCACGGCCCGCTCGACCCGGCGGTGGACGCCGACGTCTTCCTGCTCGACCCGGTGGCCACCACCGCCGCCCAGACCGCCGAGCTGCGCTCCCGGAACCGCCGGCTGATCTGCCAGGTGCACATCGGCTCGGTCCGCTCGGACGACCCGGACGCCAGCCGGCTCCCGGCCGCCGTACAGGGCTCCACCGGCCGCCAACCCGGCAGCCGGTGGCTGGACGTCCGGCGGTGGGACGCGCTTGAGCCGGTGCTGGCCGACCGGTTCCGGCTCTGCCGGGGCAAGGGCTTCGGCGCGGTGGCGCTGGCCGACGCCGACGGGTACGCCCAGCGCAGCGGCTTCCCGCTCGACTTCGACGACCAACTGCTGTTCAACCGCCGGCTGGCCCGGCTGGCCCGGTCGCTGGACCTCTCCCCCGGGCTGGTCAACGACGTGCCACAGCTCGCCGCACTGGCCCCGGACTTCGACTTCGCCGTCAACGAGGAATGCGTCCGGCTGAACCAGTGCGCCAAGCTGCTGCCCTTCGCCGACGCCGACAAACCGGTCTTCCATGTCGAGTACACCGGCTCGACCGACGACTTCTGCGTCACCACCGTCGGCTACGGCTTCGCGTCCATCCGCAAGGACCGGACCCTGAACGCCTGGCGAGAAGCCTGCCCCCTGCCCTGACGCAGCCCCGTCCGCGTCGATCCAGGGAGAATCGTCTGGATCGACGCGGACGGGGTGGGGTGCGGCAGGAGTCAGGACACCGGCACCAGCTCCGGGGCGGGGGCCGGTGGTTCGGTGGGGGTGGGCGCCGAGCGCGGGCGCAGGAAGCGTGGGGCCCACCAGTTGGCGTCGCCGAGCATGGTCATCAGCGCCGGCAGCACCACGCCCCGGATGATCGTGGCGTCCAGCAGGATCGCCGCCGCCAGGCCGATGCCGAGCTGCTTCATGTCGATCGTGCTCAGCGTGGCGAAGATGGAGAACACCCCGACCATCACGATCGCCGCACTGGTCACCACGCCGGCCGAGGACGTGATCCCGTACGCCACCGCGTCCCGGTTGGACATGCCCGCCCGAATGCCCTCGCGGATCCGGCTGACCACGAAGACGTGGTAGTCCATGGAGAGGCCGAAGAGCACCACGAAGAGGAACAGCGGCAGCCAGGACACGATCGCGCCCATCGAGGTGAAGCCGAGCGGCCCCGCCGCCCAGTCGCCCTGGAAGACCAGCACCAGCAGCCCGTACGCGGCGCCGGCGGAGAGCAGGTTCAACGCGATCGCGCTGGCCGCCACCACCACCGACCGGAAGGTGAGCACCATGACCAGGAAGGTGAGCACCAGGACGAAGCCCATCACCAGCGGCAGCTTGTCCCGGACGTGCTGCGCGTAGTCCTCGCTGTCGGCCACGCTGCCGCCGACCGCGTACTCGATGCCGGGGATGCCCCGCAGCTCGGCCGGGACCAGGTCCTCGCGCAGCTTCTCCAGCGACCGCACCGACCGGTCGTCACGGCTGGCATACGGGGTGGCCACGTCGAGCACCGAGACCCGCCGGTCGGCCGACACCTCGATCTTCGGGCCGTCGGCCTCGGTGGGGGCGAACAGCGGATCGCTGGCAGCCCGGGTGGCCAGGTCGGTGAGCGCCGCGCGGACCCGGTCGGCCTGCTCGGCCGGCGCCCGGACGGCCACAACGTGGTTGGTGCCGGTGCTCGGGAAGGCGGCGGTGAGGCGGTCGTACGCCTGCATTGCCGGGGTGGTGCGCGGCAGGTCCTCCATGCCGGGGAACTTCAGCTTCATGCCGAGTGCCGGCGCGGCGAGCGCGAGCAGCAACCCGACCGAGATGACCAGGGTCGGCACCGGGGCACGCAGCGCGGGCCGGAGCACCGCCGGCCAGAGCCGGGGCGAGCGGGGCTGGCCGTGCCGGCCGGCGCGTGGGGCGGTCAGTCGCCAGAGCAGCGGCACCCGGGGGCGGTCGACCCAACGACCGAGCTTGGCGAGCAGTGCGGGCAGCACGGTCAGCGAGCCGACCACCGCGACCGCGACGACCAGGATCGAGCCGACGGCCAGCGACGAGAAGACCACGTCGCCAGCGAGCAGCAGGCCGGCCATCGAGATGATCACTGCGAAGCCGGAGACCACCACGGCGTGCCCGGAGGTCTCCGCAGCGATCTCCACCGCGTCCAGCCCGGAGCGGCCCTTGGCGCGTTCCTCCCGCTCCCGCCGGACGTAGAACAGCGAGTAGTCGACCCCGACCGCCATGCCGATCAGCAGGATCACCGGGGCCGTGGTGTCGGTGGCCGGCACGAGGTGCGAGGCGAGAGTGGACAGACCCATCGCGGCGGCGACCGAGGAGAGCGCCAGCAGCACCGGCACGCTGGCCGCGATCAGTGCGCCGAACGCGACGATCAGGATCGCCAGCGTGACCGGCAGACTGAGCAGCTCGGCGCGCTTGAAGTCCTTGCCCAGGGTGTCGTCGAGGGCCTGCCCGATGGACGGGCCGCCGACCTGCTCGACGCGCAGCTGCGGGTGCGCCTCCTGGACGGTGGCGGTGGCGTCACGGAGCGGCTGCACCCGGTCGGACGCGGTACCCGGGTCGCCGGACATGGTGATCGGCAGCAGCAGCGCCGAGCCGTCCCGGGCGGTCACCGGCGGGCCGATCTCGGCGACGCCGGTGACCGTGCGCAGCCGGGCCGCCGCGTCGTCCGCCGCCACCTTCGCCGCCGCCGGGTCCAGCGCGCCGGCCCGCGACGTGATCAGGACGTTCTCCACGGCCGCGTCGTCGAAGGCGCCGGCATCCACGATCAGGCCGGCGCGCCCCGCCTCGCCGATCGCCTGGTCGCCGCTGGTGGCCTCGTTGAGGCCGGCGGCGTTGCCACCGAGGAAGCACACCGCCACGAAAACGGCCCACAGCGCTATCGCCCGCCACGGGTGCTCGGCGCTCCACCGCGCCATCCGCACCGTCACCGGTCTTGTCCCCATCTCGGGTCCCCCTGTCACGTCAACCCCCTGTCAACGGTGCTGACGTTAGGAGCGTGACGAGGCGGTCACATCGGGGATCGTCCCCCGCCGTCCCCGGAGCCGGTCCACACGGGTCGGCGGGACCGTTCGGGCGGTACGGCGGGCATCAACCCGCGATTCGGACCGCCGCCCGGGTCCAGCCCGGAAAGGTCGGCCGCGACCCGCCGGACCCGACCCCGAGCGACCTCCGGGTCATCCCCGAAGGGAACCCCGGGGCCGGGGCTGGCAGTGTGGGCAGCTGTACGAGGAGCGGTTCATGAACGCCTCCCGGCGGACCGGGGCGCCGCACCGCCGGCACGGCTCACCCTCGCGGCCGTAGACGTTCAACGCCCGGTCGAAGTAGCCGCTCTCACCGTTGACGTTGACGTAGAGGGCGTCGAAGCTGGTGCCACCCTCCTTGATCGCCTCAGCGAGCACGTCGCGGACGTGGCCGAGCAGGCGCTGCGCGGCCGGACCGGTCAGCGCGTCGGTGGGCCGGGTGCCGTGCAGCCCGGCGCGCCAGAGCGCCTCGTCGGCGTAGATGTTGCCCACCCCCGAGATCAGGGTCTGATCGAGCAGAGCCCGTTTCACCTCGGTCCGTCGGCGGCGCAGCGCGGCGACGAACGCCGCGTCGGCGAACTCCGGGTCCATCGGGTCGCGGGCGATGTGCGCGATCTCCGCGGGCAGGTCCGCGCCGCCCTCGCTGACCGAGAGCCCACCGAACGTGCGCTGGTCGACGAAGCGCAGCTCCGGCCCGCCGTCGGCGAACCGGAACCGCACCCGCAGGTGGGTCTCGTCGGGCGTGCCGGGCGGCTGGAACAGCAGCTGACCGGACATGCCGAGGTGCCCGATCACGGCGTCGCCGCTGTCCAGCGGCAACCACAGGTACTTGCCGCGGCGGCGGACGTCCAGCACGGTCCGGTCGGCGAGCACGTCGGCGAAGTGCGCTCCGCCGGGGACGTGCCGGCGGACCGCACGGGGGTGGCGGACCTCCACCGAGGCGATCCGGCGGCCGATGACCCACTGGGCCAGCCCCTGCCGGACGGTCTCCACCTCGGGCAGCTCAGGCACGTCGTAGCCCCGTCCCGCGGTCCGCGACGTCGGCCGGCATGGCCTGCGCGAGGTGGTCAGCCTGCTCGGTCTGGGCCGCCCGCTCGGCGCGTTCCATCGGCCCGGCCGGCTCATCGCGGTCGGCCGATCCGTCCCGGCCGGTGCGCCCGTTCGCTCCAGCCTGGCCGTCCCGACCAGACTGGCCGACCTGATCGTCCTGGTCGTCCTCGTCGGCGAGCGTGCGCCAGGCCGCCTCGGCGGCGCGCTGCTCGGCCTCCTTCTTGCTGCGCCCCTCGGCGCCGCCGTACCGGTTGCCGGCCACCACCACCCAGGCGGTGAACGTCTTGAGGTGGTCCGGGCCGGTGCCCTCGATCCGGTATTCCGGCACGCCGAGCCCGAGCGCCGCGGTCAGCTCCTGGAGGCTGGTCTTCCAGTCCAGGGCCGCGCCCCGGCCTGCCGACTCCGCCATCAGCGGGTCGAAGAGCCGGTGGATGACGATCCCGGCGGTGTCCAGCCCGTACTGGAGGTAGATCGCGCCGAGCAGCGCCTCCAGGGTGTCGGCCAGGATGCTCGCCTTGTCCCGACCTCCGGTGGTCTCCTCGCCCTTGCCGAGCAGCAGGTACGCGCCGAGGCCGTCCGGTCCCAGGCCACGGGCCACGTCGGCGAGCGCGCGCATGTTGACCACGCTGGCCCGCAGCTTGGCCAGCTGCCCCTCGGGCAGGTCCGGGTGGTTGTGGAAGAGCGCCGTGGTGATCACCACGCCGAGCACCGAGTCGCCGAGGAACTCCAGCCGCTCGTTGGTGGGCAGGCCGCCGTTCTCGTACGCGTACGAGCGGTGGGTCAGCGCGCGTTGCAGCAGGTCAGGGTCCAGGCTCACGCCGAACGCGGCTTCCAGGTGACCGACGGACGCCCGCCGCCGCTTGTCGTTGCTCATGATGTGCGTACCTCGGTGTCGGTGGAGCGGTCGGTGCGGTGCGTCGCGGCGTCGCCGTCGAGCAACGCGGAGACCAGGTCGGTGGCGTGCCGCCGCCACAGGTGGGCGGCGAGGGCGATGCCGGAGGCGACGTCGGCGGCGCGAGCGGAGCCGTGGCAGACGACCACCGTCCCGGCTACGCCGAGCAGGGCGGCGGCGCGGGGAGCGCCACCAACGACGGGCGGGCCGCCGGCCATGGCGTACGCGCCCTCGATCGCCTTGAGCAGCACGTTACCGGTGAAGCCGTCAGTGACCACCACATCGGCGCGCGCGCCGAGGGCGACGTCGTACCCCTCGACCAGCCCGACGTAGCGCGCCGCTGCGGGCAGCGGCTCGACGGCGAGCAGCGGATCGGTGGCCCGACGGACCCGGTCGCCCTTGCCGGCCTCGGTGCCGACCGAGAGCAGGCCGACACGGGGCTCGGCGATCGAATGCGCCACCGTCGCGTACGCGGCGCCGAGCACGGCGTGCCGGGCGAGGGTGGCCGGGCGGGGCTCCAGCGAGCCGCCGACGTCGAGCAGCACGACCGGCCCGGCGACCCCGGGCAGGGTGGCGACGAGGGCGGGTTGACGGATCTCGGGCCAGCGACCGAGGCCGAGCACGGCAGCGGTGACGGTGGCACCGGTGGCGCCTGCGGAGACCAGGGCGTCGGCGGTGCCGTCGCGGACGGCGGTGACGGCGGCCCGGACGGTGCTCTCCGCGCGGGCGGCGCTGGGATGGTCGGCCATGCCGACGGCGTCGCGGACCGGCCGCACCGTGATCCGGGCACGTTGGGCCGGATCGAGGGCAGCGATCAGCTCGTCGGCGACCTCAGCCGGGCCGACGAGAAGGAGATGCAGGTCAGGGTCGGTGCGCACGGCTCGCAGAGCGCCGTCAACCACGACGGCGGGAGAGTCGTCCCCGCCGAGGAGGTCAACGGCGATCCGCGCGGTGCCCGGCTCCACTGGAACGCCGACCGGAGTGGGCCGGCCGGCGTCGGAGGGAGCCGGGGCACCGGGCGAATGCCAGGGTGCGCGCGCCGCCCGACCTGGGATCGGGGGCGTCACTCGGCGTCCAGGTCAGACCTCGATGACCTGGCGGCCGTTGTAGGTGCCGCAGACGGAGCAGGCGGCGTGCGGCAGCTTCGGGGACTTGCACTGCGGGCACGCGACGGTCGCGACCACGGTCGCCTTCCAGTTCGCCCGGCGGGACCGGGTGTTGCTGCGCGACATCTTGCGCTTCGGGACGGCCACGGTTCTTACTCCTCTGTACGGGTCAGTTGCGACAGGCCCACCCAACGCGGGTCGATCTGCTGGTGACTGTGGTCGGCCGGCAGATCGTCCCAGTGCGTCCCGCATTCGGGGCACAGTCCTGGGCAGTCCTCCCGGCAGAGCGGGTTGGTCGGCAGCGTGAGCACCAACGCGTCCCGCAGCGCCGGCTCCAGGTCGATCAGATCGCCCTGCATCCGGCCCACCTCGTCCTCTTCGGTCGTGGCGTCCGTGGTGCTGTTCTCGTACGCGTACAGCTCCTGGATCGTCACGGCCATCGAGTCGTTGATCTCGCGCAGGCAGCGCCCGCACTCGCCCCGGACGGGACCGGTGATGGTCCCGGAGACGAGCACGCCCTCGGACACCGACTGCAACCTCAGGTCGAGGTCGAGGTCCGCGCCCTCCGGAACGCCGATCAACTCCACACCGAGGTCCGCCGGTGCCGGCACGACCCGCTGGACCGTACGCAACGCGCCAGGCCGGCGCGGCAGGTCCCTCGTGTCGAGGACCAGCGGCGACCTGGGGTCGAGTGTCGATGGCGAGTGTTTGGGCATAGTCAGACTCCGGCCGGTGTGAGGCCGACAAAAAAGGTTACCTGGACGACCGCCGGACCGTCGAACCGGGGGCGACGCCCGCCCAAGAATGTCGGCTGGTGAGGTGCCGCTCAGAAGGGTAGCGGGCGTTCCGCCTCATCCCCACCGAAGGTGCCGATCTCCCGCAGCGCGTGCATCTTGTCGCGGCCACGCTCTATCGAGGCGAGCGCCCTGGTGAGGAACTGCTCGAAGTTGGCCAGCGCGGTGTCGACGTAGTCGTCGACCTCCTCACGCAGGCGCTGCGCCTCGGCCCGGGCCTCGGCGATGATCCGGGCCCCCTCGTGCTCGGCGGAGACGGTGATCTCGTTCACCGAGACGAGGCGGGCGTGTTCCGCCTCACCCTCGCTGATGATCCGGTCCGCCTCGCGCTTGCCGGCTTCCATGATCTTGTCGCGCTCGTCGAGCAGCGCGCCCGCGCGACGCAGGTCGGCGGGGAGGTCGGCGCGCATCTCGTCGAGGGCCGCGATCATCTCGCCCCGGTCGACCATGCAGTTGTTGCGCGACATCGGGACGGAGCGGGCCTGCTCCACCATGGCGATCAGTTCGTCGATGCGATCGAGCGGGTCCACCGGTACCTCACTCCTGTCGTTCGTCGGCCGACCTCCATGATGCGGGCTACGGCCGGTTCCCCGCTCTACCAATCATGTCGTGCCCGCCCCACACCTGCCCGATCCACCCCGACCCGGCGCGTCGCGGCATCGTCACACGACGCGACCGCGCGGGAAGGGGCCCCGGCGATCCTGCACGCACCGGCCGACAACTGTCACAAAAGGCCATGATTCAGGATCGCAACCGCGCCGAATGGTCAGGAGCGGGGGCCGAGGCGGGACTGAAGGGCTTCGCGGACCAGGTCGGGGACGTGGGCGGAGATGTCGCCGCCCCACTTGGCCACGTCCTTGACCAGACTGGAGGAGAGGAAGGAGTAGAGCGGGTTGGTCGGCATGAACAGCGTCTCGACGCCGGCCAGCCCGATGTTCATCTGGGCCATCTGCAGCTCGTAGTCGAAGTCGCTGACCGCCCGCAGGCCCTTGATCAGCACGCTCGCCTGCTGGGCCCGGCAGAAGTCGACCAGCAGCCCACGGAACGACTCGACCCGCACGTTTCCGTACGAGGCGGTCACCTCGCGGAGCATGTCGATCCGCTCATCGACGGTGAAGAGGCCACTCTTCGACTGGTTTATCAGCACGCCGACGATCACCTCGTCGAAGAGCCGGCTGGCCCGTCCGATGATGTCGAGGTGTCCGTTGGTGACCGGGTCGAACGAGCCGGGGCAAACCGCGCGTCTCATGATCGGCGACCGTACCAAAGGGTGGTCTCGCCGTAACGGCGACTGCGCTCGGCCGTGATCCCGTCCACCCACTCGACCGGCCCGGTGCGGCCGGACCGCTCCACCACCACCAGCGCGTCGCTCGCCAGCCAGCCACCGTCGACCAGGGTGGTCAGCAGCGCGGTGATCTCGGCGTCCGGCACCGCGTACGGCGGGTCGGCGAAGACCACGTCGTACGGCCCGCCGTCCGGGCCGGCGGCCAGCACGGTCGCCACCCTGCCGGTCACCAGGCGGACGGCGGGGCCGGCCCGCAGGACCGCCACGTTCTCGCGGATCACCCGGGCCGCCCGAGGGTCGGACTCGACCAGCAGCACGTGCCGGGCGCCACGGGAGAGCGCCTCCAGCCCGACCGCGCCGGAGCCGGCGTACAGGTCGGCGAAGCGGGCGCCGTCGAGATCGGCCTCGGCCTGGACGGCGCTGAACAGCGCCTCCCGGACCCGGTCGGAGGTGGGTCGGGTGCCGGCGCCGGGGGGCGCGGCGATCCGCCGGCCGCCGAGCGTCCCGGCCACGATCCGGGTCACCGTCTCCTCCTGCTCATGACCCCGACGCTACGCGAGCCGACGGAGACCGCGATCGACACCGCCCGTATCGCCCCAGCAACCACATGATCACGGTTCGTGTATCGATGATCTCATATTCATAACATCAGTCTTAGCTAATCCTGAGCGCTGTATCACGCACGGCGATCTCGCTAGGGTCTGCCGGGTGCCGGCGGGAATCCACCGGCCCACGGCTCGGGAACGCATCCCTCGATCCGGACGTGCAGTGACCGTCCACTGTCGTTCCCGTGCCACGCCCCTAACGCTTCAGCACTCCGGGAGTACCAGTGATCCGTCCGAAGTCTCCGTTCCGGCGTACCGCGGCCGTCGCCGCCGGCGCGCTGATCGGCATCGGCGCCATGACGACGTTCGCCGCGCCGGCCAGCGCCCACCACCCCGAGCCGTCCGGCACCTACTGCCTGGCCGCCGACGGCAAGGCCACGGTCACGTGGAAGGTCGGCAACAGCGAGAACATCGATGCCGAGATCACCTCGGTCAAGTCGACCATCGGCGACGAGTTCACTGATGGCGACCTGAAGGTCGGCGCCACCCTCCCGGCGAAGGGTGGGGACCTCCTCACCGGAACCCAGACCCACACCTTCACCGAGAAGAACCCGAAGATCGAGCTGACCGTCGAGGCGCGCTGGGAGCGTCCGGACCGGATCGTGACCGAGCACCGGACGGTGGCAGCCACCGAGGCCGGTACCTGCGCCGCGGAGCCCACCCCGACGCCGACCGCCACCCCGACGGAGTCCCCCAGCCCGACCCCGTCCCCCACCACCGCGTCTCCGTCGCCGAGCCAGCCGCCGGCCGAGAGCCCGAGCCCGACGCCGACCGTCACGCCGGCGCCGGCCGAGCCGGTGGGCACCGTCGAGTCGACCTGCGACAGCCTCACCTTCACGATCGAGAACCCGGCCGACGGTGAGACCGTCGTCCTGACGCTGACCCCGAACAAGGGCGATGCCAAGACGCTGACCGTCGAGCCCGGCAAGACCGGCTCCGTCTCCTTCGACGCGACCGAGGGCCTCACCGTCACGCCGGCCGCCGACGGCCTTGACGACACCGAGCCGATCGCGTGGGAGCAGCCGGCCGAGTGCGACGAGGGTGAGGGTGGCGGCCTGCCGCTCACCGGCACGAACACCACCCTGATCGCGGGCGGCGCCGTCGTCCTGCTGGCTGCCGGTGCGGGCCTGTTCCTGGTTGCTCGCCGTCGCCGGCTCCGGTTCACCGTCTGAACCGAACCGCGCTGAACCCCGAGGGCGCGTCGACCACCCGGTCGGCGCGCCCTCGGGCGTTTCATCCGCGTGCCAAGCGCCTCGTGGCGGGTCGAGACGTCAGCCCTTCTCCAGGTACTCCGCGCGGTCCTCGTCGACCAGGGCGGTGACCGACGCGGCCAGCGCCGGATGCCGGGTCAGGTCCGGGTCGTCCTCGACCAGGGCGATCGCCTCGGCGCGGGCGTCGCGGATCAGGTCGGCGTCGCGCAGCAGGGACAGCAGCCGCAGGTGTGAGCGGCGCCCGGACTGGGTGGCGCCCAGCACGTCGCCCTCACGACGCTGCTCCAGATCCAGCTCGGCGAGCTTGAAACCGTCGCTGGTGGAGGCGACGGCGTCCAGCCGTTCCCGGGCCGGCGACCCCTCAGCCGCCTCGCTGACCAGCAGGCAGAGCCCCGCCGCGGCGCCCCGGCCGACCCGACCGCGCAGCTGGTGCAGTTGGGAGACACCGAAGCGGTCGGCGTCCAGCACGATCATCACGGTCGCGTTGGGTACGTCCACACCCACCTCGACCACGGTGGTGGCCACCAGCACGTCCAGGTCGCCGGCGGCGAAGGAGCGCATCACCGCGTCCTTCTCGTCGGCCGGCAGCCGGCCGTGCAGCACCCCGATCCGCAGCCCGTGCAGCGGCCCCTCAGCCAGCAGCGGGGCCACCTCGGTCACCGCCAGCGGTGGCCGGCGGCCGTTGTCGTCCACCGGCGGCGGCTCCTCGTCGCTGACCGGCCCCTCTCCGATTCGCGGGCAGACCACGTACGCCTGATGGCTGGCGGCCACCTCCTCGCGCAGCCGGCGCCAGGCCCGGTCCAAAAAGGCCGGTTTCTCGGCGGCCGGCACCACGTGCGAGGCGATCGGCGAGCGCCCCCGGGGCAGCTGGGAGAGGGTGGAGACCTCCAGGTCGCCGTAGACCGTCATCGCCACCGTGCGCGGGATCGGGGTGGCCGTCATCACCAGCACGTGCGGCGGCTGCTCGGCCTTGGCCCGCAGCGCGTCGCGCTGCTCCACCCCGAAGCGGTGCTGCTCGTCGACCACCACCAGGCCGAGGTCGGCGAAGTCCACACCCTCGTAGAGCAGCGCGTGGGTGCCGAGCACGATGCCGGCGGCGCCGGTGGCCACCTCGCCGAGCGCCCGGCGGCGAGCGGCCGCGCCCAGCGAACCGGTGACCAGCTCCACCCGGGTGGCGTGCTCGGCGGAATCCAGTTCGCCGGCCCGCCCGAGCGGCCCGAGGAGGTCGAGCATGCCGCGGTGGTGCTGTGCGGCCAGCACCTCGGTGGGCGCCAGCAGCGCCGCCTGGCCGCCCGCGTCCACCACCTGGAGCATCGCCCGCAACGCCACCACCGTCTTGCCCGAGCCCACCTCGCCCTGCAACAACCGGTGCATCGGGTGCGGGGCGGCCAGGTCGGCGGCGATCTCCACGCCGACGTCGCGCTGGCCGGCGGTCAGCTCGTACGGCAGCCGGGCGTCGAAGGCGTCCAGCAGCCCACCCGGGTGCGCCGGGCGGGGTCGGGCCGGCCAGTCGGCGGCCCGGTGCTTGCGCTGCACCAGCGTCAGCTGGACGGCGAACGCCTCGTCCCACTTGAGCCGGTGCCGCGCCCGGTAGAGATCCTCCTTGCTGCTCGGCCGGTGGATCTCCCGCAGCGCGCTGCCCAACCCGACCAGGTTGCGGCTGGCCCGCACCGTGGCCGGCACCGGATCCTCCGGCGGGGTGAAGGTGTCCAGCACGACCCGCACACAGCGGGCGATCACCCAGGTCGGCACCGCCGCCGCGGCCGGGTAGACGGGGATCAGCGCGCCGGCGAACTCCTCGATCTCGTCGCTGACCGCCGCCTCGCCGTCGCCGCCCTCGCCGAGCAGGACGTACTCCGGGCCGTTGAGCTGGCGCTTGCCCCGGAATTCGGTGACCTTGCCGGCGAACAACCCCCACCGGCCCGGACGCAGCTCCCGCTCGCGCCACGCCTGGTTGCCGAAGAAGGTCAGCGTCAGCAACCCGCCGGAGCCGTCGCCGACGGTCACCTCCAGCAGGTTGCCCCGGCGTTGGCGCATCGGGCGCACCGCGGTGCGCTGCACCTGGGCCAGCACGGTGACCTGCTCGCCGACGTCCAGCGAACGGATGTCGGTGTGCTCGCCACGCTCGTCGTAGCGGCGCGGGAAGTGGTAGACGAGGTCACCCGCGGTGTGCAGGTCGAGGTGAGCGGCCAGCGCCTTGGCCGTCTTGTCCCCGACCAGCTTCTTCAGCGGGGTGTCCACCGTGGCCGGTTCGCTCATTCGACCCCCACCAGGAGCGGATAGTGCGGTTGCCCGCCCGGGAACGCCTGCACCTCGACGAACGGCCAGCGCCGCGCGACGTGCGCGCGGACGGCATCGGTGAGCCCGGCCGGCGCGTCCACCCCGGCCAGCAGGGTGACCAGCTCCCCGCCGCCGCCGAGCATCCGGTCGACCACCGCCGCGCAGATGTCGGTCAGGTCGGCGCCGATGAGGTGCACCTCCCCCTCCACCAGCGCCAGCACGTCCCCCGGGCGGCACGGGCCGGCGACGGTCAGCGCCTCCCGGCTGGCGTGGCAGACCTCGGCGTAGCGGCAGGCGCCCGCCGCCTCGGCCATCGCGATCACGTCGTCCTCGAAGCGGCGGGCGCCGTCACGGACCGCGAGGGCGGCCAGCGCCTGCACCGGCGAGCGCGTCGGCACCACGCTCACCTTGATGCCGTAGCGGTGTGCCTCGCGGGCCGCCGCGCTCGCCACCGCCTCGGTGTTCGGGTCGTTGGGCAGCACCACGACCCGCGCCGCGCCGGTGCTGCGCACCGCGTCCAGCAGTTCCCCCGTGGACGGGTTGCCCGGCACCACGGTGGCTCCCTCCGCGGCGAACAGCCCGGCGATCCCGACGCCGGTGGCCACCACCACGGCGGCCCGACCGTCCGTGGCCGGGCCGGGCGACGGCTCGGGCTGGTCGGCGAAACGGGTCACCGAGATCCGGTACGGGCGGCCGGCGGCGACCCCCGCCTCGACCGCCGCGCCCACGTCGTTGACGTGGACGTGGACGTTCCAGGTGCCCTCCGGCTCGCGCCCGTCGCCGACGACGACAAGCGAATCCCCTAGCGCCGCCAGCGCCCGGCGCATCCCGGCGACCGCCTCGGCCGGGGCGTCGAGCAGGAACTGCACCTCGTAGGCGTACTCCTCGGAGCCGGTCTCCCGGGCGACCGTGGCGGCGGGCCGGGCGGCGCGCGGCGCCGGCGCGGCGCGCACGGCGATCTCCCCGGTGAGCACCTCGACCAGGGTGTCGAGCAGCACGCAGAGGCCCCGGCCGCCCGCGTCGACCACACCGGCGCGGGCCAGCGCCGGCAGTTGCTCCGGCGTGCGGGCCAGCGCCTCGGCCGCCGCCCGCGCGGCGGCCCGGGCCACCACCGGCAGGTCGTCGCTGTCCGCCCGCTCGGCCGCGGCGGCGGCCGCGCCGACCACGGTGAGCAGAGTGCCCTCCACCGGCCGGGCGACCGCGGTGTACGCGGCCACGGTGGCGGCGCGCAGCGCGGCGGCCAGCTCCCGGCCGCGTACGGACGGCACGGCGGCGGCCGCGTCGGCGAAGCCGCGCAGGATCTGCGAGAGGATCACCCCGGAGTTGCCGCGCGCGCCGAGCAGCGCGCCCTGGGCCATCAGCCGCAACGCGTGCCCGTGCGCGGTCGGACCGCTGTCGGGGAGCGTGTCCAGGTCCATGGCAAGGGCCTGCTGGGCCGAGGTGAGGGTGAGCACCAGGTTGGTGCCGGTGTCGCCGTCGGGCACCGGATAGACGTTGAGCTCGTCGATCTCGCCCTGGTGGCGCTTCAGCGCGGTCAGCCCGGTCGCACACCACCGGCGGACCGCGGCGGCGTCGAGGGTGTCCAGCACGGCCAGAAGCCTACTGGCGCACGCCGACAGCCGTCGGACTCGTCCGGCGTGTCCGTTCGCCCCGGCTCCGGCGCCGATCCCGGCTCGGGCGGCCGGGACGGTGGCCTCGGGTATTGTTGCCGCCGGACCGGCCCACCACCCGGCGGACGGGCGCACCAGCACCTGCCGGCCGAGCCGCGGGCGATCGCCCGACCGGGCCGGTTGGCCGGGTCGGCGGGTCATCGGGTAACCTGACCAGGTTGCCCGGGCAGCGCCTGCCGGCGACCTCATGAACGTTTCAATCCCAGGAGTATCCCGTGGCTAGCGTGTGCGACGTCTGTGGCAAGGGACCGGGCTTCGGCCACAACGTGTCCCACTCGCACCGGCGGACCAACCGCCGCTGGAACCCGAACATCCAGTCGGTGCGTACCCCGGCCGGTGGCGGCAACACCAAGAAGTTGCAGGTCTGCACCTCGTGCATCAAGGCCGGCAAGGTCACCCGCGCCTGACGCGGTAGCACCCACCTTCTCGTACGGCTCAGCCGGCGGACCCCTACGGGTTCGCCGGCTCTGTCGTGTCCGCGCCAGGGTCGCTGACGACTACGCGACGCGGCGGCCGCCCCGGCCGCCCGCCCGGTTAGGGTCGCGCTGCGCCGGCCGTCCGGTCCGGCCCGGGTGAAGGGGTGACGGGTGCAGCTGGACCTGAGCCGGGACGAGATGGTCATGGTGGGTTTCGCGCTGGATCTGCTGCGCGGGCTCGGCGACCTGCTGCCCGCCGGCAGCGTGGTCGTGGTCGAGGAACCCGACCTCATCCGCCGCCGTGACGTTGAGCGGCGCTGCGCCGCGCTGCCGTTCGTCTCCCGGGTGGTGGCGGCCGAGTACCAGACCGGCCTTGACGCGGCGGCGCTGCTGGCCCGGGAACCGGGGCTGACCGCCGCGCGGCTGGTGGTGCCCGGTCAGGAGTACGGCGTGCTCGCCGCGGCCCGGCTGGCCGACGCCCTCGGCCTGCCCGGCGCCGGTGTGCAGGCCGCCGAGATCTTCACCGACAAGCACCGGATGCGGCTGCTCGCCGCGGCGGCCGGCCTGACCAACCCGGCGTTCGCGGTGGTCGACACGGCCGCCGAGGCGACCGGGTTCGCCCACCGGCAGGGCGGGCGCTGCGTGCTGAAGCCCACCCGCCGCGCGGGCAGCCTCGGCGTGCAGATCGTCACCGACTCGGCGCTGGTCGCCGCCGCCTGGGCCGCCAGCGCCGATCCGGAGACGCCGCCCGACGCCATCGCCGAAGGCCTGCCCACCGCGGTCCTCGCCGAGCAGGTGCTGACCGGCACCGAGCACAGCGTGGAGTTGCTCATCTCCGAGGGCGAGGTGCGCTTCTGCAACGTCACCGACAAGCGGGTGCTGGCCGGTGGGCGGCCGGTGGAGACCGGGCACACCGTGCCGTCCGCGCTGCCCGAGGACGCCCGACGGGAGCTGCTCGACGTGGCCACCCGGCTTGCCGGCGCCGCCGGCTTCCGCACCGGCGTGCTGCACAGCGAGTGGATCCGCACCGACGCCGGCCCGGCGCTGGTGGAGTGCGCCGCCCGGCTCCCCGGCGACCTGATCGCCGTACTGATCTCGGTTGCCTACGAGTGCGGTTTCGTCGCCGCGTACCTGCGCACGCTCCGGGGGGAACGCCCGGCGCTGCCGGCCGGCCCGCGCGGCGCGGCGGCCGTAGAGTTCCTGCTCGCTCCGCCCGGCGCCGTCACCGCCGTGGACGGGGTACGCGCGGCCAGCCGGGTGCCCGGCGTGCTGGACGTCGGGGTGGGCGTGACGGTGGGTGACCGGGTGGCCGAGGTCACCTCGTCGGCGCGGCGCAGCGGCCAGGTGCTGGCCTGGGGCGCCGACCCGGCCGAGGCGACCGCGGCGGCCGCCCGGGCCGCCGCCCAGATCCGGATCACCACCGGCTGAACGTCGGCCACCGGGCGCTCGGTCGGCGACCGTCCGGGTCAGAGGGTGCGGCCGAAGGAGACGCAGCCCTCCGCGTCCTTGTAGAAGCCGAAGTTCGGGATCTGCTCGTAGCCGGCGGAGTTGTACATGGCGATCGCCTCGGGCTGCCTGTCCCCGCACTCCAGGACCATCCGCTTGCGGCCCTGCTCACGGGCCGAGCGCTCGACGGCCGCCAGCACCCTCCGGGCAACGCCCCGCCCACGGGCCGCCGGGGCGGTGTACATCCGCTTCAGCTCTGCGGTGTCCGCGCCGTGGCTGCGCCAACCGCCACAGCCGACCGGCTCGCCGGCCAGGTAGGCGACGAGGAACGCGCCGTCCGGCGGCACGAACTCGGCCGCGTCCACCGGGGTGTCGTCGCCGGTACCGCCGTAGCGGGCGCCGAGGTCGGCCAGCGCGTCGCGGATCAACTGCTGCGCCACCGGCGCGTCGAACCGCACCACCCGGATCTCGATCTCACTCACGGTATCCAGGGTACGGCGGGCGCGGGACCTCACCGGAAGTGGTCCCAGCCCCTCGGCCCCTCGTAGGGGCCGCCATCGACGGTGACCCCGGCACCGGCCGTGACCAGGCCGATCGCCCGCCAGTCCGCCGGCAACGCCACCGCCGGGGGGAAGGTCGCGGCCAACGCGTGATCCTCGCCGCCGGCCAGGATCCAGGTGTACGGGTCGACGCCGAGCGCCTGCGCGGCGTCGGCCATCTGCCGGGGCACCTCGAACGCGTCCCGGCGCACGTCGATCGCCACCCCGCTGGCCGCCGCCACGTGCCCGAGGTCGGCGAGCAGCCCGTCCGACACGTCGATCATCGAGGTGGCGCCGAGCCTGGCGGCCTGCGGTCCGGCCGAGTACGGCACCTGCGGCCTCCGGTACGCCTCCACCAGCAGCCGGGGGGTGCGGAAGCCGCGGGTGAGCACGGTCAGGCCGGCCGCCGCGTACCCGGTGCGGCCGGCCAGGGCCAGCACGTCACCGGGGCGGGCGCCGGAGCGCACCACGGGCGGACGGCCGCCGAGGTCGCCCAGCGCGGTGACCGCGACGGTCAGGGTCGGGCTGGACGACATGTCCCCGCCGACCACGCTCGCGCCGACCGTGGCCGCCTCCGCGGCCAGCCCGTCGGCCAACTCCTCGGCCCAACTGGTCTCCAGGTCCGCCGGCATGCAGAGGGCGACCAGCAGGGCGGTCGGTGTGGCGCCCATCGCGGCGATGTCAGCCAGGTTGGCCGCCGCGGCCCGGTGTCCGACGTCCCGGGCGGAGCACCAGTCCCGCCGGAAGTGCCGGCCGTCGACCAGCACGTCGGTGGAGGCGGCGACCCGGGCGTCCGGGGCGGCCACCACCGCCGCGTCGTCCCCTGGGCCGAGCAGGGTCGTCGGTCCGACCGACAGGCGGGCGGTGATCCGCCCGATCAATCCGAACTCGCCGATCCCGCCCACGCTGGCGACACCGCCGGCGTTCCGTACGTTCTGCCCGGCACCGCCGTGCTCGCTCACTGCTGCTCCTTGACCACCGATAGGGATCAGACCTGGTCCGTAAGGTAGTTTCACCCTTCGGGCCGCCCCTGGGCGGCGACGGACGGAGGTCGAGTCGTGGTACAGGCGTACATCCTCATCCAGACCGAGGTCGGCCGCGCACGTGACGTGGCCGGTCTCATCGCGGACCTTGCCGGCGTGGTACGCGTCGACGCCGTCACCGGGCCGTACGACGTGGTCGTCCTCACCGAGGCGAACACCGTCGACGAGCTCGGGAAACTCATTGTCAGCAAGGTGCAGATGGTGCCCGGCATCACTCGCACCCTCACGTGTTCGGTGGTGCGGCTGTAAGTGGACGAGATGGCTACCTCCTCCGCCGCTGAGAACGACGACCGGCTCGACGGGACGCGCGACGGTACGCCCGAGCCGGCTGACGGTATCCGCGAGCCGGCCGAGCCGGCCGGCGACGCGCCGGCTGGCCGGGACCGGACCATCCGAGGCGCGGCCCTGCTCGCCACGTTGATCGCGTTGCCGGTCACGCTGCTGGTGGCCGTGCTGGCCTTCACCAGGCTCTCCCCGGCCGAGCCGGCCGCCGCGCCGAGCCCCACCGCCGCCCGGGTGCAGTCCACCGCTCCGGTGGAGATGGCCGCCCCGGCGCTGGCCGCCCGCCCGGCCACGGTGTGCCGTGCCCTGCTCTCCCAACTGCCGCCGACCATCCGCGACCGGGCGCAGCGCCCGGTCACCGCAGGTCCGGAGCAGAACGCCGCGTACGGCGATCCCGCGATCACCGTGGCCTGCGGCGGCACCGAGCCGGCCATCCCGCCCACCGACGAGGTCTGGACGGTCAACCGGGTCTGCTGGCACTCCGTCGAGCAGGGCGACGCAACCGTGCTCACCGCGGTCGACCGGGAGACGCCGGTGACGGTGCGCGTCCCACGCTCCTTCGAGCAGCCGTTGCAGTGGGTGGCGCCGGTCTCCAGCGCGATCGTCGCCTCGGTGCCCTCCGGCGGCGACGTTCCCGCCGGCTGCCGGGCCTGACCCGACGACGTTCCGCCTGAGCGGGGCGTCGCGGGCCGGCCGGCGGCCACGGCTCAGTGCAGGCCGACGCCGCGCCGCTGGGCGGTGCGGATCAGGCGGTTGACCAGCTTCGGATACTCCAGGCCGGACGCCGCCCACATGCGCGGGAACATCGACGTCGGCGTGAACCCGGGCATGGTGTTGATCTCGTTGAGGTAGACGTCCAGCTCGGGGGTGACGAAGAAGTCGGCCCGGGCCAGGCCGGCGCAGTCCAGCGCGGTGAACGCGCGGACGGCGTACTCCTGCACCTGGCGGGTCACCCTCTCCGGGAGCCCGGCCGGAATGTCGTACTCGCAGGAGTCGTCGAGGTACTTCGCCTCGAAGTCGTAGAAGTCGTGGTCGGCGACGACGCGCACCTCGGCCAGCACGGACGCCTCCGGCGAACCGCCGGCCTCCCCCTCCAGCACGCCGCACTCGATCTCGCGGCCGACGATCGCGGCCTCGATGATGACCTTCGGGTCGAACTGCCGGGCGGTGGCGACCGCCTCGTCCAGCTGCGCCCAGTCGGTGACCCGGGTGATGCCGAACGACGAGCCGGCCCGGGAGGGCTTGACGAAGACCGGCAGGCCGAGCCGCTCCCGGTCCTGGTCGCTGAGCGTCATCCCGTTGCGCAGCACCGCGTACGGGCCGACCGGGATGCCCTCGACCGCGCAGAGCTTCTTGGTGAACTCCTTGTCCATCGCGGCGGCGGAGGCGAACACGTTCGCCCCGACGTAGGGGATGCCGGCCATCTCCAGCATTCCCTGGATGGTGCCGTCCTCGCCGTACGTGCCGTGCAGCACCGGGAAGACCACGTCCACGTCGGCCAGCGCGCGAGGGCCCTCGGTCGGGTCGAGCACCATCAGCCCGTTGCCGGTCGGGTCGGCACGCAGCACGATGTCCGCTCCGGACTCGGCGGTGATCTCGGGCAGTTGGCGGGAGTTGATCGCGAGCTGCGCGGGGTCGCCGTTGGTCAGCACCCACTGGCCGGCCCGGGTGATGCCCACGGGCACCACCTCGTACTCGTCGGGGTCGAGCGCGCCGAACACGCTGCCGGCGCTGACGCAGGAGATGCCGTGCTCCGGGCTGCGGCCGCCGAAGACGATCGCCACGCGGGTCTTGCCTGGGGTGGTCACTCCGGTCACCTCTTCGTACGCGACTGCGGCTGGTCGTGCTCGCCGATGGCGCTCACCCGGTTGACCTTACTGTGCGTGGCGGTAGGGCGAGGCGATACCCGGCGAGCCGCGGCTCGACACGGCAATCGGTCAACAGAGGATATACGGTGCGTGATGGGATGTTGACCGGCGGCGCGACGCCGGCCGGTGCTGGCGCGTCAGTCCCGGGCGTGCCGGCGACCGACGGCGATCACCTTCACGCGCTGGCGGCCGGCCCGCACCATGCCCAGGGCCATGAACGCGCCGGCGATCCGGTCGGCGGCCTCCCGACTGCTGGCACCGACCACCTGCCGGCGCCGCTCGGGTGCCGTCCGCTCGTTGCGCTCGATGCCCTCGACGGCACGCACGTCGGTGAGCACCACCAGGAAGCGGGTCATTGTCGGCCGTCCGGGTGTACGGCGGGGGGCTCCGGACCGGTACGCACGTCGTCTCCTTCCGGCGGGCCGGGATGGCGGTGGCACGCGACGATCGGGTACGGGGGAGAAACCCGATCGCCGCGCGCCCCATCCCCTCCGGTCGCTCACCGCCACCGTCGCCACGACAACCGGCAGTGAGGACGCGATGACAGATTGACACGTGTAGAGCCACCACCGGGAAGCCGCCGGGCTGACGCTCGAGACCGCCGCGGATGAGATCAACAGCACCCGCAGCACCCTCTCGCGGTACGAGAACGCGCAGACACTGATCAGCCCGGCCACCGTGCGCGCCCTGCTCACCTCGTACGGGGTGGGCGCCGACGAGGTGGCCGCCGCGGTGCAGCTCGCCAAGGACGCCCGCAAGCCGGGCTGGTGGGTGTCGTACTCCTACCTGCTGGACCCGCGCACCATCGACTTCATCGCTCTGGAGGCCGAGGCCACCGCCATCGCCAACTTCGAGCCCTCGGTGGTGCCCGGCCTGCTGCAGACCGCCGACTACATCCGTGGGGTGATGCGCGGCGGCCCGCACACCCTCGGCGACGACCTGGTGGAGCAGCGGGTCAAGGTCCGCCTCGATCGGCAACAGCGGCTCACCGGCGACGACCCGCCCATCCTCGACGCGATCATCGACGAGGGCGCGCTACTCCGCCCGGTCGGCGACCAGTCCGTGATGGACGGGCAGTTGCGCCATCTGGTGAAGATGGCCGAGCTGCCGAACATCTCCGTCCAGGTGATCCCGCTCTCGGCCGGCTACCACCGGGGCACCCGGGGCTCGCTGCACATCCTGGAGTTCGCCGACCCGGAGGACCCGATCATCGCCTCGGTGGAGACCGTCGCCGGCCAGATGATCCTCGACCGTGCCGGCGAAACGCGTACCTGCACCAAGATCATGGAGCACCTGCGGAGCGTGGCGCTCAGCCCGGCGGACAGCCGCAAGCAGCTCCTGACACTCCTGAAGGGACGGTAGGACATGACACCGACGATCACAGCGGCGCTGGCCGCGGCGGCGTGGCGCAAGAGCAGCCGCAGCGGCGACCAGGGCGCCTGCGTGGAGGTGGCCGCGATCCCGCGGCTGGTGGCCGTCCGCGACTCCAAGGACCCGACCGGCCCGGCCCTGCTCTTCCCGCCGGCCGCCTGGACCGCCTTCGCCCAGGCCCCGCCCCGGCGCTGACCGGCGGCTCACGCGACCAGCGGGCTGGACTCCGGTACGGCGCGCAGTGCCTCCAGGGCGGCGATGGCCACGCCCCGGGCGCCGGCCATGTCCCGCTCCGGCACCAGGGCGAAGGTGGCCACGGCGGCCTGCTCCTCGCGGAGCACGGTGTGCTCGCGGACGGTCGCCAGGAACCAGTCGCGGAACTCCGGCGCCGCCTCCACCACCCCACCGCCGACGAAGTACGCGTGCGGGTCGGTGAAGTTGGCCGCCACGGTGAACAGCCGACCCAGCGCCATCGCCTGCTGGGTGAAGAGGTCCCGGGCCAGCGGGTCCCCCTGCTCGCCGTAGCCGCGGACCAGCTTCGCCGCGCGGGCGACCGGCTCGGCGGCGAGCGGGTGGTCGGGGTACCGGGTCAGCCAGTACGGCAGCAGGTTGCGTTCGATGCCGGTCAGCGAGGCGACGCTCTCGACGTCCCCGGTGAAGCCGCAGGCGCAGGTGGGCTCCGGCTGCTCCGGGCCGAGCAGCCCGGTCAGCGGGATGTGCACGTGACCCAGCTCGCCGGCCATCCCGGCCGCGCCGGCGATCACGCGCCCGCCCTCGACAACGCCGCCGCCCAGGCCGGTGCCGACGATCGCGGAGACCGACGACCGGTTCATCGCCTCGGCGCCGAAGTACACGTGGTGGGCGTAGAGCGCGGCCGCGTTGCCGTCGTTGTGGTAGACCACCGGCAGGCCCAGCCGCCGCTCCAGCGCGCCCCGCACGTCAAAGCCACGCCAGGCCGGCTGGGAGAAGTTGGTCGAGCCACGCGACGAGATGACGCCGGTGGCACTGGCCGGGCCCGGAGTGTCCAGCCCCACCGCCCGGACCAGCTCGCGGGGCACGCCGGTCTGCGCCAGAGCGCCGTCCAGCGCCCGGGCCAGCGCCTCGATCGCGGCGTCCGGGCCGGCCCGCACCTCGCTGGGGATCTCCAGCAGACCGTCCACCAGGAACCGGCCGTCCACCGTCAGCACGGTGGCGTTGTTGCTGGTCCCGCCGTTGTCCAGCCCGACGACCACCGGCACCCCTGCGCTGCCCACCGAAACCGCCCTCCGCCGTCATGAGTGTGAGCCGAGGCTAGTGCCAACACCGCTCCCCCGCCACGCCCGGCCTCCCCGGCCGGGTGGGGACACCCGCTGGCATCGCTGATCGCGGCGAGGTCGCATGTCGCGGGACTTCGCCTCGGTGCCGTTCGTTGGCGGCTCCGCTGCCGGACTGCTCTGCTGCCCGCGCTGCTGTCCCGGTGCCCCCGAGGTGCTTCCGCGCATCCTTTGCTCTGCTTCAACCGGCGCGACACTGTGGGTGTCTTTCTGTTGCGCCCGTTGAAGCGGAGCAAAGGACGAACAAGGGGTACGGCCAGCCCGCGCCCTCCGACGAGGGCCGGCCGCTGCGATGGGCTGAGCGACGCCACGTGCCCGGGCCGCGGAGGCGGTCAGCGGGCCGTGGTCAGCGGGCTACGGCGGGCGGGTTCAGGCGGGGCGGCGGGCGGGTTCAGGCCGGGCGGCGGGCGGGTTCAGGCCGGGCGGCGGGCGGTCACGGCGGTGGCATCCAGGTCCTCGTCGTGCCGCACGCTCGGCTCGAGACCGAGGGCGTCGAACGCCGCGCAGAGCGTGTCCGCCTGCCCGGCGCTGACCTCCACCGCGAGGTGTCCACCGGGCGCCAGCCACCGGACCGCGCCGGCGGCCACCCGGCGCAGCACGGCGAGCCCGTCCGGCCCGCCGTCGAGGGCCACCGGGGCCTCGTGCAGCCGCGCCTCGGCGGGCATCAGCGCCACCGCGGCGGTCGGCACGTACGGGGCGTTGGCCACCACCAGGTCCAAACGGCCCCTCCAGTGCGGGGGCAACGGCGCGAACAGGTCACCCTCGAACACCTCGGCGGCCAGTCCGGCGAGGTTGCGGCGGGCGCACGCCACGGCCGCCGGGTCGATGTCGGCGGCGGCCAGCCAGCGCGGCGCGAGCCGGTGCGCCAACGCGACCGTGGTGGCCCCGGAGCCGCAGCAGAGGTCGACCACGGCCGGCGCCGGACCGGTCACCGCGGCGGCCGCCTCGACGAGCAGCGCGGTGCGCCCCCGAGGCACGAAGACGCCCGCGGCGACGGCGATCCGCAGACCGCAGAACTCCGCCCAGCCGAGCAGATGCTCCAGCGGTTCGCCGGCCACCCGACGCTCGGTCAGGTCGGCCAACGCCGCCGGGGTGTCGGCCGCAGCCAGCAGCAGGTCGGCCTCGTCCTCGGCGTAGACGCAGCCGGCGGTGCGCAGCCGGTGCACGAGGGCCGGCCGGTCGGTGGAAAACGGTGCTGCCATGGGATACCTCCGGGAAACGCTCACCGGCGCTCCCGTGGCCGCTACCGCGGCGGGGACACGGGAGGAAGCGCCGGTCCTGTCGACTGACGGATCGGACTCACCTCCTCCGGTCGCGGCCCGCCGGTGCGGGCCGCCGACACGATATCTCAGGCCCGTCCGGCGGTGTCCAGCGCGGCGGCGATGTCGGCCACCAGATCGACCGTGTCCTCCACCCCGCAGGAGAGTCGAACGAAGCCGGGGGCGGTGTCGTCGCCCCACTGCGCCCGCCGGTCCGCGGTGGTGTGCAGGCCACCGAAGCTGGTGGCCGCCACCACCAGTCGGGCAGCCTCGACGAAGCGGCTCACCCGGTCGGCGTCGCCCAGGTCGAACGAGAGCACCCCCGGCATCCGGCGCATCTGCGCCGAGGCCACCGGGTACGCCGGGTCGTCGGTACGCCCCGGCCACCGCAGGCCGGTCACGTCCGGCCGGCCGGCGAGCAGATCGGCGACCGCGGCGGCGTTCGCGCTCTGCCGGGCCAGCCGCAGGTCGAGCGTGCCCAGCGAGCGGTGGGCCAACCAGGCATCGAACGCGCCCGGCACCGAACCTGTGGTGGTACGCCAGCGCGTCACTGCCTCGATCAGTTCGGCGGACCGGCTGGCCACGTAGCCCAGCAGCAGGTCGGAGTGGCCGGTGAGCGCCTTCGTACCCGAGGCGACCACCAGGTCGGCCCCGAAGTCCAGCGGACGCTGGCCGAGCGGGGTCGCCGTGGTGTTGTCCACCGCGAGCAGTGCGCCGGCGGCGTGCGCCCGTTCGGCCAGGGCGGCCACGTCGACCACGTCCAGGCCCGGGTTGGCCGGGGTCTCCACCAGCACCAGCCGGACGCCCTCCAGCGACGGGTACGGCCCGACGGTCGGGACGAACAGCACCCGGACGCCGATCGCCTCCAGCACATCGGTGGCGAACGCCCGGACCGGGAAGTATCCGTCGGTGGGCAGCACCACGGTGTCCCCCGGGCGCAGCAGGGTCAACAGCACCCCGGTGATGGCCGCCTGACCGGTGGCGAAGACCCGGCAGTCGCCGCCTTCCAACTCACCCACGGCCGACTCCAGCAGCCGCCGGGTGGGGTTGTCGGGGCGGCCGTAGCCGTTCGGTGAGCCGGCCGGGCCCTGCCACGGGTCGAGGTGGTACGGCGCGGCGAAGACCGGCCCGGGCAGGAAGGGGTCACCTGGTGCCGGCTCGGGCAGCCCGGCGTGCACACAGCGGGTGCCGTCTCCCAGATCGCTCATCGGGTCCTCACTCGTACGACTCGGGTTTGGCTGTCCGGCTCATCAGGGTGTCCACGGCGAGGCGGGGATCCATCCCCTCGTGGCAGATCCGCTCGACCTGCTCGGTGATCGGCATCTCGACACCGTGCGCCCGCGCCAGGTCGCGGATCGCCAGGCAGCTCTTCACGCCCTCGGCGGTCTGCCGGGTGGCGGCCTGGGCCTGCTCCAGCGTCTCGCCCCGGCCCAGATGCTCCCCGAAGGTGCGGTTCCGGGCCAGCGGGGACGAGCAGGAGGCGACCAGGTCGCCCATGCCCGCCAGGCCGGCGAAGGTGATCGGGTCCGCGCCGAGCGCCACACCCAGGCGGGCCGTCTCGGCCAGCCCGCGGGTCATCAACATGGCCCGAGTGTTGTCACCGAAGCCCATCGCGGTGGCGATGCCGTACGACAGGGCGATCACGTTCTTGACCGCCCCGCCCAGCTCGCAGCCGATCACGTCGTCATTGGTGTACGGGCGCAGGTAGGGAGTCCGGATCGACGCCTGCACGAGCGTGGTGCGGTGGCTGTTCGTTCCGGCGACCACGGTGGCGGCCGGCTGCTCGGCGGCGATCTCCGGGGCCAGGTTCGGACCGGAGACCACGACCACGCGGTCCGCAGCCACACCGGCGGTCTCCACGATGACCTCGCTCATCCGGCTGGTGGTGCCCAGCTCGATGCCCTTCATCAGCGACACGAGGGTGGCGTCCGGGTGCAGGTGCCCGGCCCACTCGGCGAGGTTGCCGCGCAGGGTCTGCGACGGCACGGCCAGCACCACCAGCTCGGCGCCGGTGATCGCCTCGACCGCGTCGTGGGTGGCGGTGACCCGGGCCGGCAGCAGCAGGTCCGGCAGGTACTCCGGGTTCCGGCGCTCGGTGCGGATGCTCTGGGCCACCGGCGCGCGCCGCGCCCACACCGTCACGTCCCGCCCCGCGTCGGCGAGGATCTTGGCGAACGCGGTGCCCCAGGAGCCGGCGCCGAGCACCGCGACGTGGCCCGTGCTGTGCCCGTTCACGCGACACCACCCTGCTGGCGCTCGGCGGACGGTCGGGCCGGCCGTTCCCAGAGCGGCGGCGGGGTGCCGCCACGGATCTCGGCGAGCATGTCCCGCAGCCGCAGCATGATGGCGTCCGACATCCCCTCGAGAGTGGCTCGCGTCGGCGGGGCGTCCGCCCACCGGCTCAGGTCGACCGGTTCGCCGGCGACCACGGTCACCGGGATCCGCGGACGCAGGCTGAGCCGGGTGGTCCGCGGGTCGAAGATCCGCTCCGGCCCCCACATCACCAGTGGCACCACGGGCGCACCGGTGGCCAGCGCCAACCGGGCCGCGCCGGTCTTGGCCTTCATCGGCCACAGCTCCGGCTGCCGGGTGGTGGTGCCCTCCGGGTAGATCACCACCGCGCCGCCCTCGTCGAGCGCGGCGACCAGCGCGTCCAGCGAGCGGACCGCGTCCACGGTGCCCCGCTCGACCGGAATCTGCCGGCACCGGCGCAGGATCCAGCCGACCACCGGCACCCGGAACACGCTGGCCTTGCCCAGGTACTGCGGCCACCGCCCGGAGTCGAAGATGAAGTGCGCGGAGACCAGCGGGTCGGCGTGCGAGATGTGGTTCGCGACGATGATGACGCCGCCGTCCCGGCCGAGGTGCTCCATGCCGCGCCACGTGCGCCGGGTCCAGACGGTCATCACCGGCTTCACCAGCGCCACGGCGAACCATTGCCAGAACCCCAGCCTCCGCCGTGCCACTGTGCCTCCTCGTCCCGCCCGACCCCGCCGCGAACCCCGTTCACGACGCCCGCAGCGGAAATCATGCCTGCTCGCCCCCGGTACGGCCAGCGAGGGTCCCGCCGTCCGGCTGGCAGGATTGCCGACGTGAGTCAACCGGGGTGGGCCGTGGTCGTGCCGGTGAAGCGTCTGACCGCAGCCAAGAGCCGGCTGCGGGGCGCCCTTTCCGGCGTACCGCACGAGGAGCTGGCGCTGGCGCTGGCGGCCGACACGCTCCGCGCGGTGCTGGCCTGCCCGGCGGTCGCCGAGGTTCTGGTGGTGACCGACGACGCCCGGGTGGCGGTGGCGGCGCGGACCGCCGGCGCGCGGGTGCGACCCGACGAGCCGGACGCCGGTCTGAACGCCGCGTTCCGGCACGGCGCGGCGGGCGTGCCCGCCGGGTGGGTGGCGGGGCTCACCGCCGACCTGCCGGCGCTGCGCCCGGCCGAGCTGGCCGGCGCGCTGCTCGCGGCGCGGGCCGGCCGAGCGGGGGTACGCCGGTTCGTGCCGGACGCACCGGGCGAGGGCACGGTGCTGCTCACGGCGCCGCCGGGCATCGCCCTGGACCCGCGGTTCGGAATGGGCTCGGCGGCGGCGCACACGGCCAGCGGGGCGCTGCCCCTGAACGGCGACTGGCCCAGCCTGCGCCGGGACGTGGACACCGCCGCCGACCTGGCCGCCGCCGCCCGGCTCGGGCTGGGACCGCGTACCGCCGCGCTGCTCGCCGCCGGCTGCCCGGCCCGCTCCGCGGGCTGACCCGCCGGTGTACGGTGCCAAGCATGCAAGGCACGGTGGCCAGCTACGACGCGGCGACGCGCAGCGGAGTTCTGCTGCTCGACGACGGCACCGAGCTGCGCTTTCCCGCCCGGGCCTTCGACGCCTCCGGGCTGCGGCTGCTCCGGCTCGGCCAGCGGGTTCGCGTCGACACGGATTCAGACGGCGAGGTCGTCCGGGTGACATTGCCGACGATGAGCTGAACCGGCGAGGCCAAGTTCATTTTGCGTTAACCCGGATCGGGTGATTATGAGCGGGTGAGCACCCCTCGCGAGCACCCGGCCGGCACGCCCGCCACCGACCCAGCCGTCCCCCGCAACGGCGCCCGCACACGCGGCGGCGACGGCCGATTCCGGCAGGTCCGCGCCGAGCGGGCCGGCGCCGCCCGCGCCGACGCGCACGACACCGACCCGGCCGCGGCCTCCTCCGGGCTGGACGAGGTCCTCGACTCCGCCGTCTCGTCCACCGAGACGGACGGCCCGGCGGCCGGTGGGCTGCGGCCGACCAGGCCCGAGGGACGGCCGGCCGGCGGCGAGCCGGACGAACCGCCGGTTCCCGCGCCACTGCCGGAGGACCGGTTCCTCAACCGGGAGCTGTCGTGGCTCGACTTCAACGCCCGGGTGCTCACGCTCGCCGAGGACCAGCGCACCCCGCTGCTGGAGCGGGCCAAGTTCCTCGCCATCTTCGCCAGCAACCTCGACGAGTTCTACATGGTGCGGATCGCGGGGCTGAAGCGACGGCTCTCCGCCGGCCTTCCGGTACGCGGCGGCGACCGGCTGCCCCTGCGGACCCAGCTGGAGCTGATCGCCGAGCGGACCGCCGAGCTGGTCGCCCGGCACGCCGCGTGCTTCGTCGACGACGTGCTGCCCAAGCTGGCCGACGAAAGCATCCGCATCCTGCGTTGGGGCGACCTGGGCGACGCCGAGCGGGAGCGGCTGCGCACCTACTTCCGGGAGCACATCTTCCCGGTGCTGACCCCGCTCGCGGTGGACCCGGCGCACCCGTTCCCGTACATCTCCGGGCGGTCGCTGAACCTGGCGGTGGCGGTCCGCGACCCGGACGGCGGTTCGGAGCTGTTCGCCCGGGTGAAGGTGCCCAACAACGTCCCCCGCTTCGTACGCGTGGACCGGGACCAGCCGGGCGTGCGGATGGTGCCGGTGGAGGACCTGATCTCGGTGCACCTGGGGCAGCTGTTCAGCGGCATGCAGGTGGTCGAGTGTCACCTCTTCCGGGTCACCCGCAACGCCGAGGTGGAGGTCGACGAGGACCGCGACGAGGACCTGCTCCAGGCCCTGGAACGGGAGCTGGCGCGGCGTCGGTTCGGCCCGCCGGTCCGGCTGGAGGTGGCCGCGTCGATCTCCGATCACATGCTGGACCTGCTCGTGCGGGAACTGGACATGGACGACCAGGACGTGCTGCGGGTCCCCGGGCTGCTGGACCTCTCCGCGCTCTGGCAGGTCTACGGCGAGGCGGACCGGCCGGACCTCAAGGAACCGCCGTTCGTGCCGGCCACCCATCCCCGGCTCGCCGAGGGTGAGGTGCCGCGCAGCGTCTTCGCCACCCTGCGCGACGGGGACATCCTGGTGCACCACCCGTACCACTCGTTCGCCACCAGCGTGCAGCGCTTCATCGAGCAGGCCGCCGCCGACCCGAACGTGCTGGCCATCAAGCAGACCCTGTACCGCACCAGCGGCGACTCGCCGATCGTCGACGCCCTGGTCGACGCGGCCGCCGCCGGCAAACAGGTGGTGGTGCTGGTGGAGGTGAAGGCCCGCTTCGACGAGGTGGCCAACATCGGCTGGGCGCGCACCCTGGAACGCGCCGGGTGTCACGTCGTGTACGGCCTGGTCGGCCTGAAGACGCACTGCAAGACCGCGCTGGTGGTCCGGCAGGAGGGCAACCAGATCCGCCGCTACTGCCACATCGGCACCGGCAACTACCACCCGAAGACCGCGCGGCTGTACGAGGACTTCGGCATGCTCACCGCCGACCCGGAGGTCGGCGCCGACCTCACCGACCTGTTCAACGTGCTCACCGGCTACAGCCGGCAGACCGCGTACCGGCGGCTGCTGGTCGCCCCGCAGGGCATCCGCAGCGGCCTGATCGAGCGGATCGAGCGGGAGATCTCGCACGTCCGGCTGGGCATGCCCGGTCTCGTCCAGTTCAAGGTCAACTCGCTGGTCGACGAGGGCGTGACCGACGCGCTGTACCGGGCCTCCCAGGCCGGCGTGCACGTCGACCTGCTCATCCGGGGAATGTGCACGCTGCGTCCGGGGGTGCCGGGGCTGTCGGAGAACATCCGCGTCCGCTCGATCCTCGGCCGGTTCCTGGAGCACTCCCGCATCTTCCGGTTCGGCAACAACGGCAACGCCGAGTTCTGGATGGGCTCGGCGGATCTGATGCACCGCAACCTGGACCGGCGGGTGGAGGCGCTGGTGCAGGTGAGCGACCCGGTGGCCCGAGCCGAGCTGGACCGGGTGCTGACCATGGCGATGAGCCCCGACGTGGACGCGTTCGAGCTGGCCGGTGACGGCTGTTGGAGCCGGCGTGCCGGCGGGGACGAGGAGACCCGGGAGCATCTCCAGGAACTGCTGCTGCACCGGGTCGGTGGCACCGCCGGCTGACCGGGTCGCGGCATAGGCTGAGCTGATGGTGGAGGAGGAGCAGAAGCACGAGGTGGACGACGCCTACGTGCTGCCGGACCTGTCCGCCACCTCCCCGGCCGGTGGCGAGGTCCGCGCGCTGCCGCCGGTGACGCTGGTCGCCCGCTACCTCGACACCGTCGACCTGCGGCTTGCCCGGGCCGGCGCCTCGCTGCGCCACCGCCGGGGCGACGATCTGCCCTGGACGGTGAAGCTGCCCACGTCGACGCCCGGTGTCCGGCACGAGATCTCCCGTCCCGGGCCGGTCGGACAACCGCCGCCGGAGCTGGTGGAGCTGGTCACCGCCCTGCACCGGGGCGCGCCGCTGGCGCCGGTGACGGTGGTGCGTACGGTCCGGCACGCCCACGAGGTGCGCGACGGCGCCGGCACGGTGCTCGCCGAGGTGGTGGACGACCGGGTGACCGTGCTCGACGACGCCGGCGCCACCACCGACACCTTCCGCGAGCTGGAGGCGGAGCTCAAGGCCGGCGACCGCGAACTGCTGGACCGGATCGGCGTGGTTCTGCGGGAGGCCGGCGCGCGGCACGGGGCGTTCATTCCGAAGCACGTGCGGGCGCTGGGCGCGGCGGCACAGGCCGAGCCGGACCTGGTCGCGCCGTCCGGGCTGCCGGCCGACCCGAGCGCCGGGGACGTGGTGACCGAGGCGGTCCGAAAGGAGGTACGCCGCCTGCTCGCGCACGACCCGCTGGTGCGGCTGCACGCCCCGGGCGGCGGCGGTGACAGCGCCGTCCACCAGATGCGGGTCGCCTGCCGGCGGCTCCGCACCGACCTGCGCACCTTCGCGCCGCTGGTCCGCAGGAGCTGGTCCCGCCCGCTGCGGGCTGAGCTGCGCTGGCTGGCCGGCGTGCTCGGCGCGGCCCGCGACGCCGAGGTGCTGCGCGACCGGCTGCGGCGCACCGCGACCACCGATCCGCTCAGCCCACTCGACCCGCGCGCGGTGGACCGGCTCGACGAGGCGCTCGCCGAACGGCAGCGGCAGGCCCTGGCCGCGGTCCACGAGGCGCTGCGCTCGGCGCGCTACCTGGCCCTGGTGGACGCCCTGGTGCTGGCCGCCCGCGCCCCCCGGCTCACCCGCCGGGCGGCCGCCCCGGCCGCGCGGGCGCTGCCCGGGCTGGTGGCACGCGCCTGGCGACAACTGACCGGGCCGGACGGCGTCGACGGCCTCGACCCGCTGGCGCCGGACGACCGCTGGCACGCCGTGCGCAAGGAGGGCAAACAGGCCCGGTACGCGGTCAACGCGGTCGCCCCGGCGCTCGGCAAGGATGCGCGCCGGCTGTCTCGCGCCCTTGCCGGGGTCCAGGATGTGCTGGGCGAGCACCAGGACGCCGCCGTCGCCGCGGACACCTGGCTGGCCCTCGCCGCCGACCGGCCGGACGACCACGAGCTGGCGGTCACCGCCGGTCGGCTGGCCGAACGGGAACGCGAGACGGTACGCCGGATGCGTGCCCGCTTCCCCGCCGCCTGGCACCGGGCAACCCGGCGACGGCGGACCCGATGGCTGCCGTGACCGGCATCCGGGCGGCCGGTGGGGTGGCCTGGCGACCGTCCGCCGACGGTGTGCAGGTCTGCGTCGTGCACCGCCCGCGCTACGGGGACTGGACGCTGCCGAAGGGCAAGCTGGAGCCGGGCGAGCACCCGCTGGTCGCGGCGGTACGCGAGTTGGCCGAGGAGTCCGACGTGCGGGGCGTGCCGCAGGTGCGGCTGCCGTCGGTGCGCTACCGCAGCGAGGGCCAGCCGAAGCTGGTCGACTACTGGTCGATGCTCGCGATGGGCTCCGGCGGCTTCCAGCCCGGCACCGAGGTGGACGACGTGCGCTGGCTCGCCGTGGACGACGCGATCCGGTTGGTCAGCTACCCGCACGACGCTGAGGTGCTGGGCGCGTTCGCCGCGCTGCCACCGGTGACCGGGACGATCGCGCTGATCCGGCACGGGCACGCCGGCAAGCGGGCCACCTGGACCGGCCCCGACACCGGACGGCCGCTGGACGCCGAGGGATGGGCTCAGGCGCAGGCGCTGGCCGGGCTGGTCGCCCTGGTCCGGCCGGCCCGTCTGGTGTCGGCGTCGCCGCGCCGCTGTGTGCAGACCCTGGACCCGGCCGCCGCGCTGCTCGACCTGCCGATCGAGATCTGCGGCGACCTGGACGAGCCGCAGCCGGGCCAGCAGCTCGACGAGCAGGTCCTCGCCACCGCCGCCCGGCTGCTGGAGCTGGCCGGCGGCGGGCGGGTGGCGGTGTGCGGGCAGGGCAAGGTGCTGCCGGGCGCCCTGGAGCAGCTGTCCGGCCGCGCCGACGAGGACTTCACCACGCCGAAGGGCGGCGGCTGGCTGCTCGCCTTCACCGCCGACCGGATGCTCGCTGCGGACCGCCTGTAGGCCGCCCTGAGCCGGCGGGTCAGCGGGCGGGCAGGGTGAGGGTGACGGCGACCGGCAGGTGGTCGCTGGACGTGCCACGCGGCGCGACCGGGCCGGTGGGGGTCAGGCCGGGTGAGACGAAGACGTGGTCGATCTGCTGGCGCGGATCGTCGGCCGGACTGGTCGCCAGCGGCCGGGCGGCCGCCAACGCGTCGACTAGACCGGCCGCGCTGAGCTGCCCGAACGCCTCGTCACCCGGTTCGGTGTTCAGGTCGCCGGCCACCACCAGCGGCCGGCCCGCCGCGTACCGGGTGGCGAAGTCGGTGACCGCGCGAGCCTGGACCACCGGGCCCAGGTCGGGCGGCGGTTGCAGGTGGGTGCTGACGACCGCGGTGCGAACGCCGGCACCGAGATCCAGGGTGACGGCGAGGGCCTGCGCACCGGTGGGCGCCCCGACGGCGGGCAGCGGCAGGGTCCGCGGATCGGTCCCCGGCCAACGGCTGAGCACCGCGTCGCCCCAGACGGGGTCGGCGGCCGGCCCGAAGACGTACGGCATGCCGAGCCGGTCGGCCAGCAGGTCCAGGGTGTCGTGGCCGCCGTTGAGCAGCCAGCCCCGGTCCACCTCGCTGAGCAGCACCACGTCGGGCCGCTGCCGGTCGACGGCGGCGGTCAGCCCGGCCAGGTCGAACCGCCCGTCGAGCCCGAAACCCATCCGGACGTTGTACGCCACCACGGTCAGCCGCTCCGGCGGGCCGTCCCGGTTGTCGGCCGCCGGCACCTCGTCGGCGAGCAGCGGCGCCAGCAGTGCCAGCGCGGTGACCGCGGCCGTGGTCCGCAACGGCGGCAACGGTGCCGGGGCCGGGCGGCCGACGGGACGGGCGGCGAGGGCCACGACGGCGACCAGCGCGGCGACCACCACCGGCACCGCGCCGTTGGGGTAGCCGAGGTCGTAGGCGGAGTAGTACCCGACCGCCCCCAGCGCGAAGACGAGCATGCCGACGGCGACCGCGTATCCCCGACGGCCCGCCCATCGCGCGCTGTCCTCCGCGCCGCCGGCCCGCCCGGCGTCGTCGGCGCCCTCGACACTGCCGGCGTCGTCGGTGTGGGCCAGGCAAGCGCCGAGACCGACGGCGGTGAGCAGGACGGCCGCGACGAGCAGGTCGCCCCGGTCCAGCGCGAAGAGCAGCGCACCGGCCAGCAGTGCCGCCGGTCCGAGTGCCCGACCCCACCGCCGGGGCGCACCGACCAGTGCGGCCAGCAGGAATCCGGCGACCGCCACCGGCAGCGGGGCCAGCCCGAACAGCGGCGAGCGGGCCACGCCGTCCCCCGCGACCAGGTACGAGGTTCCGGTCCGGGCCAGCGCCGGACTGAGCGCCACCATCCCGGCCAGCAGCAGTGCCGGCCCGGCCAGCAGCCAGGCCCTGGCGCCACCGGGGCCGGCGGGCACGGACGGCAGCGCCGTGCCGAGCAGGAACACCGTCACCGCGACGGCGCTGAGCAGCCAGGCCACCCAGTCACCCCGCCAGACCAGGTCGTACGTGTCCAGCACCGCGTGCGCGGCCGCGTTGGCCGCCAACCCTAGCGCCAGCCCGGGCACCGGTCGGTCGGTGGCGGCGGCGACGCCGACCAGCCAGACCAGCCCGGCCAACAGCCCGGCGGTGGCCAGCCAGAGCTGCGTACGCCCGCCCGGAGCGGCGGTGAGCGCGAGCCGGGCGGCGGCCAGCACAACGGCAGCGGCGACGGTGACCGGGCGGGCGCCCACCCGGCGGACCAGCGCCGGTGCGGCCAGCGCGAGCACGAACCAGCCGAGGGCGAACGCGCCCATCAGCTCGGCCGGGGTGGACGCTGCCTGGCCGAAGATGGTGATGATGATGCCGGGCAGCCACACCCGCAGCACGTCGATGAGCAGGAGGACGCCCAGCGCGAGCCATCCGGTGGTGAGCTGGCGGTAGCGCACCGGCGCCCTCTTCCCGTCGGCGGGCCGGCAAAGGGGGGCCGGCACGGCGATTCTGCGCGTGCCGGCGCGTCCGGTCAACGGTCCGGGCTACGCCGAAAAGGGCGCCCACCCCACGGGTAGACGCCCTTTCCTGCGGGTCGGTCAGCGCTTGCTGGCCGCCTTCTTGGCCGGGGCCTTCTTGGCCGGGGCCTTCTTCGCCGCCGTGCTCTTGCTCGCCGCCGTGGTGGTCTTCTTCGCCGCAGCGGACCTGGTCGCCGCGGCGCTCTTCTTCGCCGGGGCGGTCTTCTTGCTGGCGGCCGCCTTGGTCGCCGTGGCGGTCTTGCTCGCCTTGGCCGGGGCGGTCTTCTTGCTGGCCGCCTTGGTGGCCGTGGCGGTCTTGCTCGCCTTGGCCGGGGCGGTCTTCTTGCTGGCCGCGGTGGTCTTCTTGCTGGCCGCCTTGGCCGCGGTGGCCTTGGTGCCCGCGGCCTTGGTGCCCGCGGCCTTGGTGCCCGCCGCCTTGGTGCCCGCCGCCTTGGTGCCGGCGGTCTTGGCCGTGGTGGTGGCGGTCTTCTTCGCCGCCGCCGTGGCCCTCGGCACCTTGCCGCTGGCCACCATCTCCTTGAATCCGGCGCCGGCGCGGAAGGTGGGGACAGATGTCTTCTTGACCTTCACCGCCTCGCCGGTACGCGGGTTGCGCGCTGTTCGCGCGCCACGCACACGCTTTTCGAATGCTCCGAATCCGGTGATCGCCACCTTCTCGCCCTTGGTGACCGCCGCCTGGACCTCAGTGAGGACCGCGTCGAGCGCGGCCGTCGCCGTTTTCCGGTCCCCCAGGCGAACAGCGAGCGCCTCGATGAGCTCGGCCTTGTTCACGACTTCCTCCCGATTGTGCAACTGACTCGACGCGAGCCATTCTGCGCGCACGGTATGCCCTGTGCTGCCGGGACACAAACATTCGGTGGAAAAAAGCCCTTGTGTCGCAACGGATTCACCCCCACCGGTTGGACCGATGGGGGCGGAATCCGGTGTGCGGTCGGGCGTGCGGCTATGCCACCGAGGGCAGGAACGGCAGTCGGCCCGCCTCGTAGGAGTCGATGTCGGCGGCGTGCCGAAGGGTGAGTCCAATGTCGTCCAGGCCCTCCAGCAACCGCCACCGGCTGAAGTCGTCCAGCGGAAACGACCAGCTGGCGTCCCCGGCCCGGAGCTGGCGAGCGGTCAGGTCGACGGTCACCGGAGTGCTCGGATCCGCCTCGACGAGGCCCCAGAGTTCTTCGACGGCTTTCAATTCCAACTCGACCGGCAGCAGACCCTCCTTGAGTGCGTTGCCGCGGAAGATGTCGCCGAAGCCCGGGGCCACGACTGCGCGAAAACCCCAGTCCCGCAGAGCCCAGACGGCGTGCTCGCGGGAGGATCCGGTGCCGAACTCCGGACCGGCGATGAGGATCGACGCCCCGGAATACGAATGATCGTTGAGCACGAATGCCGGATCTTCGCGCCAGGCACTGAACAGTCCGTCGGCGAAGCCGGTCCGAGTCACCCGCTTGAGGTACACGGCCGGGATGATCTGATCGGTGTCCACGTTGGAACGCCGCAGCGGCACGGCGGTGCCGGTGTGGGTGGTGAACTTGTCCATCTCCTCGGTCCCTTCTACAGGTCAGCGGGGGCGGCCAGCCGGCCGACCACGGCGGTGGCGGCGGCGACCGGCGGGGAGACCAGGTGGGTACGCCCGCCCCGACCCTGACGGCCCTCGAAGTTGCGGTTGGAGGTGGAGGCGGAGCGCTCGCCCGGCTTCAGCGTGTCGGGGTTCATCCCCAGGCACATCGAGCAGCCGGCGAACCGCCACTCGGCGCCGGCGTCGGCGAAGACCTTGTCCAGCCCTTCGGCCTCGGCGGCCTCCCGCACCGCGGCGGAGCCGGGCACCACGAGCATCCGTACCCCGTCGGCGACCGTGTGGCCGCGCAGCACGTCGGCGGCGGCCCGCAGGTCCTCCAGGCGGCCGTTGGTGCAGGAACCCACGAAGACCACGTCGATGGGCAGCTCACGCAGCGGCGTGCCGGCGCACAGGTCCATGTACTCCAGCGCCCGGCGGGCCGCGGCACGTTCGGAGTCGGTGGCGAACTCCTCCGGGTCCGGCACCGGCGCGCTCAGTGGCGCGCCCTGACCGGGGTTGGTGCCCCAGGTGACGAACGGGGTGACCCGGCTGGCGTCCAGGGTCACCTCGGCGTCGAAGCGCGCGCCCTCGTCGGTGGGCAGCGACCGCCACCACGTGACCGCCGCGTCCCAGTCCGCGCCCTGCGGCGCGTTCGGCCGACCCTTGAGGTACGCGAAGGTGGTCTCGTCCGGCGCGATCATGCCGGCCTTGGCGCCCCACTCGATGGACATGTTGGCGATCGTCATCCGCCCCTCCATCGAGAGGGCGCGGATGGCCTCGCCGCGGTACTCGACGATGTGCCCGCGACCGCCGCCGGTGCCGACCTGGGCGATCAGCGCGAGCACCAGGTCCTTGGCGGTGACCCCCGGGGCGAGCCGGCCGGTGACGTTCACGGCCATGGTCTTCGGCCGGCTCTGCGGCAGCGTCTGGGTGGCCAGCACGTGCTCCACCTCGCTGGTGCCGATGCCGAAGGCGAGCGCGCCGAACGCGCCGTGGGTGGCGGTGTGCGAGTCGCCGCAGACGATGGTCAGGCCCGGTTGGGTGAGCCCGAGCTGCGGGCCGATGACGTGCACGATGCCCTGGTTGTCGTCGCCGAGCGGGTGCAGCCGCACGCCGAACTCGGCGCAGTTGCGGCGCAGCGTCTCGATCTGCGTCCGGGACGTGGGGTCCGCGATGGTGAGCAGGTCACCACGGCGGGACCGGAACGCCGGATCGGCGTACCCGGTCGGGGTGTTGTGGTCCTCGGTCGCGAGCGTCAGGTCGGTACGGCGCACCCGGCGACCGGCGAGCCGCAGCCCGTCGAACGCCTGCGGGCTGGTCACCTCGTGCAGCAGGTGCAGGTCGATGAAGAGCAGGTCCGGCTCACCAGCGGCGGACCGTACGACGTGCGCGTCCCAGACCTTCTCGGCCAGGGTCCTCGGCTGAGGAGTGACTCCCACCATCTGGACATCCTAAATTCTGGGAGGTAAGTTTCGGCTTGTGGGACACAGTATGAGCGGTGTCGGCGTTCTCGACAAGGCGGTGGTCATCCTGGCCGCCTGTGTCGACGGCGCCAGCCTGGCCGAACTCGTTGAGCGCACGAAGCTGCCCCGGGCCACCGCGCACCGGCTGGCACAGGCACTGGAGATTCACCGGATGCTGGTCCGGGACACCCAGGGTCGCTGGCGTCCCGGCCCGCGGCTGGGCGAGCTGGCCAACGCCGCGCCGGACGTCCTGCTGACCGCCGCCGAACCGCTGCTGGCCGCGCTGCGCGACGCCACCGGCGAGAGCGCACAGCTCTACCTGCGCCGCGCCGACGAACGGATCTGCGTGGCGGCGGCGGAGCGCGCCAGCGGCCTGCGGGACACCGTTCCGGTCGGGTCGGTGCTGCCGATGACCGCCGGGTCCGCGGCCCAGATCCTGCTCGCCTGGGAGCCGCCGGAGGCGGTGATGCCGCTGCTGCCACGCAGCAAGTTCACCGGCCGCACCCTGGCCGAGGTACGGCGCCGCGGCTGGGCGCAGAGCGTGGCCGAGCGGGAGGCCGGTGTGGCGAGCGTCTCCGCCCCGATCCGCGACCGCACCGGCAGAGTGATCGCCGCCGTCAGCATCTCCGGCCCGATCGAGCGCCTCGGCCGCCGCCCCGGCGAACGCCACGCCATGGCCGTGGTGAGAGCCGGCCAACGCCTCTCCGGCCTCTAACCCCCACCCCACCCCACCCCGACCCGGGCCCCGCCTGGGCCCCACCCCCCGCCGGCGTGATCAAGAGGTTTGCGTCAGTCCACCCGGCGTGGCATGACGCAAAGCTCTTGATCACGCGGACGGGAGGGGGCGGGAGGGGGACGCGGGCGGGGGGTGGGACTGGGTATGCAGGAAGGCTCGCCTCGCGGAGCGAGACGAGCCTTCGGTTTGTAGCCCCGACCGGATTCGAACCGGCGCTACCGCCTTGAGAGGGCGGCGTCCTGGGCCACTAGACGACGGGGCCAGAACTTTCCTGCTTCACCGCCCTCGCGAGCGGTGCGGCTGTAGTCTAGCGGCACCGTATCCCGGGGGGCAGCACGGGGTGCGGGCCCGGCGGGGCGCGCGAGGTGGACACGAAACAGCCCGCCTCACCAGGTGAGACGGGCTGTGCGCTGATGTAGCCCCGACCGGATTCGAACCGGCGCTACCGCCTTGAGAGGGCGGCGTCCTGGGCCACTAGACGACGGGGCCAGAACCACTTCTGCTCCTCCACCGTCGCGGGCGGGGGAGCTGCACTCTACCAGAGACCACCCTCCGCCCCCGCGGGGGCGGAGTCGCACTCCGTCAGAATCCAGCGTCCGGGATTCTCGCGAATCCCAGCTGCGCTGGGGTACCAGGACTCGAACCTAGACTAACTGAACCAGAATCAGTCGGGCTGCCAATTACCCCATACCCCATTGGCCCCTTGCGGCGCCGGGAGTGAACATTACCCTCCCGGTGCCGGCAGGCCAAATCCGATCCCCCCGAACCGCCCGTGAGCTGCGGAAACAGGGGCATCGGACGGATCAGGCGACCGGGACCACCGGGTTGGTGAGCTCCCCGATGCCCTCGATCCGCACGGTGACCGCATCCCCCTCGACGAGCGGGCTAACCCCTGCCGGCGTGCCGGTGAGCACCACGTCGCCGGGCAGCAGCGTCATCACGTGCGAGATGTACGACACCAGGCCGGGCACGTCGAAGACCATGTCCTTCGTCCGGCCGAGCTGGCGTACCTCCATCTCCTCCGGGTTGCGGCCCACCTCGCACCGGATCTCCAGGTCGGAGACATCCAGACCGGTGGTGATCCACGGCCCGATCGGGCAGAACGAGTCGAAGCCCTTGGCCCGGGTCCACTGCCCGTCGGAGCGCTGGAGATCACGGGCGGTGACGTCGTTGGCGCAGGTGTAGCCGAAGATGGCGCGTTCGGCGGCGGCCCGGTCGGCTCGGCGCGCCCCCGGCGCCCCGATCACCACCGCCAGCTCCGCCTCGTGCTCCACCTGCTTGGAGAAGATCGGCAGCCGGATCGCGTCCCGGGGACCGATCACCGAGGTGGACGGCTTGAGGAAGAGCAACGGCTCCTTGGGCACCTCGCTGCCGTGCTCGGCGGCGTGGTCGGCGTAGTTGCGACCCACGCAGACCACCTTGCTGGGCAGGATCGGCGAGAGCAGTCGGACGTCGGAGAGGGCCCAGCGGGCCCCACTGAAGGAGAGCTTGCCGAACGGGTGGCCTTCGATCTCGGCGATGGTCAGGCCCTGCGGCCCGGCCTCCGGCTCGCCCTCGACGACCCCGAACGACATTCCCTTGGCATGAGCGAAACGAGCGATACGCACCCGGCCAATCTATCCCCGCCGCCAGGTTTACCGACCAGGACCGGCTGCCGGGTGTGCTCAAGCCGTCAGGTGGGGGCACCCTAGCCGAGGCGGCGACGGCCCGGGCCGGCTTCCCGACTTCGTACCCGCACGGAGGCAGCGCGCCCCTAGCGTCGGCTCCGGAGGTTCGTTCGTATGCCTGCATCGACACGACACCACAGAGCCCTCGCAGTGCTCGTGCACTGCCTCGGCATCCTCGCCGCCGTGCCGGCCCTGCCCACGGCGGCACCGGAGGCGGCGGCCACGCCACGACCACCGGCCGTCACGCCACAACCAACGGCGGCCCCGCCACGACCAGCGGGGGCCCTGCCGCCACCGGTCGCCAGCACGCCGCCGCCGGTGGCGGTGGCCGCGCGGGCACCCGCCGCGGCGACCGCGGAGCCCACGCCACCGTCGGCGCCGCCAGCGATGGCGCCACCCTCGCGGAAACCGGCGAAGGCGCTCCCGCCCCCGGTCACGGTGGCGGTCGCGCCGGAGAGCAGCCCCGCCCCGCGGTACCGGATACACGTCCGCAACGTGGGCAACTCGCCGGTCGACACGACGGTGCGCCAGGAGCTGCCGCCCGGCGCCTCGGCCACCTCGATCAGTTCCGGCGGACGAGCCACCCGCGCCGGCGGGTCCGCCACCGAGGTGACCTGGCGGTTGAGGCTGCCCGCGCACAGCAGCACCACGCTCGGCACGGCGCTCGCCGCGACCGCGCCGGGCCAACCGATGACCGCGCCGGCCTGCGCGTTCACCAGCGACGGCAGCCGGCCGTACGACTGCGCCACAGCCACCTGGCAGGCGGCGGCGACGCCGGCGGCGGCCGAGGTCACCGAGGCGCCGGCCTGGCGGCGGATCCCGGTGCTGCTGGCCGGGCTGGCCGTCCTGCTGCTGCTCTGCGCCGGTGCGTTCTGGGTGTGGCGTCGCCGCCGGCGTGGGCGGCGGATGACGGCCGCCGCCCTGGCCGCCGGCGGGGCGCCCGACGACGGACGCGGGACGGTCTATCCGCGTCCGTCGTCCCCGAGCCCGGCGCGGCGTCGGCGTACCCCGCCGGTCTGGTTGCTGGTCGGCGCGGCGGTGGTCGTGCTGGCCGGCGTACTCGGTGCTGCCGGCTGGACAGCGACCCGGCGGGTGGCGGCGATCGACACCCAGAAGCAGCCGACCAGCGGCGCGTGGATGGGCACCGCGGTGTCCGGCCCGGTCGGCATGCCGCTGCGCGAGTCGGCGTTCGAGTTCACCGTGTACCGGATGTCGTGCGGTGCGGCCGGCTCCGCCGGGCCGGCCGACGGCGGCGGTACGGCGCCGGCCGCGGGTCGGCGGTGCCAGGCCACGGTCGGTGTGCGCAACGTCACCGGCGATCAGCAGCCCTGGCACGGCCAGCTGCAACGGGCCTACCTGCCGGGCGGGCGCTGGGTGAGCACCGACGAGCCGGCCACCCAGGCGGCCAACCTGGGTCGGGACGTCTTCGCCGATCCGGTGGCCGCGGGCACCCGGGTGGTGCTCCCGCTGGTGTTCACCGTCGACGGGCGGGACCCGCCCCGGCAGCTGGAGCTGCGCAGCGGGGTGTTCTCCGCCGGCGTGCGGGTGGACATGCCCTGACCGGCGGGCGGGCGGCGGTCGTACCCTGGGGTCCGTGACCGCCGCCCTCGCCCCCGCCGTGCTCGACGTGGCGGCCTGGCAGGCCCGCCGCCGGGCCCACGAGGAGCGGGTGGACGGCTGGCTGACCCCGCACCTGGCCCGCCGGCGCCGCGGCGAGCGGCACCCGGTGGCCGATTTCCTCTTCACCTACTACTCGCACCGTCCGGCCCAGCTGCGTCGCTGGCACCCGGGCGCGGGGGTCGAGCTGCGTGGCGCGGATCCGGCCGATTTCGGCCGGGACTACCGCGCCACCACCGTCGGGGTCACCCTCGACACCGAGGCGGTACGGGCGCGACGCAGCGACTCGATCGGCTGGATCCGCTCGCTGCTGGCGGCCACCGCCGGGCGGACGCCGCACTTCGGCTGCTTCGGGATGCATGAGTGGGCGATGGTCTACCGGCAGACCCGTGAGGAGCTGCGGCACAACGCCTGGCCGTTGCGGCTGGACCCGGAGCGGACCGCCGCGATCGTCGAGGAGCGGGGCGTGCGGTGCAGCCACTTCGACGCGTTCCGGTTCTTCACGCCGCCAGCCCGGCCGTTGAACGTGCTCACCCCGACCCGGGAGACCCAGCACGCGCACGAGCAGCCGGGCTGCCTGCACGCGAACATGGACCTCTACAAGTGGGCGTACAAGCTGTCGCCGCTGCTGCCCTCGGAGCTCGTCGCGGACTGCTTCGAGCTGGCCCGGGAGATCCGCACCCTGGACATGCGGGCCTCCCCGTACGACCTGGCGGCGTTGGGTCATCCGCCGGTGCGGGTGGAGACGCCGGAGGGCCGGGCGGAGTACGCCGCCGCGCAGCGCGGCTTCACCGACCGGGCCGCCGTGCTGCGCGACCGGTTGCTCGCCGCCGTGCCAGCCTGACCTGCTCGCCGCCGAGCCAGCCCGACTCAGCTCTCCGGGCGGGTACGCAGGCCGTCGATGAGCAGCGCGACCACCGCTGCCATGTCATCGTCGAGGCCCGGTTCGCTCCACTCGGTGCGGTGGGACGGGTGGTGGAAGCGGGCGGTGGCCTGCAACAGCGCCCGGCCGGCCACCGCCGGGTCGGGCACGCTGAACTCGCCGGCCGCCAGCCCGTCCGCGACGATCAGGGTGAGCTGGCCGGCGAGGACCTCAAGGTGCTTGGCGACCGCGCCCTCGGAGAGGGTGGCGAGCTGGTGGAAGTTGTCGAACAGCTCCGGGTCCTCGCGGGCGATCCGGCGCTTGGTGCCGCTCAGCTCGGCGAGCCACCGGCGCAGCCGCTGCGGGGCCGGACCGGGGCCGGTGGCCACCTCGATCAGCGGGGTGGAGACCCGCGCCAGCCAGCGGTCGGCGACCGCATCGCGCAGCGCGGCCTTGCTGGCGAAGTGCCGGTAGACGCTGCCGTGGCTGACGCCCAGCGCCCGGGCGACGTCCAGCACGGTGGCCTTGGCGGGCCCGTACCGGCGCAGCACCTCCTCGGCGGTGTCGAGGATGCGGTCGGCCGTCAGGGCGGTGGCGTCGCTCATCCCTCCAGCCTTCCTGACCGCGCGGACGGCCGTGGCGCGGCCCCCGGCCGGCGGTCGCGCCACGGCCCGGCGGTCATGCCCGCTCGCTGTCCAGGAGCGCCATCTGCGCCTCGTCGTAGCGGCTGCCGGAGGCCGCGCCGGCCGGGACGGCGGCCTCGATCGCGGCCAGGTCCGCCGCGGTCAGGGTGATCGCGGTCGCACCCAGCGCCTCGGTCAGCCGGTCCCGACGCCGGGCGCCGATCAGGGGCACGATGCTCTCGCCCCGGGCGAGCACCCAGGCGATGGCGATCTGCGCCACGGTGACGCCGCGAGCCTCGGCGATCGCGCGCAGGGCGTCCACCAGGGCGAGGTTGCGGTCCAGGTTGGCGCCTGCGAACCGGGGCAGGTGGCCTCGGAAGTCGGCGCCGACGGTCTCCCGCTGCGCCGTCCAGTGGCCGCTGATCAGGCCCCGGGACAGCACCCCGTACGCGGTGATCCCGACGCCCAGCTCGCGCGCTGTCGGCAGGATCTCGGCCTCGGGGTCGCGGGAGATCAGCGAGTATTCGATCTGGAGGTCGGTGATCGGGTGCACGGCGTGCGCCCGGCGCAGCGTCTCTGCGCTCACCTCGGACAGGCCGATGTGCCGGACGTGACCGGCCTTGACCAGCTCGGCCAGGGTGCCCACCACCTCCTCCACGGGCACGTCCGGCGTGAGCCGGGCGGGGCGGTAGATGTCGACGTGGTCGGTGCCGAGACGGCGCAGGGTGTACGCCAGGAAGTTCTTGATCGCGGCGGGTCGGACGTCGACGCCGTTCCAGCCGCCCTCGGCGTCGCGCAGCGCGCCGAACTTGACGCTGATGACGGCGTCGTCCCGGTTGCGACCGCGCAGCGCGTCGCGCAGCAGCATCTCGTTGTGCCCCATGCCGTAGAAGTCACCGGTGTCCAGCAGGGTGACGCCGGCGTCGAGCGCGGCGTGGATGGTGGCGATGCTCTCGGCCTCGTCGGCGGCGCCGTAGAGGTCGGACATGCCCATCAGGCCGAGCCCGAGTGCGGAGACGGTGGGGCCGGTGGTGCCGAGGATGCGGGTGTTCATGGGTCTTCCTCTCCTGGGTGACCCGTTGAGCGTACATCCTTTGGCTGACAGATTCCAGATTCTGTCATCCAGTAGCTGGAAGGACCCGAAGCCTGCCCAGGGAATTGGGACGAACTACTCGCCGTCGACGCGGCGGTCGCGCTTGCGCTGGGACTGACGCTTCTTCTCGGCCAGCCGGCGCTCCTTGGCTCCCCGGGACGGGCGCGTCGCCCGGCGCGGCGGAGGTGGGGGCGCCGCGGCCTCGCGCAGCAGCGCGGCCATCCGCTCACGGGCCGCCTCCCGGTTGGCCAGCTGCGCCCGGTGCTCACTGGCGGCGATCGTCAGCACCCCGTCCACCAGGCGGTTGGCCAGCCGGGCCAGCGCCCGGGACCGGACCGACTCGGGCACGGCCGGCGAGTTCGCCAGGTCATAGCTCAGCTCGACCCGGGAGTCGGCGGTGTTCACGCCCTGCCCACCGGGCCCGGACGAGCGGGAGAAGCGCTCCCGCAGCTCCCCGGCGGGGACGACCCACCGGTCGGTCACCCGCAGTCCGTCGTCCACGCCCCGAGGCTAACCCGCACCGCCGCTCCCGAGGTCACCGGTGCGGTGGTTCACTCTGCGTCGTCGACGGGCTGGGCGCCGGGCCCGCGGTCTCGTCGTCGGAGCCGACCGCGGCGTAGGCCGCCGCGCCGACCAGCAGCAGCGCGATCACCCCGGCCTTGGTGGCGACGGCCCGGATCAACAGCCACGCGCTGCGCCGGACACCCGGCACCGACTTCTTGACGGTCTGATAGTCACTCCACCCACGCCGCGCCCGGGTGTACGCCGACCCCACTGCAATTCCGATGACCAGGCCCACCAGCAGGAGGACCACGAGAAGAGGACGCTCCACCTCAGCCAGTATCCATACCGAGCGTCATATTTCCATGGCCCGATGCTCTCCGGCCGGATATCCGACAGTGGCGGCGATCCCACGGGCCCCCGAAGGGCTGTCCGGGCAGCTCAGCCGCCCTTGCCGATGATCGTGTCGGCGGTCTGCTGCACCTGCTCGATCGGAATGGCGAAGCCGATGCCGATCGAGCCATTGCCGTCGATGGTGGCTATCGCGGTGTTCACCCCGACCACCTCCCCACGGGCGTTCACCAACGGTCCACCCGAGTTGCCGGGATTGATCGACGCGTCGGTCTGCACCGCGCTGTGCCGGTTGTTGCCCAACCGCACCTTACGGTCCAACGCGCTGACGATTCCCGCGGTTACCGTCCCGGACAGACCGAGCGGCGAGCCCACCGCGAGCACCGGCTCACCGACCCGCGTGGCACCCGGCTTGGCCAGCGGCAACGGGGCGAGCCCGGCCGACGCGGGCACCTTCAGCACCGCCAGGTCGCTGCGCGGCTCCCGGCCGACCACCTCGGCGGCGTACCGGCGGCCGTCGGGCAGCTCCACCGTCACCGGTCCGCCGCCACCCTTGGCCAGGATGTGGTCGTTGGTGATGAGGTGCTGCTCGTCGTCGACGGCGAAGCCCGAACCGGTCGCGGACGAGCCGTTCGCGCCGCCGGCGAGCACCGACACCACTCCGGGTACGGTCCGCTCGGCGGCGGTGACCAGCTCCGCCGGCACCGGGGCGGCGGACGCCGCCGCCTCGCCGGGAGCGCCGTCCCGACCGGCCACCACGCCACCGGCCACGGCGCCCGAGACGGCGGAGAGCGCCACCACCGCCAGCGCGGCGAGCAGTCGGCCCGGCCGCCGTCCGCCGGGGTCCCGCCCGGTGCCGGGGGCGTCCCAGAACCCGCGGCCGTCCGGGTCGAGTTCCGGCGAGATGAACCAGGGACCGCGCGGTTCGCCCAGTCCGGTCTGCACTGCCATGCGTACTCCTCACGGTCGAAGTCCGTTGCGCGCGGCGGATCAGGGAAGTCGGGAGAACCAGCGCATCGAGCCGGCGGCGGCACCCATGGCGAAGACCAGCCCGAGGCCGATGAACCGGGCCGAGACGTCCTGCCGTTCGGTGCGGTAGCCGACCGAACTGCCGATGTCGTCGTAGACGGCGCGCAGTTCCTCGCTGGTGCTGGCCTCGTGGAACATCCCGCCGGTCTCGTCGGCGACCGCCTTGAGGGTCTGCCCGTCGACCGGCACCTGGATCGGCCGCCCGCCCCGGTCCACGAACCCGGACGGGGTGCCGAAGGAGATCGCGTGCACCGGCACCTCCGCCGCCACCGCTTCCGCCGCCGCCTCCATCGGGTCCATCCCGGAGGTGTTCGCCCCGTCGGAGAGCAAGATGATCCGGGCCGGCGGGGTCTCCGTGGCAGCCTGGCTGTCCAGGCTCTTGACCGCGCCGAGCGAGGTGTTGATGGCCTCGCCGATCGCGGTGCCCTGCACCCCGGTCACCCCCTCGGCGAGCCGGCCGATCCCCTCCTCCAGAGCCTCCCGGTCGGTGCCGGGCGGCACCAGCACGGCCGCGCTGCCGGCGAACGCGACCAGACCGACGTTGAACTCGTCGGGCAGGCCGTCGACGAAGCGCCGCGCCGCCTGCTTCGCCGCGGTCAGCCGGTCCGGGTCGACGTCGGTGGCGAGCATGGAGGTGGACACGTCCACCGCCACCATCACCGTGGCGCGTTCCCGGGGCACCTGGACCTCTGCGGTGGGCCGGGCGAAGCCGACCACGAGCAGGGCCAGCATGGCCAGGAACAGCCCGGCGGGGACGTGCCGACGCCACGCCGGCCGATCCGGAGCCACCCGGTCCAGCAGCCGCAGGTTGGTGAAGCGGACCGCGTACCGGCTGCGTCGGCGCTGCATCACCAGGTACGCGACGACCAGGGCGAGCACGCCGAGCAGCAGCCAGAGTCGCAGCGGCGACTGCCAGATCACGCGGCACCTCCCCGGACGACTCCCGCCGGCGCGGCGGCCAACCGACGCTGGGCGTGCACGTGCCGGACGATGTCCGCGCTCCAGTCCCGGTCGGTGCGCAACGCCAGGTGGGTGGCCCCACTGCGCCGCAGCGCCTGGTGGACCTGGTCACGCTGGGCGGCGGCCGCCGCGGCGTACCGCTCCCGCAGCCGACGGTCCGATGTGCACACCTCGCGTCGGCGGCCGGTCTCCGGGTCGACCAGCGTGATCAGGCCGACGTCCGGCAGCTCCAGCTCACGCGGGTCGGTCACCTCGATCCCCAGCACCTGGTGCCGGACGGCCAGCCGGCGCAGGGTCCGCTCCCAGGGCGGTGGCTCGTCGGGGTCGTCGGGCAGGCCGTCGAGGAAGTCGGAGACCACCACGACCAGACCGCGTCGGTTGGCGACCCGGTGCAGGGCGTCGAGCCCGTCCGCCAGCTCGGGCGACCCGACCGGCACCCCGACCGACGGCCTGGGCCGGTCGCCGGGTGCGGTGCCGCGGGGTACGGCCAGCAGCGCGCGGAGCAGGCCGAGCAGGTGGGTACGCCCACTGCGGGCCGGGAAACGCCGGACCCCGTCGGCGCGCAGCACCTGGGCCCCGAGCCGGTTGCCGACCCCGGCGGTCAGGAAGCCGATCGCGGCGACCGCGGCCACCGCCAGCTCCCGCTTGTCCAGGTCCGCGGTGCCGAACTCCATGCTGGCGCTGGCGTCGACCAGCAGCCAGGTGGTCAGTTCCCGGTCGGCGTCGACCTGCCGGACGTGCGGCACGGCGGTCCGGGCGGTCACCGCCCAGTCCATCCGGCGGACCTCGTCCTCGCCCGGCCGGTACTCGCGACTGCCGGCCGGTTCGCTGCCCGGCCCGGGCAGCAGGCCGCGGTACTGGCCGTGCAGCAGGCCGTTCAGTCGGCGTGTGACGGTCAGCTCCAGGCGGCGCAGCCGCTGGTCCGGAGCCAGCTCGGCGAGGCCGGGATCGGCCGGCGCGACGACCGCGCGCCTCATGCCGCCGCCAGGTCGGGGGCCTGCTGCGGGTGGCTGTCGGCCAGCCGGGGCGGTGGCACGGCCTCCACCAGCCGGCGGACCACGCCTTCGGCCGAGACCCCGTCGGCCACCGCGTCGAAGGAGAGCACCAGCCGGTGCGCGAGGACGTCCACCGCCAGCTCGCGGACGTCCTCGGGCAGCACGTACTCCCGCCCGCGCAGCAGCGCCCGGGCCCGGGCGGCCGCGACCAGGCCGAGGGTGGCCCGCGGGCTGGCCCCGTACGCCAGCAGTGACGCGATCTCCGGTAGCCCGAACCGGCCCGGGTCGCGGGTGGCGAGGATGAGCCGGACCACGTACTCGGCCAACGCGTGGTGGACGAAGACCCGCTCGGCGTGGGCCTGGAGGTCTTGCAGCCGTTGCGCGTCGAGCACCTGGCGCGGGCTCGGCCGGTCGGTGCTCATCCGGTAGAGGATCGCCAGCTCGTCGGCATCGCTCGGGTAGTCCACGACCACCTTCATCATGAACCGGTCGCGCTGCGCCTCCGGGAGCTGGTAGACCCCCTCGGACTCGATCGGGTTCTGCGTCGCCAGCACCAGGAACGGCGTCGGCACCGGCCAGCTGCGGCCACCGATGGAGACCTGCCGCTCCGCCATCGCCTCCAGGAGCGCCGACTGGACCTTGGCCGGGGCCCGGTTGATCTCGTCGGCGAGCACGAGGTTGGCCATGATCGGGCCCAGCTCGATGTCGAAGGTCTCCTTGGAGGCCCGGTAGATCCGAGTGCCGACGATGTCGGAGGGGACCAGGTCCGGAGTGAACTGGATCCGCGAGAAGGTCCCGCCGACCACGGTGGCGAGGGTCTGCGCGGCCAGCGTCTTGGCCACGCCGGGGACCCCCTCGAGGAGGCAGTGCCCGTTGGCGACCAGGGCGGTCAGCAGGCGTTCGACGAGCCGATCCTGCCCGACGATCACGCGTTTGACCTCGAAGAGGGTCTGTTCCAGCTCGACGCCGGTCGGCTCGGCTTCGACCGGGCTGGGCACGCTGGCCAGGGTGTCCGAGATGTCCGTCACGGTGCTTGCTTCCCGGGGCGGCCGCCCGGCAAACGTCGGATTATCAGCGCGCAAGTGCCCGATGGCGCCCCGACCCGGGATGAACGGTCCGGTCGGGTGACAACCGCCCCGGGACGACACGAGCCACGCGTGCGGCAGCAGACCGGGTGCAGGGCGAAGCCGCCGGGGCGGGCCGGCGGCCTCATCGGGACAACCCGGGTGCCGGCCCCTGTCCGGGGCCGGCACCCGGACCGTCAGGAAATGTGGACGACCAGGTGGAAGCCCAGGTCCGCCGCAGCCCCCGCCGAGTTGCGGGTCTGCACGAACACCCCGTTCGGCGTGCCGAGCCGAGGCGCGACCGAGACCTCGCCGGACGGCGGGACGCAGCAGGAGTCAGCGCGGCCGACGGTGGCCGCGAAGGTGCCGGTGGTGACGATGTGACCGAACTGGACCTCGTACTGGCCGACGCCGTACTTGATCACGATGCCAACGCCGCGCGCCTTGGTGCCGTTGGCGTTGACGACCACGATGCTCGTGCTGGCGGCGAGTGTGGTTGCGGCGCCGGACTTCAGTGCGGCCTTCGCCTTGCGTGCGGACTCCGCCGTCACCGGCGGCTGGGCGTTCGTGCTGCGGGCCGCCGGCTGGACGGTCTCCGCCGGCGCCTTCGCGGTCGGCTGGGCGACGGCGATCCCGCCGCCGGCCAGGCTCAACCCCAGGACAGCGAACGTGATTGCCGCCGCCTTACGTCGGAAAGATGTGCTCATGACAGGTCCCCCTTGTGTGACCGTGCGAATGCGGCCGACCCGCAGGGCGGGACGGATGACTGCCTGTAATAGGTGGACGACGACAATGAGACCGGAGGAAGTTATCTCACGCGCACCTGGTGAGGTTGATTTCTCAACGATCCACATCCGGTCTGAGCTGGGATTACTACTCAGAGTTGCGTCGTTTAGGCCAGGTGGAACGTAGCATCGGAAAAAGCCGAACGTCAATAGTTGATCTCGCTTTATCGAGCTGTCGGTCAGCCGTCAGATAATTGTGAAATGTGAGAGCATCACCATTCATGAAAATGGGATCCGGGGGTTACCGCTAGGCTCACCGCCATGATCGTCGACGCCCCGTCCGCACCGGCCCGACGCCGCGCCGACCGGATCGGTACGGTGCTCTGCTGGCTGGCGGTCGTACCGACGGCCGCCTGGGCCGCCGCCCGGCTGGCCGGCCTGGACCGGGGGCCGCTGGTGCAGGCGCTCGCCTTCACCCCGTACGTCGCGGGCTGGAGCCTGCTGGCCCTGACCCTCACCCTCGCCCTACGGCGCTGGTGGCCGGCGGCGGTCGCGGCGCTGGTCGCGGCGGCGCTGCTCAGCGTGGTCGCACCCCGGGCCCTGGCCTCTCCGCAACCCGCGACAGGCGGGCCCACCGTGCGGCTGCTCACCGCAAACCTGCTCGCCGGCTCCGCCGACGCGCGGACGCTGGTCGAGCTGGTCCGGCGGCACCGGGTGGACGTGCTCACCGTGCAGGAGTTCACCCCGGACGCGCAAGCCGCCCTCGATCGGCTCGGTCTCGACCAACTGCTGCCCCACCGGCAGCTCAACGCGCAGGTCGGCACGCCCGGCTCGGGGCTCTACTCGCGCTGGCCGATCACCGACGCCGGTGTCCGGCACAACCGCCGCGGCTGGGGCTTCAGCCAGGCGTACGGCACGCTGGCCGTCCCCGGCGCGCCCCCGGTCCGCGTCGAGTCGGCCCACCCCTCGGCGCCATACGCGCTGGACCAGGTCGGCGCCTGGCGTGACGACCTGACCGCCCAGCCACCGGCCACTCCGGACGGTGGCCTGCGGATCCTCGCGGGGGACTTCAATGCCACCCTCGACCACGGCCCGCTACGGGCCCTGCTGCGAACCGGCTACGTCGACGCCGCCGACGCCACCGGAGCGGGGCTGACCGGCACCTGGGGCCCGTACGACGGCGACCTGATCCCGCCGGTCACCATCGACCACGTGCTGATCGATCGCCGGATAGCCGCCCGGACCGTGACCGTGCACGACCTACCCGGCACCGACCACCGTCCCGTGCTGGCCACCCTCCGCCTCCCGGCCACCTGACCCCCGGCCCCCACGCCCCGCCCTGCCCCGATCCGGGCGGGGGTGGAGATCCGGGTCAGACGGGGGCGGGGGCCAGTCCGTAGGTGAGGGCGTCGACCAGGGCGTGCCAGCTGGCTTCGACCACGTTGGGATGCACGCCCACGGTGGTCCAGTCCCGGCCGCCGCTGTCGGCGGTTTCCAGCAGCACCCGGGTGACGGCGCCGGTGCCGTGGCTGCCCTCCAGGATGCGCACCTTGTAGTCGGCCAGCTCGAAGTCGCGCAGCTGCGGGTAGTGCCGGGCCAGCCCCACCCGCAGCGCCTCGTCCAGCGCGTTGACCGGACCGTTGCCCTCGGCGGTGGCGATCACCCGCTCGCCGCGTACCCGGATCTTGACGGTTGCCTCGGAGACCACCGCGCCGTCCTCGCGGTGCTCGACCAGAACCCGGTACGACTCCAGCGTGAACGGCCGGGCCGGGCCGCCCTCCGGAAGCTCCGAACGGACCAGCAGCTCGAAGGAGGCGTCCGCGGCCTCGAAGGACCAGCCGCCGGCCTCCAGTTCCTTGACCCGGTTGGTGACCCGGGTCAGCGCCTCCGGTCGGCCGGCCAGGTCCAGGCCGAGCTCACGACTCTTGAGCTCGACGCTGGCCCGGCCGGCCATCTCGGTTATCAGGATCCGCATGTCGTTGCCCACCACCGACGGGTTCACGTGGTTGTAGAGCAACGGGTCGACCTTGATCGCACTCGCGTGCAGCCCCGCCTTGTGGGCGAAGGCCGCGGCCCCGACGTACGCCTGGTGGGTGTCGGGGGCGATGTTGGCGATCTCGGCGATGGCGTGCGAGACCCGCACCATCTGCGCGAGGCAGCCCTCCGGTAGGACGGGCATGCCCAGCTTGAGTTCGAGGTTCGCGACGACCGCGAAGATGTCGGCGTTGCCGGGCCGCTCGCCGTACCCGTTGGCGGTGCCCTGGACGTGGCGGACCCCCGCCTCGACCGCGGCGATCGTGTTGGCCACCGCGCAGGCGGTGTCGTTCTGCGCGTGCATGCCGAGCAGCCCCGCGTCGATCCCGAGCCGGTCGGTCAGGTCGGCGATCACGGCGGTCACCTGGGATGGCAGCATGCCGCCGTTGGTGTCACAGAGCACCATCCGCTCGGCGCCGGCGGCCAGCGCGGTCTGCACCACGGCCGCGCCGTACGCCGGGTCGTGCCGGTAGCCGTCGAAGAAGTGTTCGCCGTCGACGAAGACCCGTCGGCCCTCGCCGACGAGGTGGCTGACGGTGTCGTGGATCATCGCCAGGTTCTCCGCGCCGGTGGTGCGCAGCGCGCGCTCGACGTGCCGGGTGTCGGCCTTGGCGACCAGGGCCACCGCCGGGGTGTGCGCGTCCAGCAGGCCGCGTACCTGGGGGTCGTCGGCGACCGCCACACCGGCCTTGCGGGTGGCGCCGAACGCGACCAGCACGCCGCGCCGCAGATCCAGCTCCGTGCGTGCCCGGCGGAAGAACTCGGTGTCCTTGGGCACCGCGCCCGGCCAGCCGCCCTCGATGAAGCCGACGCCGAACTCGTCGAGCAGCCGGGCCACCGCCAGCTTGTCGACCACCGAGTAGGTGAGCCCCTCGCGCTGGGCGCCGTCGCGCAACGTCGTGTCGTAGACCTGGAACGTCATCAGGATCCTTTCTCGGAGCAACAAAAAGACCCCCCGCGGCTGCGGGAGGTCTGCGCGCTCGGCGGAGGGAGGGCCGGCGCGCTAGGTCGCAATAATCAGGGCGGTGCTGGTCACGATCGCTACTCTGCCACCGCTCCTCTGATTTTGGGAGGAACAGTCCACATCGCGGGATGGTGACGCACCGTTGGCCGACCCGGACCCTCCTCCGGTCTCGGGCACAACCCCCCGCTCGTGATCGGCTTCACAAGTCACCTGCCCGCCCACCGGCGAAAACTCGCCTACGGAAGCATCTGGAACCGATCCAGTTATCGGGCCCAGTGCCGCTCCCAAGGAGGACCCTTGCTCACTGTCGGTGACCGCTTCCCCGAGTACGAACTCACCGCCTGTGTGTCGCTGGACGCCGACAAGGCGTTCGAGACGCTCAACCACAAGTCCCACGAGGGCAAGTGGCGGGTGGTCTTCTTCTGGCCGAAGGACTTCACCTTCATCTGCCCGACGGAGATCGCCGAGTTCGGCCGGCTCAACGGCGAGTTCGCCGACCGGGACGCGCAGGTCCTGGGGGCGTCGGTGGACAACGAGTACGTCCACTACGCGTGGCGCAAGGACCACCCGGACCTGCGGGAGCTGCCCTTCCCGATGCTCAGCGACATCAAGCGTGAGCTGGCCGCCGCCTGCGGCGTGCTCGGCGAGGACGGCGTGGCCCAGCGCGCGACGTTCATCATCGACCCGAACAACGAGATCCAGTTCGCCATGGTGACCGCCGGCTCGGTCGGCCGCAACGTCTCCGAGGTGCTGCGGGTGCTCGACGCGCTGCAGACCGACGAGCTGTGCCCGTGCAACTGGAACAAGGGCGGCGAGACCCTCGACGCCAGCGCGCTCCTCGCCGGCGCCGGAGCCTGACCATGGGTCTGGACGCGATCAAGGCGGCCCTGCCCGAGTACGCCAAGGACATCAAGCTCAACCTGGGCTCCACCGTCGGCACCTCGACGCTGACCCCGGTGCAGGCCTGGGGCACCGCGCTGGCCTGCGCGGTGGCCGCCCGCAACCCGGTGGTGCTGCGCGAGATCGCCGCCGAGGCGCTCGGTCACCTCATGCCGGAGGGTGTCGAGGCGGCCAAGGGCGCCGCGGCCATCATGGCGATGAACAACGTCTACTACCGGGCCAAGCACCTCATCGGCGACGAGCAGTACGCCTCGATGCCGGCCCGGCTGCGGATGCAGATCATCGCCCGGCCGGGGGTGGACAAGGGCGACTTCGAGCTCTGGTGCCTCGCCGTGTCGGCGATCACCGGCTGCGGGGTGTGCCTCGAGTCGCACGAGAAGACGCTGCGCGGCAGCGGCTTCACCCGGGAGCAGGTGCACGAGGCGCTGCGGATCTCCGCCGTGGTGCACGCCACGGCGGTCACCCTGGACGCCGAGGCCGCGCTGGCCTGAGCAGGTACGCCCCGACGGGCCGACGCCGCACCGCGGCGTCGGCCCGTCGCCGTTTCCGGCCCCCGGCGACCGGGTAGCTCCTGCGGGGACGCACTCACCTACGCCGTGCGCATCGGCGACAGTCAGGAGTGAACGGCATGGACAGGATCGACCCGCACGCGACGCACGCCGCGCCGGAGCCGCTGCGCGGAGGCGACCAGGGCACCGTGCCCGGCGGTGCCCCGGCAGGCGCCTTCGACCCCTGGCGCTACCGCGACCAGGCCGGGGTGGCCGACGCCGACCTGGTCGGCTACGCGGTCGAGGCCACCGACGGTGGGATCGGCAAGATCGACAGCGCCAGCCACGAGGTGGACGGCAGCTACCTGGTGGTGGACACCGGCCCGTGGATCTTCGGCAAGAAGGTGATGCTGCCGGCCGGCACGGTCAACCAGGTCGACCACGACCAGCGCACCGTCTCCGTGGACCGGACCCGCGACCAGATCAAGGCCGCCCCGGAGTACGACGAGACCAGCCACAGCGACCCGCACTATCGCAACCAGCTGGGTGGCTACTACGACGAGACGTACGGCGCACTCCCGCCCGGCACCGGGCGGTAGCCGATCGGACCCGACGGCCGGTGGGGCCTTGTCCCACCGGCCGTTACCGTGTCAGCGTGGACGCCATCGAGGACAACCGAAACATTTCGCTGCCCGCGACCTTCAACTTCCGCGACGTCGGTGGCTACCCCGGTCACGACGGCCGCACCGTGCGCCGGGGACGGCTCTACCGCTCGGACTCACTGCACCGCCTCAACGAGAACGACCGGGACGCGTTCGCCGCGATCGGCATCCGCACCGTCATCGACCTGCGCCGCCCGCACGAGGTGGAACGGGACGGCCGGGTGCCGTCGTACGAGGGGCTGACCTACCGGAACATCCACCCGGAGCACGCGGAGTGGGGCGAGCAGCCGTACCGCGAGGGCGACAGCCTGGCGCGCTACCTCGCGGACCGGTACGCCGCCCTCGCACAGACCGGCACCGGCGGGTTGGCCGAGGCGATCGGGTTGATCGCCGACTCGGCCAACGCCCCGGTGGTGGTGCACTGCGTGGCCGGCAAGGACCGCACCGGCATCGTGTGCGCGCTGACCCTCGCCGTGCTGGGCGTCGACGACACCGACATCGTCGCGGACTACGCCCTCAGCACCGAGGCGTCCGCCCGGTTCAGTGCCTGGCTGGCCGCCAACAATGTGGTTGTGGGGGACGTGCCGGCACCGTTCCTGGCCTCGCCCGCCGAGACGATGGAGCTCTTCCTCGCCGAGCTGCGCGAGGGGTACGGCTCGGTGGAAGGCTACCTACGCCACGCCGGGGTGACCGACGCGCAACTCACCACCCTCCGCGACCACCTGCTCGACTAGGGCGGAGGCGTCAGAGGACCCGGTGCACCCAGCCCTGCGGGTCGGTGGCCTTGCCACGTTGGATGTCGACGAGCTGTTGGCGCAGCGCCATCGTGACCCGGCCCGGTTCGCCGCCGCCGATCAGGAACTCGCCGTCGGGGAAGCGGACCCCGCCGATCGGGGTGATCACGGCGGCGGTGCCGCAGGCGAAGACCTCGCGGAGCCGGCCGCTGGCCGCGTCGGCCTGCCAGTCGGCGAAGGTGACCGGCCGCTCCTCGACCCGGTGCCCGGCCGCGCCGGCCAGCGTGAGGACCGCGTCGCGGGTGATGCCCGGCAGGATCGTGCCGGTCAGCGGCGGGGTGACCACCGTGTCGTCGTCGTAGACGAAGAAGACGTTCATGCCGCCCAGCTCGTCGACGAAGCGGCGCTCCACCGCGTCCAGGAAGACCACCTGGTCGCAGCCGGCCTCGATGGCCTCGGCCTGGGCCGCCAGTGACGCGGCATAGTTGCCACCGCACTTGGCGGCACCGGTGCCACCGGGCGCCGCCCGGGTGTAGTCCGGTGAGACCCAGACGGTGACCGGCTTGACGCCGCCGCTGAAGTACGCCCCGACCGGCGAGGCGATCACCATGTAGAGGTATTCGTTGGCCGGACGGACACCGAGGAAGACCTCGCTGGCGAACATGAACGGCCGCAGGTAGAGACTGCCGTCCGCGCCGGTCGGGATCCACTCCCGGTCGACCTCGATGAGCTTGTGCAGCGAGTCGATGAAGACCTCGGCCGGCAGCGCCGGCATCGCCATCCGCTGCGCCGAGGCGGCGAACCGGGCGGCGTTGGCGTCCGGCCGGAACATGGTCACGCCACCGTCGGCGGTCCGGTACGCCTTCAGCCCCTCGAAGATCTCCTGCGCGTAGTGCAGCACCGCGCTGGCCGGGTCCATCGGGATCGGCCCGCGCGCCTCCACCCGGGCGTCGTACCAGCCCTTGCCGTCGGCGTACCGGACGGTGACCATGTGGTCGGTGAAGACCCGGCCGAACCCGGGGTTGACCAGCAGGGCGGCCCGGTCGGTGGCGGATACCGGCGCGGGATTCGGACGGATCTCGAAGTCGAGCTTGTCACCACCGCTCATCGCGCTGACCTCCCTGCGGGACAACGGCATGCGGGATCGCACACCGACATGGCTGTGCCAGAAACTTACCCCGAACGGTCGTTCAGCGGGTAGCGCCGCCCGGGGCATGGACGACCCCGGATGGCTCCTCGCCGGACCGACCGGCGCGCGGCCGTGGGCGGCTCAGGCTACGGCGTGGGCGGCGAGCCGGTCGCCGACCTCGGCGGTACGCAGCGCCACACCCGGCGTCCGGCCGGCCAGCTCGGCGGCGACCGCCGCGTTGACCCGGGCCGCGGCCTCCGCGTGCCCGAGCTGCTCCAGCAGCAGCGCGGCGGAGAGCACCGCGGCGACCGGGTCGGCGATGCCCTGCCCGGCGATGTCCGGCGCCGAGCCGTGCACCGGCTCGAACATGGAGGGGTACGCCCCCTCGGGGTTGATGCAGCCGCTGGCGGCCAACCCGATCCCACCGGTGACCGCGGCGGCGATGTCGGTGAGGATGTCGCCGAACAGGTTGTCGGTGACCACCACGTCGTAGCGCTGCGGCTGGGTGACGAGGAACATCGCGGCCGCGTCGACGTGCTGGTACTCGGTGGCGATGTCCGGGTGCTCGGCGGCGACCGCGTCGAAGGCCCGCGCCCAGAGCGAACCGGCGTGGGTGAGCACGTTGGTCTTGTGCACCAGGGTGACCTTGCGCCGCTCCCGGCGGCCGGCCCGGGCGAACGCGTCGCGGATCACCCGCTCCACGCCGTGCCGGGTGTTCAGGCTCTCCTCGGTGGCGACCTCGGCGGGTGTGTCGCGGTGCAGCGAGCCGCCGGCTCCGGCGTAGAGCCCCTCGGTGCCCTCACGCACCACAACGAGGTCGACCTCACCCGGCTTGACGTTGCCCAGCGGGCCGGCGACCCCGGGCCAGAGCCGGGACGGGCGCAGGTTGACGTACTGGTCGAAGGCGAACCGGAGCTTGAGCAGCAGCCCCCGCTCCAGCACTCCCGGCGGGACGGTCGGGTCGCCGACCGCGCCGAGCAGGATCGCGTCGTGGCCGGCCAGCTCCGTCAGCACCGAGTCGGGCAGCACCTCTCCGGTACGGTGCCAGCGGGCCGCGCCGAGGTCGTACTCGGTGGCCTGCACGCCGGGCAGCACGGCGTCGAGGACCTTGCGGGCCTGCGCGACCACCTCGGGCCCGATGCCGTCCCCGGCCACCACCGCGATCCGCGCCACGCCCGCACTCCTCTGTTCGACTGCACCGTCGCCGCAACGGTACGTCTCCGTCCCGCCTCCCGGTACGCAGCTTCCACGATGTGGGAAGGACGGATACACAGCACCCTCTCAGGCGGGACTCATGCGGCGGTCATCTCCGCTGCCTACCGTGGGGGTCAGCGGGTCACGGGGGCCTGCGAACCGGGGGTCACCGACGACGCGACCCCAACTGCGAGGGGGCAGATGCCATGCGCATCGACGAGCAGCCGCGGACCCGCTGGCCGGACCCGTCGGCGTTCCGGAACCGCCGGCCGGACCTCCGGCTCGGCAGCCGGCGGCAGCGGATCGACCCGGCGGCCGCCAGCCAGGGCCGGATCGCGATGCAGCACACCGTGCGCACCCCGACCGCCGAGTACACGCTGCTGCTCAACGCCCCCGAGCGGCTCGGCCGCCGGGGCGTCGGCGAGGCACTGCGGGACAGCGTCGCGGAGCTACGCGCCATCGACCTCACCTACGGCCCGAACCGGCCGGAGAGCCTGGTCTCCAGGCTGCGTCGTGGCGAGATCAGTCCCGACTCGTACCCCCCGCTGGCCGACCTGGTGGACCGCTGCACGGCGATGCGCGCCGCCACCGACGGGTGGTTCGACGCCTGGTCGGTGCCGGGCGGCTTCGACCCGGGCGGCCTGCTCGGCGGCTGGGCGGTGGAGCGCGCGGCCGCCCGCCTGCGCGCCGCGGGCATCCACGACTACGCCGTGCTCACCGGCGCCGACCTGGTGGTCCGCGGCCGGGCGCCGCACGGCGGGCCGTGGCGGGTGGCGGTGCACCACCCGACCGCGCCCGAACGCGCGCCGCTGCTGCTGGAGATGACCGCCGGCGCCGTCGGCACCTCCGGGGTGACCGGACGACAGGGGCACGTGGTGGACCCGCACACCGGCGAGCCGGCCAACCACCTCGTCGCCGCCACGGTTGTCGGCCCCGACCTGACCGTGGCCGACGCCTACGCCACCGCGCTCTACGCCGCCGGCCCCACCGGGCTGGCCTGGTTCCGCGGCGGCTCCGACTATCGCGCGCTCTTCGCCCACCGGCGCTGAGCGGGACGTCGTCGCACCGAGCCCGCCTCCCCGCGGTGCTCCGGCCCGGTTGGCACCTCGGCGGTGCCCGGTCGGGCTGCGATCGGCCCCCACAGCCTCGGCAACGGCCGTGGGGGCCGGTCAGCGACGAGTGCGCGTGGCTCGCACAATCGAGGGGTGCGGACCGGTCGGGGCCGGACGTCGACCGCGCCACCCGAAGACGGGCCGACGCCGCGAACTCGGCCAGTGACCGCAGTCGGTACGCTAGCGAATCGACGCAACTCGACGCAAGAGTCTCCACAGCGGACCGTCGCGGCCGGAGCGTGGCAGATCAGTGATTGGCCTGCGGCGAGGCAGTTTCGACATGGTGAACGACGGATGGCACGCTGTCCGCCGTGAGTTTCGATCTGAGCGTGTGGGCCCTGGAGGACGGGGCGACGCCCGAGGACGTGCGGGCCGCGGTCGAGGGTTGCCGGCAGGGGCGGCACGTGGACCGTTACCCGGACCCGCGAGTGGTGGCTTTCTACCGGGCGATCACGGCCTCGTACCCGGACCGGCACCCCGGCCCGGACAGCCCGTGGGCGGTGGCGCCACTGCACGCCGCCCACGACCATGTCGAGCTGAACCTGCATCCGACCTGCGCGGACCAGGTGCTGCTGGACATCGAGCGGCTGGCCGGCGAGCACGGGCTGATGCTGTTCGACCCGCAGGACGGCTCGGTCTACCCGCCCCCGGCCCGGCTGCCCGGCTGACCCGGGCGGGCGGCAGGACCACCCGAGCCCGGGTACGACAAAGGGGCCCAGCGGATCGCCGGGCCCCCCGTGGTGCTGCCGTGACTACTCGTCGCGCAGGTCCGCCGCGCTGGCCGCCGTCGCGCCGATCGAGTCGGCCGCAGAGGTGAGCAGGTCCGCGCCGAGCGCCTGGTCGACGGTGAGCGTCATCAGCGTCTCGCCACCCGCCTCGCGCCGGGCCACCTGCATCGCCGCGATGTTGATGCCCGACTCGCCGAGCAGGGTGCCGACGGTGCCGACGACGCCGGGCCGGTCGGCGTAGCGCAGGAAAAGCAGGATGCCCTCCGCGCCGATCTCCACGTCGAAGCCGTCCACCTCGGTCAGCTTCAGGACGTCGCGAGCGCCGGAGTGGGTGACCGTGCCGGAGACGCTGACCGTCCGGCCGTCCGGCAGCGCGCCACGCACCGTGACCAGGGTGGGCTGCTCCGCCGTCTCGGCCAGGCTGGCCAGGGTGACCTCGACGCCACGCTCGGCGGCCAGGTGCGGGGCGTTGACGTAGGTGACCTGCTCCTCGACGACCGAGCTGAACATGCCCTTGGTGGCGGCGAGCTTGAGCACCGACACGTCGTGGCTGACGATCTCGCCGCGGACCTCGACCGTGACGCTGGCGGCGACGCCGCCGGCGACCGCGGTGAAGGCGCGGCCGAGCTTCTCGGCCAGCGGGAGCAGCGGCCGCACGTCCTCGGCGACCACGCCACCGGCCTGCACGTTGACCGCATCCGGGACGAACTCGCCCTGCAACGCCAGCTTCACGCTCCGGGCCACCGCCAGGCCGGCCTTGTCCTGCGCCTCGTGCGTCGAGGCACCCAGGTGCGGGGTGGCCACCACGTTGTCGAAGGCGAACAGCGGGGAGGAGGTGCAGGGCTCCTTGCTGTAGACGTCGACGCCGGCGCCGGCGACCCGGCCCTCGGCGATGGCGTTCGCGAGCGCCTGCTCGTCGACCAGACCGCCGCGGGCGGCGTTGACGATGCGCACGCCCGGCTTGACGATCGCCAGTTCCTTCTCACCGATCAGGCCCACCGTCTCTGGGGTCTTCGGCAGGTGGATGGAGATGAAGTCGCTCTCCCGAAGCAACTCCTCCAGGCCCACCAGGCGTACGCCGAGCTGCGCCGCCCGGGCCGGCTGGATGTACGGGTCGTACGCGATCAGCCGGGTGCCGAACGCGGCGATGCGCTGCGCGAAGAGCACCCCGATGCGACCGAGCCCGACCACGCCGACGGTCTTGCCCTGCACCTCGACGCCGGTGTACTTCGACCGCTTCCACTCCCCCGCCTTGAGCGCGGCGCTGGCGCTGGCGGTGTTGCGGGCCACGGCGAGGAGCAGAGCGACGGCCTGCTCCGCGGCGGAGACGATGTTCGAGGTGGGCGCGTTGACGACCATGACGCCCCGCGCGGTCGCGGCCGGCACCTCGACGTTGTCCAGCCCGATGCCCGCCCGGGCGACCACCTTGAGTCGCGGTGCGGCGGCGATCGCCTCGGCGTCGATCTGGGTCGCGCTGCGCACGATGACGGCGTGGGCCTCGGAGAGCGCCGAGAGCAGGGCCGGACGGTCGGTGCCGTCGACGTGCCGGACGTCGAAGTCGTGGGCGAGCACCTCGATGGCGGCGGGGGCGAGTTCTTCGGCGATCAGTACGACAGGATTCATCGGTCCTCGTAGAGGTCGTGTTTACGATCGGCGCGGGCGGCGAGGCGCCGCACTGCGCCCTGCGCTGATCCGTGCCGTGGCCGTCAGGTGCCGGCTGCGCACCTACCCGCGATCGTAGGGGCCCCGCTGGTCGGCATGTTCGGGTCTTCGGGGTGAGGGCCCTCACACGCCGGGGCGGACGCCGGACATCGCACGTTCACCCGACCGTCATCGCTGCCGGGCCCGGCGGGTCGCACGCTCAACGGACATGTCCCGGGCGGCCGACGCCACCGGCTCGGTGCTCAGCGTCACTCGGTCCAGCATGTGAGCATCGACAAGCTGGACGCGCGGGGCCGTCCGGCCGCGTCAGGACGACCGGACGGCCCCGCGGCGGCGTCAGGCGGTCTCGGTGATCGGGCGGTCGACCCAGCTCATCATGCCGCGCAGCTTCCGGCCGGTCTCCTCGATCGGGTGCGCCGCACCCTCGGCCTGCCACTTGGTGAAGTTGGGCCGGCCCGCCTCGTCCTCGGCAACCCACTCGCGGGCGAACTCGCCGGACTGGATCTCCCCGAGGATCTTGCGCATCTCGTCCTTGACCCGGGAGTCGATGATCCGCGGGCCACGGGAGAGGTCGCCGTACTCGGCGGTGTCGGAGATGCTGTACCGCATCTTCGCGATGCCGCCCTCGTACATGAGGTCGACGATCAGCTTCAGCTCGTGCAGGCACTCGAAGTAGGCCACCTCGGGGGCGTAGCCCGCCTCGGTGAGCACCTCGAACCCGGTCTGCACCAGCGCCGCCGCGCCGCCGCAGAGCACCGCCTGCTCGCCGAAGAGGTCGGTCTCGGTCTCCTCGGTGAAGGTGGTCCGGATCACGCCGGCGCGCGTGCCGCCGATCCCCTTGGCGTACGCGAGGGCGAGCGCGAGCGCGTTGCCGCTGGCGTCCTGCTCGACGGCGACCAGGCAGGGCACGCCCTTGCCGTCGGCGTACTGGCGGCGGACCAGGTGGCCGGGGCCCTTCGGGGCGACCATCGCCACGTCGACCTCGGCCGGCGGCTTGATCAGCCCGTACCGGATGTTGAAGCCGTGGCCGAAGAAGATCGCCTTGCCCGGGGCGAGGTGCGGGGCGATCGACTCGGTGTACAGGGCACGCTGGGCGGTGTCCGGCGCGAGCACCATGATCACATCGGCCTCGGCGGCGGCCTGCGCCGGCGTGACGACCCGCAGGCCCTGCTCCTCGGCCTTGGGACGGCTCTTCGAGCCCTCCGGCAGACCGATCACCACGTCGACGCCGGAGTCGCGCAGCGACAGCGCGTGGGCGTGGCCCTGGCTGCCGTAGCCGATCACCGCGACCTTCTTGGCCTGGATCAGGCCGAGGTCGGCATCGTCGTCGTAGTACACCTCAACGCTCATGAGACTTCCCTTTCGTACGACGGCCCGGACGGCCCGTCGTGGTCTGTGCGGATGGGTCAGGCGGCCCGCAGCGCGGGACCGGCGGTGATCGAACGCGAGCCGCGCCCGATCGCCACCAGCCCGGACTGGACCATTTCCTTGATGCCGAAGGGCTCGAGGTCGCGCAGCAGCGCGTCGAGCTTGTCCGGGGTGCCGGTGGCCTCGATGGTCAGCGTGTCCGGTGCCACGTCGACCACCCGGGCGCGGAACAGGTTGACGGTCTCCAGCACCTGGGTCCGCGCGGACCGGTCGGCGCGGACCTTCACCAGCAGCAACTCCCGGGCGACCGAAACCTGCGGGTCCAGCTCGACGATCTTGAGCACGTTCACCAGCTTGTTGAGCTGCTTGGTGACCTGTTCCAGAGGAGACGACTCCGCGTTGACCACGATGGTGATCCGGGAGACGTCCGGGTTCTCGGTCTCACCGACGGCCAGGCTGTCGATGTTGAATCCGCGCCGGGAGAACAGGCCGGAGACCCGGGCGAGCACGCCAGGCTTGTTCTCCACGAGCACGGACAGGGTGTGCATCGTCATGCCACGACCTCGCTTCGCCCGGTCGCGCCCTGACGACGCGCAGCACTGAGCCTGCTGATTCGTTCGCTTCGCTCACTCATGTCAGATGTCATCCTCGTCGAAGGCCGGGCGGACGCCCCGGGCGAACATGATCTCGTCGTTGCTGGTGCCGGCGGCGACCATCGGCCAGACCATGGCGTCCTTGCCGACCACGAAGTCGATCACCACCGGGGCGTCGTTGATCTCCATGGCGGCGGCGATGGTCTTCTCAACGTCATCGGCGTTCTCGCAGCGCAGCCCGACGCAGCCCAACGCCTCGGCGAGCTTCACGAAGTCGGGGATGCGGTGCTTGTGGGTGCCGAGGTCGGTGTTGGAGTAACGCTCGTTGTAGAACAGCGTCTGCCACTGCCGGACCATGCCGAGGTTGCCGTTGTTGATCACGGCGATCTTGACCGGGATGCCCTCCAACGCGCAGGTGGCCAGCTCCTGGTTGGTCATCTGGAAGCAGCCGTCGCCGTCCACCGCCCAGACAACCGTGTCCGGCTTGCCGACCTTGGCGCCCATCGCCGCCGGCACCGCGTAGCCCATCGTGCCGAGCCCGCCGGAATTCAACCAGGTCTGCGGCTTCTCGTAGGAGATGAACTGCGACGCCCACATCTGGTGCTGGCCCACCCCGGCCACGTAGATCGCGTCCGGGCCGACGATCTCGCCCAGCCGCTTGATCACGTACTGCGGGGAGAGCGTGCCGTCGGCCGGCTCGTCGTAGCCCAGCGGGTAGCGGTTGCGCAGGTCGTCGAGCTGGGTCCACCAGTCGCCCAGGTCGCTGTCGTGCCCGGCCGCACGTTCGACGGTCACCGCCGCGATCAGCTCGTCGATGACGTGCCGGGCGTCGCCGACGATCGGCACGTCCGCGTGCCGGTTCTTGCCGATCTCCGCGGGGTCGATGTCGGCGTGCACCACGGTCGCGTCCGGGGCGAACGAGTCCAGCTTGCCGGTGACCCGGTCGTCGAACCGCGCGCCCAGTGCGACGATCAGGTCCGCCTTCTGCAGGCCGTAGACCGCGGCGACGGTGCCGTGCATGCCGGGCATCCCCAGGTGCTGGGCATGCGAGTCGGGGAACGCGCCGAGCGCCATCAGCGTGGTGACCACCGGGATGCCGGTCAGCTCGGCCAGCCGGCGCAGCCCGTCGGTGGCACCGGCCTTGAGCACCCCGCCACCCACGTAGAGCACCGGCCGGCGGGCGCCGGCCATCAGCCGGGCCGCCTCCCGGATCTGCTTGCCATGCGGGTGCAGGGTGGGCCGGTAGCCGGGCAGGTCGAGGGTGGGCGGCCAGGCGAAGGTGGTCGGCGCCTGGAGCACGTCCTTGGGGATGTCGACCAGCACCGGGCCGGGCCGGCCGGTGCTGGCCAGGTGGAACGCCTCGGCCAGCACCTGCGGGATCTCCTCGGCGCTCTGCACGAGGAAGTTGTGCTTGGTGATCGGCAGGGTGATGCCCTGGATGTCCGCCTCCTGGAAGGCGTCGGTGCCGATCGACGGGCGGGCCACCTGACCGGTGATCGCCACCATCGCCACCGAGTCCATGTACGCGTCGGCGATCGGGGTGACCAGGTTGGTCGCGCCCGGGCCGGAGGTGGCGATGCAGACGCCCACCTTGCCGGTGGCCTGCGCGTACCCGGTGGCGGCATGACCGGCGCCCTGCTCGTGCCGGACCAGGATGTGCCGGACGGTGGAGTCGTAGAGCGGGTCGTACGCCGGCAGGATCGCGCCGCCCGGGATGCCGAAGACGACGTCCACGCCGAGCGCCTCAAGGGACCGCACGAGCGAGCAGGCGCCGGAGACCTGCGCCGGAGCGGGTGTCCGTACCGCCGGGACGGCCGGGGTGGCCGCGGCGCGCGCGGCGGTGGAGTCGACGTCGCCGCCCGGCTCGGCGGCGGCGCGGGCGCGCCGGGCGGTGTGGGCGAGGGTCTCTGGCGTGGGTCTCGTCATGGCGGTTCTGGCCTTCGGCTGGAATGGCTGGGGCTTGTCAAGCGAAGCGACGCGGGCGGGCCCGCCCCGACAGGTTCCGATGGCAATAAAAACGGCCCTCGTGCAGATGCACGGGGCCAGCGCACTCTCGATGAGGGAGAGTGCGCTCAGGTAAGTACTCGCGACCGGTACGACGACATGTGGCTAAGCCTGACGCATCTCACGCGATGAGTCAACTGATCCCACATGTTGGTTAACGGAGCGCGGCGAGTCGGGCGGCGACGCGCCCTCGGCGACCGGAGTGACCTGCCCGGACCCCCCGGAAACCCGGCGTGGCGTGGGCAGCGGGGTGGGCCTCGCACCCGGCGAGGTCGCCGCCTCCAGCATCGCCTCCAGGTGCTCGGCGGGCACGCCCCAGCCGAAGAGCGCGCCCTGGCCGAACCGGCAGCCGGCGGCCACCACCGCGGCCAGCTCGGTGGGGGTGGTCACCCCCTCGGCGATCACCTCCAGCCCCAACTGGTGGCCCAGTCGCATGACGATGTCGACCATCGGCGCGAACGCCGGACCGTCCGCGCCGACCGGGCGGACCGGCTCGTGCTCGGCGACCAGACTGTGGTCGATCTTCAGGATGTCGATCGGCAGCCGGCGCAGCTGCCCCAGTGAGGAGTAGCCGGCGCCGAAGTCGTCCAGCGCGATCCGGACACCGGTCAGCCGCAACGCGGTCAGCCGCCGGATCAGCTCGTCCAGGTCGGTGGCGACCGCGTGCTCGGTGACCTCCAGCACCAGCCGCTGCGGCGGCACGTGGTGGGCGCGCAGCGCCTCGGCGACCTGGACCACGTACTCCGGGGCGTGCAGCTCGCGTGGGGAGACGTTCACCGAGACCCACACGTCGTGCCCGTCGGCCAGCCAGCGGGAGAGCTGGTAGCAGGCCTGGTGCAGCACCCAGGCGCCGAGGGTGGCGATCATGCCGCACTCCTCGGCCAGCGGGATGAACTCGTCCGGGCGGACGTTACCCAGCTCGGGGTGGTGCCAGCGGAGCAACGCCTCGGCGCCGACCGGCCGGACCGACGGCAGCGAGGCCACCGGCTGGAAGGCCAGCCGCAACTCGTCGCGTTCGATGGCGCCGCGCAACTCGTGCTCCAGCGTGGTGCGCCGACGCAGCAGCTGGTCGTACGTGGCGTCGTAGCGCTCGATCCGGTTCTTGCCGCGCTGCTTGGCGTAGCGCAGCGCCAGGTCGGCATGGCGCAGCAGCAACTCCACGTCCGGCTCGCCGGCCCACCCCGCCACCCCGATGCTCACCGAGAGGAAGACGGGCCCTTCGGGCTGGTCGTACGGCCGGTTGAGCACCCCGAGCAGCCGCTCGGCGACCCGGTTGGCGTCTGCGGGCCGGCCCGCCATGAGCACGGCGAACTCGTCGCCGCCGAGCCGGGCCGCCACGTCGCCGGGGCGCAGGTTGCCGCGCAGCCGCCGGCCCACCTCGGCCAGCACGGCGTCGCCCACGTCGTGGCCACGCATGTCGTTGACGTTCTTGAAGCCGTCCAGGTCCAGGCCGAGCAGCACGCACGGGGTGCCCGCCGCGGCGCTGTCGTGCAGCGCGCGCAGCAGCCCCCGCCGGTTGGCCAGCGCGGTGAGCGGGTCGGTGTGCGCCAGTTCGCGGAAGTGCGCCTCCCGCTCGGCGAGCCGGCCGGCGTAGTTACGGACGTCCTTGAGGGTGAGGTACTGCCGGGCCACCAGGGCGAAGCCCTCCACGCTGCCGGCGACGACGCCCGCCGCGGTGAACCGGCCGTCCTGGAGGAGGTGGTACATCGCCGAGGCGGCCATCGCCAGCATCGGGGCGATCGCGTACTCGCCGTCGCGACCGATCAGGTCCAGGTCGACCTGACCCGGCCGGTCGGCGCGGTGCACCGCAAGCGCGACGGTCAGCAGACCGGCGGCGAGCACCGCCGCGCCGGCCAGGGCCATGTTCGGTCCGGCCTGGCAGAGCCCGGCGGCGAGACCCAGCCCGCCGCAGGCCACCGCGCTGATGCCCGCGCCGAGCGCGGCGAGCCGCCGACGCGGGGCGGCGGCCCGGAAGACGACGATCACGCTGAGCCCGGCGCCGAGCGCGGCGCTCACCGTGGCCAGCAGGATCGCCGGGCACGCCATCGGAGTGGCGGCGCCGAGCAGCCGGGTGGGCTCGGAGAAGAGCACCCAGCCGACGAACCACAGCGCGGCGGCCATGATCAACCCGTCCAGGGCGAGCCGGGCGGTCCCCGCCGCGGTGGCCGCCAGCCCGGGCAGTCGGAGCAGGCCGGCGGCGAAGGCCAGCCCGCTCACCGCCGTGCCGATCGCCACCGCCGTGGCCCACCCGGTGCGCTGCCCCTGCTCGTGCGCCCAGTGCTCGCTGCTGGCGAGCACGGTCGCCACCCCGACCAGGAGACTGAGCAGGGCGACGCCGGCGGCAGCGGCGAGCAGCACGTGCGCCGGGCGGCGGGGCCCGGCGCGCCGCCGGGCGACCACGGTCAGCAGTGCGGCGGCGGCAACGGCGACGAGCCCGCTCAACGCCGCCACAGCGACCATGCCCGGGGGAAAGTGCACGCACTCAAGAGTGCCGGATGCGCGCTCGCCGTGGGGACCGGGTGTGCATCTGTTGGGACACGGCGCCCGCTCCGGACGGCCGGCGCCCCGGCGGTGTCATGCTGGTACGCATGCCTGAGCTGCGGTCGAGGACCTCCACACACGGTCGGACGATGGCCGGCGCCCGGGCCCTGTGGCGGGCCACAGGGATGACCGACGACGATTTCGGCAAGCCGATCGTCGCCATCGCCAACAGTTTCACCCAGTTCGTGCCGGGTCACGTACACCTCAAGGACATGGGCGGCCTGGTCGCCGACGCGGTGGCCGAGGCCGGCGGGGTGGGGCGGGAGTTCAACACCATCGCGGTCGACGACGGCATCGCGATGGGCCACGGCGGCATGCTCTACTCGCTACCCAGCCGCGAGCTGATCGCCGACGCGGTGGAATACATGGTCAACGCGCACTGCGCGGACGCCCTGGTCTGCATCTCGAACTGCGACAAGATCACGCCCGGCATGCTGCTGGCCGCACTGCGGCTCAACATTCCGACCGTCTTCGTCTCCGGTGGCCCGATGGAGGCCGGCAAGACGATGGCGATCGAGGGCGTCGTGCACAGCAAGATCGACCTGATCGACGCGATGATCGCCTCCTCGAACGAGGCGGTCACCGACGACCAGCTCGGCGAGATCGAGCGCTCCGCCTGCCCCACCTGCGGCTCCTGCTCCGGCATGTTCACCGCCAACTCGATGAACTGCCTCACCGAGGCGATCGGGCTGGCGCTGCCCGGCAACGGCTCGACGCTCGCCACCCACGCCGCGCGCCGGTCGCTCTTCGTCGAGGCCGGCCGCACCGTCGTGGAGATCGCCAAGCGCTGGTACGACGGCGACGACGACTCGGTCCTGCCCCGCACGGTCGCCTCCAAGGCCGCGTTCGAGAACGCGGTCGCCCTGGACGTGGCGATGGGCGGCTCCACCAACACGGTGCTGCACCTGCTCGCCGCCGCCCGTGAGGCGGAGATGGACTTCGGTGTCGCCGACATCGACGCGATCTCCCGGCGGGTGCCCTGCCTGGCCAAGGTCGCGCCGAACTCGCCGATGTACCACATGGAGGACGTGCACCGGGCCGGCGGCATCCCCGCGATCCTCGGCGAACTGGACCGGGCCGGGCAGCTCAACCGGGACGTGCACGCCGTGCACTCGCCCTCGCTGGCGCAGTGGCTGACCGACTGGGACGTGCGCGGCGGCTCGCCGACGCCGACGGCGGTCGAGCTGTTCCACGCCGCCCCCGGCGGGGTGCGCACCGTCGAGCCGTTCTCCACCACCAACCGGTGGTCGTCGCTGGACACCGACGCGGCCGGCGGCTGCATCCGGGACCGCGAGCACGCCTACTCCGCCGACGGCGGGCTGGCCATCCTGCACGGCAACCTGGCGCCGGAAGGCAGCGTCGTGAAGACCGCCGGCGTGCCGGACGACTGCCTGACCTTCCGCGGCCCGGCCAAGGTCTACGAGTCGCAGGACGACGCGGTGACCGCGATCCTCGCCAAGCAGGTGGTCGCGGGAGACGTCGTGGTGATCCGGTACGAGGGGCCCAAGGGCGGCCCCGGCATGCAGGAGATGCTCTACCCCACCTCGTTCCTCAAGGGACGTGGGCTGGGCCGATCCTGTGCGCTGCTCACCGACGGCCGGTTCTCCGGCGGCACCTCCGGGCTCTCCATCGGGCACGTCTCCCCCGAGGCCGCCTCCGGTGGGCTGATCGCCCTGGTCCGCGACGGCGACGAGGTCGTCATCGACATCCCGGGCCGGTCCATCGAGCTGAACGTGCCCGCCGAAGAACTGGAGGCGCGACGGGTGGCCGAGGAGAAGCGCGACAAGCCGTACACCCCGACCGACCGGCAGCGGCCGGTGTCGGCGGCGCTGCGCGCGTACGCGTCGATGGCCACCTCGGCCAGCGACGGCGCCTACCGCCGCGTCCCCGAGTAGGCCCGGGGGCACGCCGTGTGATCAACACGCGAGCGAGTCAGCTGGCCGCGACGACGTGGTCGATCACCAGGTGGGCGGCGCCGGTGATGCCGACGTCCTGGCCGGTGGTGACCCGCTCGATGAGCAGGGTCTGGGTGGCCAGTGGCAGGCACCGCTCGTAGAGGGTGGCCCGCATGCTGGCCAGCAGCGGTTCACAGTCGGCGAGTCGGCCGCCGATGGCCACCACCTGCGGGTTGAAAAAGTTGACCACGACGGCCAGGATCTCGCCGATAGCCCGGCCGGCCTGCCGGGCGAGCGCCGTGGCGTGGCGGTCGCCGTCGTCGATCAGGCGGATGACCCCGGTCAGGTCGGAGACCGGGACTCCCTGGTCGCGTAGCGCGGTGACCAGGGCGGCGCCGCTGGCCACCGCCTCCAGGCAGCCGGCATTGCCGCAGCTGCACGCCGGCGCGGGGTCAGCTACCACCCGGCAGTGACTGATGTCCCCGGCCGACCCCTGGGGCGGCGTTCGCAGAGATCTTCCGGGCCGGCATCCTGGCCCTGGACCGTGGACAGACCGAGGCCGGCCTCGCCGTCGGGCTGCGCCGCGGACAGGTGATGGCGCTGGTGGTCCTGCCCCAGGCGCTGCTCCAGCTCACCCCGTCCCTGGTCAGCCAACTGGTCGGGCTGCTCAAGGACACCTCGCTCGGCTTCGTGGTCAGCTACACCGAGCTGCTCTACAGCGGGCAGGTGCTCTCCTCGTACACCCACCTACTGATCCAGACGTTCCTGGTGGTGGCGCTGATCTATCTGGTGGTCAACGCCTCGCTGTCGAAGTTCGCCCGCGTCCTTCAGGCCCGCAACGGCCGCTTTGGCGGCCGACGTGGACGAGGCAACGCAGACCTGCCCCCACCACTCATCGAAGGGAACAGCACCCGGTGACCGCTGCCCGATATGCCGAACTGGCCCGGGTCGTTCGCAACGGCTTTGTCGAGAGCAGGCACTACGGCAGCGTCGTCGTGCTCGCCCCGGACGGCGAGGTCGTCCTCGCCGCCGGCGTACCCGACGAACCGGTGCTCCGCCGCTCCACCCTCAAGCCGGTGCAGGCGTTGGCCTGCCGGGTCGCGGCGGCCCCCGGCCTTGACGGCGCCGACCCGCTGACCGGCCCGGCGCTGGCGCTCGCCGCCGGCAGCCACACCGGCGACGACCGGCACGTCGAGGTGGTCCGGGCGATGCTGGCCGGCGCCGGCCTGACCGAGGACGCCCTCGGCTGCCCGGTGGACTGGCCGGAGGACGAACTGACCCGAGACCGGCTGATCCGCGCCGGCGGGCAGCGCGACCGGATCCGGATGAACTGCTCCGGCAAGCACGCCGCGATGCTGGTCGCCTGCGTCGCCCGGTCCTGGAGCACACACGACTACCTCGACCCCGATCACCCGCTGCAGCGGGAGACCGCCGCGACCGTCGCCCGGCTGGCCGGCACGCCCATCGCGCACCACGCGGTCGACGGCTGCGGCGCACCCCTGTTCGGCCTGCCACTGACCGGCCTGGCCCGCACGTTCCAGGCGTTGGTCACGGCACCCGCCGGGACCGACGAGGCGCTGGTCGCGCAGGCCATGCGCCAACACCCGGAGTACGTGGGTGGGTGGCGCGGGCACCCGAACACCGACCTGATGCGGGCGCTACCCGGCGTACTCGCCAAGGGCGGGGCCGAGGGCGTGCTCGCGCTGGCCACACCGGACGGTCACGCCGTGGCGGTGAAGGCGATCGACGGGTCACCCCGCGCCACCACCGTCATCGCGCTCGCCGCGCTCGACGCCGTGGGCGTACCGGTGGATGGGGCCGACGCGCTGCGTCGGGTACCGGTGCTCGGCGGCGGCGAACCGGTCGGCGCCGTCACCGCCGCCATCGATTGGACCGCGGCATCGTCTCGTACCGAAGCGGCATCGTCTCGCACCGAAAAGGAAGAGTCATGAGCACATTCGAGATCTGCATCGACAGCGTCGAGGGGGCGGTAGCCGCCGAGGAGGCCGGCGCCGACCGGGTGGAGCTGTGCTCCGCGCTCTTCGACGGTGGACTGACCCCCAGCCTGGGCACCATCGAGACGGCCCTGCGCGCCGTCACCCGGATCCGGGTGCATGTGATCGTCCGGCCCCGGGCCGGCGACTTCATCTACTCGCCGTTCGAGATCGAGGCGATGGAGCGGGATGTGCGGGCCGCGGTCGCGGCCGGCGCGCACGGCATTGTGATCGGCGCGTTGACCGCCGAGGGTGACGTCGACGTGCCGACCACCCGTCGCCTGATCACCGCCGCCGGCGACGCCAGCATCACCTTCCACCGCGCGTTCGACATGACCCGCGACCCGCACGCGGCGCTGGAGCAGCTGATCGAGTTGGGCGTGCACCGGGTGCTCACGTCGGGTCAGGAGGTCAGCGTGCTGGAGGGTGCTCCGCTCATCGCCGACCTGGTCCGCCGGGCCGCCGGGCGGATCGTCATCATGCCGGGTGGCGGCATCACCCCGCGCAACATCGTCCGGATCGTCGAGGCGACCGGCGCCGACGAGTACCACTTCGCGGCCCTGGTCAGCTCGGACAGCCCGGCCGTGCACCGCAACCCGGCACCGCTGATGGGTGGCAGCCTGAGCCGGCCCGAGTACGAGCGGTCGGGCACGTCCGGCAGCCTGGTCGGCCAGGTGCTCGCCGCCGCCCGGGCCTGACCGGCAGCGGGTTTCGACGAGCGGCGGGCCTGGAGGAATTTCCTTCAGACCCGCCGCTCGCGCGTGTCAGCGGACGGCGACCGCCCTCAGTAGGCCAACAGGGCGATGAGCAGCGAGGACACCGCCGCTGCCAGGAGCACGCCGCCGGTGCCGAGCCCGACCACCGCGCTCACCGCCATGGCGCGGGCCCGGGCCACCGGGACGGCCGCGACCGCCACCACGGTGACGAGCGCGGCGACCAGGTGAATCAACGGGTAGTCGATCAGCGCCGCGACCGGGAAGAGGTGCACGCCCACGACGAGGGCGATCCAGGGGGCGGTCAGCTCACGACGCCGCAGCAGGGCGAGCAGCCCGGCACCGAGCGCGGCGGCGGCGAACTCGATGCCGACGACGATGCCGAAGGTGGGGCTGGTGTCGGCGTCGAACGCCGTACCGTCCGACCAGTGACGCCAGGCGAGCAGGGCACCGGCGGCCGCCGTGAGCAGCGCGAGAACCGAACCGACGATCAGCACCGGCCGCCACCGCTTCGGGGGCGCCTCCTGCGCCCAGCCGAACCAGCTGGTGGCGAAGAAGCCGAAGACGAACGCCGTCGCCGCCGCGTCTCGGACATGTTCGGTGATCATTTGCGCTCCCCGGGGTACCGCCTGGGCGAGACGTCTGTCTTCGCCTCTTCGGTCGGCCGCGCTGTGAAGCTCCGGCCACGGCGGTAGATCATGCCGTAGCGGGGCGGGCTGCCCTACCCGCACCGGCCCCGGGCGCACTTCTCAACCGTCACGTCCGGCCGGCCGGGCCGCCGGTCACGGGCAGCGCAGCCCCGCGGGCGTGCCGGATCGCCGCCGGGGTGTCGGAGAAGACCAGCCCCTCGCGGCGCAGGTCGTCGGCCACTCCGAGGGTGGCGAGGACCTGGTCGTGGGCGGGGGTGATGCCGGAGAGCAGGACGGTGATCCCGCGTCCGCGGAGCCGTCGGATCGCGTCGCCGAGGACGTGCGCGCCGGTGGCGTCCATGGTGGTCACCCGGGACATCCGCAGGATGACGACACGGACGTCGGCGACCTCGGACAGTTCGAGCAGGAAGGTGTGGGCCGCGGCGAAGAAGAGCGGCCCGTCCAGCCGGTACGCGACGATGTGTTCGCTGAGCAGCGCGTACTCCTCGGCGCTGTGTTCCTCGGGGTCGAGGGGCACCTGTTCCAGCCGGGCGCTGCGGGCCACCGCGCGTAGGGCGAGCACCACGGCGACGCCGACGCCGACCGCGACGGCGGTGACGAGGTCCCAGATCACGGTGACGGCGAAGGTGAGCACCAGCACGACGGCGTCGCCCCGGGTGGCCCGCGCCAACGCCCACAGCGAGCCGGCTTCCACCATGCGGACCGTGGTGGCCAGCAGCACCCCGGCCAGGGCGGCGAGCGGGATCCGGCCGACCAACGGCGCGGCGGCCAGCACGATCGCCGCGAGGGCGACGGCGTGGGTGAGGGCGGCCAGCTTCGAGGCCGCCCCGGCGCGGACGTTGACCGCCGTACGGGCGATGGCGGCGGTCGCCGGAATGCCGCCGAAGAGCGGGGCCGCGAGGTTGGCCAGCCCCTGACCGAACAGCTCCCGGTCCGGGTCGTGCCGTTCACCGACCGTCATGCCATCGGCGACCGTGGCGGAGAGCAGGCTCTCCAGGGCGGCGAGCGCGGCGACGGCGAGCGCGCTCGGCAGCAGCACGCCGAGCGCGCCGAGGTCGAGGAAGCCGAGCGAGGGGGCGGGCAGGCCCTGCGGGAGCGCGCCGATCCGGACCAGGTCGACCGGGACGATCTCGGCGAGGACGGTGGCCGCTGCCACGCCGAGCAGCGAGAACGGCAGGCCGGGTCGCCACCGGGCGCCCAGCAGCATCAGCGCCGCGACGGCGAGGGCCACCGCGAGGGCGGCCGGCCGCGGGTGTACGACGAAACGGGCGACCGCGTCGGCGGCGACGGCCCAGACCTTCTCCCCGTGGGCGTCGGTGACGCCGAGCGCGGCGGGCACCTGTTGCAGGGCGATGACCACGGCGATGCCGGCGGTGAAACCCTCCAGCACCGGGGTGGGCAGGTAGCGGACGTACCGGCCCAGGCGGGCCACGGCGAGCGCGATCAGCACCAGGCCGGCCATCGCCCCGACCATGAGCACGCCGGTGGCTCCGAACTGCTGCACCACCGGCACCAGCACCACGGTCATCGCCCCGGTCGGTCCGGAGACCTGGAGGTTGGAGCCGCCGAAGACGGCGGCCACCGCGCCGGCGATCACGGCGGTGATCAGCCCGGCCTGGGCGCCCAGCCCGGATGTGACGCCGAACGCCAGGGCCAGCGGCAGCGCCACCACCGCGACGGTGAGCCCGGCCAGGAGGTCCCGGCGCGGTGAGCGGTGGACGGCCGCCCAGTCGGCCCGGCCGGGCAGCAGCCCGAGTAGCCGCTCGCGGACGACAGGAATCGCGCCGCTCACCTGTCCCCGCCGGTGGCGCGCAGCTCGTCGAGGAGGCCGTCCCGGTCGGTGAGGACCGCGCCGAGGATCCGCCGCCCGGCGGCCAGCAGGTCGGCCACGTCCGGGGTGCTGAGCGCGTACATGACGAGGGGGCCGTCGCGGTGTGAGGTGACCATCCCGGCGCGGCGCAGCACGGCGAGCTGCTGGGAGAGGTTGGACGCCTCGACCTCGATCACGGCGAGCAGGTCACGGACCGGTTTCGGGCCGTCCTGGAGCAGTTCGAGGACCCGGATGCGCACCGGGTGCCCGAGGGTGCGGAAGAGTTCCGCCTTCGCCTGGTACAGCGGGACCGACATGAACACCCTCCCCGGATCGATACGAAGACTTTAGCACTTGAAGAAGTCTTCAATCTCCGAGGTGCGAGCCTCCGACGGTCCGCCCCCGTTGTTAAGAAGGGACCCCTCCTCTACCGGAGGCGTTAAGAAGGGGCCCTTCCTTTCAGATGTCGTTGACGGTGCGGAGGACTGGGCGGGTGGTTAGCGCCTGCTCGTTGAGGGGGGCGTCGGCGCGCACCGTGAGGGTGACCGACTCGCCGGGCAGCAGGGTGACGAGCGCCCTGTCCACGGACGCCGACGGGTCCAGCCGGTCCGGGAAGAGGGTCAGGTCACGCAGCACCGTGCGGGCCGTGACCCGGACCCGCTGCCCGCCGTCGACCGGCTCGACCGTCGCGTCCCAGGCCGCGGCCGGCCAGTCGACGTCCCGGTCCTCGGCGAAGAACCACATCGCCCGTTCGGCGCTCTCCCCCGCCTCGGCGACCAGCAGCTCCCGCCGGGCCTCCTCCGCGTCGGCCAGCTCCGCCGGCAGCGCCAGCGTCACCGCCGAGTACGCGGGGACGTCCAGCTCCATCGTCGTCTTCGCCCGCGGCTCACCCGCGACGGTCAGCCGGGTCACCGAGGCCGACGCCCGCCAGGGCGTGCCGCCGTCGTTCACCGCGACAAGCGCCAGGCCCCCGTCGCGGGGCTGGACGGTGAGCAGCCGGTCCGCGTACGCGTGGCGTAGCGCGTACCACAGGGGTTTGCGCCGGCCGTCGCCGTCAATGGCCGACCAGGAGGTGACCGGCCAGCAGTCGTTGAGCTGCCAGACGATGGCGCCGGCACAGACGTCCCGGTGCGAGCGGAAGTGCTCCACTCCGAGCTGGATCGCCCGGGCCTGGTTGAGCTGCGTCAGGTAGTGCCAGTCGTCGAAGTCCGCCGGGGCGGGCAGGTGCGCGTCCAGGCCCCGCTGGAGCTTCGCGTCCCCGTCGGCGGCCTTCTGGTGGTGCGCCATGCCCGGTGAGTCGTGGGCGAGGGGTTCGTCGCTCAGCGCCCGGCGCAACGTGGCGTACGCCGGCGGGCCCTGGTAGCCGAACTCGGCGACGAAGCGGGGCACGTACTCCCGGTATTTGATGTAGTCGTCGGTGTTCCACACGTCCCAGATATGTGTGGTGCCATGCGCCGGGTCGTTGGGGTGGATCTCCTCGGTGCCCGACCAGGGGCTGCCCGGCCAGTACGGGCGGGTGGGGTCCAGCTCACCGACGATGCGGGGCAGGACGTCCAGGTAGTAGCCGCGCCCCCAGGTGCGCCCGGCGAGGGCCTCCTGCCAGTCCCAGTCGTGCCAGCCCCAGATGTTCTCGTTGTTGCCGGTCCAGAGCACCAGCGACGGGTGCGGCGCCAGCCGGGTGACCTGTTCGGCGGCCTCGGCGGCCACCTCGCTGCCGAACGGCTCCTCCTCCGGGTACGCGGCGCAGGCGAACAGGAAGTCCTGCTGGACCAGCAGCCCGCGCTCGTCGGCGAGGTCGTAGAAGTCCGCCGACTCGTACCGGCCACCGCCCCAGACCCGCAGCAGGTTGATGTTGGCCTCGGCGGCCTGGTCGAAGCACCCGGCCAGCCGTTCCCGGGTGATCCGGGTGGGGAACGCGTCGTCCGGGATCCAGTTGACCCCCCGTACGAAGACCGGGACGTCGTTGACCGACAGCGCGAACGAGGTGCCGTGCTCGTCGGGGGTGGTGTCCAGCCGGACCGAGCGGAAGCCGATCCGCCGGGACCAGCTGTCCAGGGTGTCGCCGTCCGGCGCGTGCAGGGTGACCTCCAGCAGATGGCGCGCCTGCTCGCCGTACCCCCGGGGCCACCACAGCGTGGGCTCGCGGACGGCGAGCGTCAGCACGGCCGTGCGCTGCCCGGCCGGGACGACCACCTCGGCGCGGGCGTCGGCGACGGTGGCACGGACGGTCAGCGGGACGTCCGCGACCCGCTCCACCTCGACGTGCAGCTCGACCCGCCCGTCCCGGCCGGCCAGGGTGACCAGCGGGCGGACGGTGGCCAGCCGGGCGGTGGACCAGGCATGCAGGCCGATCTCCTGCCAGATGCCGGCGGTGACCAGCGTCGGCCCCCAGTCCCAGCCGAAGTTGCAGGCCATCTTGCGGATGAAGTGGAACGGCTCCGGGTAGGCGTTGGGCCGGTCGCCGAGTCGCTCCTGCTGCGCCTCGGCGTAGCGGTAGGCGGAGTCGAAGGCGACCACCAGGTCGTTGTCGCCGTCCCGCAGCAGCGAGCGGACGTCGAACCGGTAGCCACGGTGCATGTTCTCGGTGCGGCCGACCTCGACACCGTTGACGGTGAGGGTGGCGACGGTGTCCAGGCCGGCGCAGACCAGGTCGACCCGGTCGTGGTCGCCCGGTGGGCGGCGAAAACTCGTCCGGTAGCTCCAGTCGGTGCGCCCGATCCAGGCCAGCGCCACCTCGTTGTCGTCGAGGTAGGGGTCGGGGATCAGGCCGGCGTCGAGCAGGTCGGTGTGCACGCAGCCGGGCACGGCGGCCGGCACGGACCGGTCGGCGATCTCCGCCGGGACCTGTGCTCCGGGCGCCGCCCGCAGGGTCCAGCCGTCGTGGAGTGCCTGTCGGCTCAAGATTTCACCGCACCTTCCATGATTCCGCGGACGATCTGGCGTCCACCGATGAACAGCATGATCAGCAGGGGGATGGTAGCCACGAACGCGCCGGCGAGCACCCGCCGGTAGATGACGTAGTTGCCGCTGGCCAGGTCGGAGATGGCGACCATCGAGGTCGGGTAGTCGGTGCCGCCGAGGGTGATCAGCGGCCACTGGAAGTCGTTCCAGGTGGACACGAAGGTGAGCAGGCCGAGCACCGCGAGGGCCGGCCGGATCGCCGGGAGGACGATGTTCCAGTAGACCCGCATCGTCGTGGCGCCGTCCATCCGGGCCGACTCGACCAGCTCGTCGGGGACCGTGTTGAGGATGAACTGCCGCATGTAGAAGACGCCGAACGCGGTGACGAGGCCGGGCACGATGACCGCCAGGAGGGTGCCGTTCCAGCCCAGCTTGCCCATCACGATGTAGAGCGCGACGACGCCGAGCTGGTTCGGCACGGTCAGGGTGAGCACCACGAACAGCATCAGCCACCGACTGCCGGCGAAGCGCAGCTTGGCGAAGGCGAAACCGGCCAGCGAGCAGAAGAACAGCATCGCGGCGGTCACCACGGTCGAGACGATGACGCTGTTGATCAGCGAGGCGGCGAAGTACACGTCCTGGAGGGAGAAGACCTCGTCCAGGTTGACCAGGAACCGGTCGCCGGGGATCACCGCGGGCGGGATCTGGGCCAGTGCCTCGTCGTTGCTGGTGGCGATGACGAACATCCAGTACAGCGGGAACGCCGCGAACAGCATGGTGGTGGCCAGCAGCAGGTACGTCCCGATGCCGGCCGGGGTGTCCTGCGGCGCGCGACCCATCAGGGCGGCCCGCCTGCGGCGGTTCGTGGTGACCGCCGGCGGCGGCGGTGCGGTGTCGACGGCGCTCACCTGGATCGCCCTCCGGAGAGTCGGTTGGTCAGCAGCGTGTTGATCCCCGCCACGACCAGGATGATCAGGAAGAGCGCCCAGCTCATCGCGGCGGCGTAGCCCAGGTTGAGGTCCTTCCAGCCGACCTTGTAGATCAGCTGGGCGATGGTCTGCCACTCGCCGTTGGGTCCGCCGGTGGCGGCCTGGGAGTTGAGGTCGAACAGCATCGGCTCGATGAAGAGCTGGAACCCGCCGATGGTGGAGAGGATGACGGTGAAGACGACCACCGGCTGGATCATCGGCACGGTGATCCGCCAGAGCTGCCGCCACGGGCCGGCCCCGTCGACCGCGGCGGCCTCGTAGACGTCGCGCGGGATGGACTGCATGGCGGCCAGGTAGAGCAGTGCGTTGTAGCCGATCCACTTCCAGTTGACCATCGTGGCGATGGCGATCCAGGCGTGCAGCTTGTCGGCCCGCCAGTTGATCGGCTCGTCGCCGCCGATGCCGAAGAGGCCGAGCACCCAGTTGGCCATCCCGAAGTCGCGGGAGAAGAAGACGCTGAACACCATCGTCGAGGCGACGATCGGGGTGACGTACGGCAGCAGCACGCCCACCCGCCACCAGGTCTGCGCCCACAGCCGGCGGTTGAGCAGCGAGGCCACGATCAACGCGAGCAGCAGCTGCGGCACCGACGAGAGCAGGAAGATGCCGAAGGTGTTGTAGAGGGCGTTCCAGAAATCCTCGTCGCCGAAGAGCTGGCGGAAGTTGGCCAGGCCGGCCCAGCCGGTCAGCGTCGGATCGTCCAGTCGATAGTTGCGCAGCGCGACGACGCCGTTGAACACGAGCGGGAACAGCCCGAAGACCAGGAAGATCAGGAAGAAGGGCGCGATCAACACGTACGGCATGTAGCGCATGTCGAAGCGGTACAACCGGTCCCGCCAGCTGGGTCGATGGTGGTCCGGGTCGGTGCCGTGACCGTGCCGCCCGGCGGCGGCTCGGCGGCCCGACGACGCGGGCACGGCGCGGGTGGTGGACATCGGGACACTCCAGGGCCGAAGAGACGGGGTACGCGCGCGGGCGGCGCGGGGGCGGCGTGGTGCCCGGCGCGCCCCCGCGCCGACGGCTCAGGACCTGCTGGCCTTCTCGGCTTCCTTGATCGCCTCGGCCCAGGCGGTCTCCGGCTTGAGGGTCTTGTTCTGCACGCGGGTCAGCACGTTCTCCACCGCCACCCGGGTCGGCCCGTTCTTCTTGCCCAGGTACTGCGGCGTGAGGCCCTGCGCCATCTTCGGGAAGATCTGCCCGACCGGCGCGTTGCTGAAGAACGGGTTCGTGAAGTCGGCGATGGCCGGGTCGCTGTAGAGGGCCGGCTGTGAGGGCAGGTTGCCGACCTTCTTGAAGATCTCGATCTGCTGCTCCGGCTGCACCAGCCACTCCAGCAGCTTGTACGCCTCGTCGACGTGCTTGCTCTGCTTGGGGATGGTCAGGAACGAGCCGCCCCAGTTGCCGCCGCCACCGGGCACCGCGGCGATGTCCCACTTGCCCTCGGTGCCGGGGGCGGTGTCCTTGATGTGCCCGAGCATCCACGCCGGGCAGGCGAGCACGGCAAAGGAGCCGCTGGTGAAGCCCTTGTCCCAGTCGGCCTGGAAGCTGGCCAGGTTGGCGGAGAGGCCGGCCTGGATCGCCTTGATGGTGTAGTCGAAGGCGATCTTCGGACCCTGCTCCATCTGGAGCTGGTCCTGCTCGTTGTAGAAGCCGACCGGCTGCTGGCCGAGGATCGGGTTGAACAGGTTGCTGCCGGCGTCGATGAACTTCTTGTTGGTCTTGCCGGTGTACTGCTGGCCGACCTCGATGAATTTGTCCCAGGTGGGCCAGAGAGCGGAGACCTGGTCGCGCTCGGTGGGCAGCCCGGCGGCCTTGAACAGGTCGGTGCGGTAGCACATGGCCAGGCCGCCGGTGTCGGTGCCGAGGCCGATCTGGGTCTTGCCGTCGGCGGAGAGCGACTGCTTCCACTTCCAGGGCAGGTACTTGCTCTCGTACGAGCCGGCACCCTTGTCCAGCAGGTTGACGAACTTGTCCGACTGGCTACGGAACTGCACCATGAAGCCCTCGTCGATGGCCGCGATGTCGGCCGCGCCTGAGCCGGCGACCAGCTTCTTCTGCAGGTCCTCGTGCTGGGCGTTGTACTCGCCGGAGTTCAGCTGGATCTTGACGTTCGGGTTGGCCGCCTCGTACTTCGTCTTGAGGTCCTGGAGGCCGAAGTCGCCCCAGAAGTTGATTTTCAGGGTGACCTGGCCGTCCGTCGCGCCGGAATCCTGCCCGCTCTTGCCGCTGCACGCGGCGACCAGCGCGAGGCCGACCGTGCCCGCGGCGACGGCGCGGGCCCATCGGGTCCAGGACCGTTTCATGGCATCCTCCGAGCAAATGGGAACGCTCCCGGGATCGAGAGACGTTGACTGAACCGGATAAGTGAGGCCACCGTACGGGCCGGTTCCGGGGGTGTCAACGGCTTGTTACGACATGCTCGTCCGGCGCTCGAAAGGACCCGTGGGAGCGCGAACATGCGTGGTAGAGCGCCTTCCGCCGCAGCTCGGCGGGCCGGCCCCCACCCCGACATCGAGCAACCATCGGTACGCTGAACCGTGCAAGCACGTCGCACCGAATGACGGCGTGGAACGTGGACGCCGGTCATCAACCACCGGCACCGGTTGCGCTAGGTTGATGCCGCCGACACGCCCCGCGCCCCGCTGGCCGGGCCGCGCGTGTGGCGGCAGGCCAGAAGACCCGGCCCGTGGGGGCGGAGAGCAAAGGAGCACGCCGGTGAAGCGGCCGACCATCGCCGACGTCGCCCGACGCGCCGGGGTGTCCAAGGGCGCCGTGTCGTACGCGCTGAACGGGCAGCCCGGCGTCTCCGAGGCCACCCGGCAGCGCATCCTGGCCATCGCCGCCGAGATCGGGTTCAGCCCGAGCAGCGCCGCCCGGGCGCTCTCCGGCGCCACCGCCGAGGCGGTCGGCCTGGCGCTGTGCCGGCCGGCCCGGATACTGGGCATCGAGCCCTTCTTCATGGAGTTGATCAGCGGCGTCGAGGCGGAACTCTCCGCCCGCTCGTACGCGCTGACCCTGCAGGTGGTGGCCGACCAGGACGCCGAGATCGCGGTCTACCGACGCTGGTGGGGCGAACGCCGGGTGGACGGCGTACTCGTCTGCGACCTGCGCACCGACGACCACCGCATCCCCGCTCTCGAACAGCTCCAGCTACCCGCGGTGGTGATCGGCGGGCCGGGCGGCACCGGCGACCTGGCCAGCGTCTGGTCCGACGACGCGGCCGCACTGACCGAGGCGGTGGAGTATCTGGTCGCGCTCGGGCATCGGCGCATCGCCCGGGTCGGCGGCCTGCCCGACCTGCGGCACACCGAGATCCGCACCGAGGCCTTCGCGGCGGTGTGCCGGCGGCTCGGCCTGGTCGACGCGGTCACCGTCTGGTCCGACTACACCGGCGAGGAGGGCGGCCGAGCCACCCGCCGCCTGCTCAGCTCCGCACAACGGCCCACCGCGGTCATCTACGACAACGACGTGATGGCCATCGCCGGGCTCTCCGTGGCCCAGGAGATGGGGCTCACCGTGCCGGGCGATCTGTCCATCGTGGCCTGGGACGACTCCCCGCTCTGCCGGCTGGTGCACCCGTCACTGACCGCGTTGGGCCGCGACATCCCGGCGTACGGCGCGCACGCCGCCCGGCAACTTCTCGCCGTCATCGCCGGAGAGCCGGCCACCCGGGTCCAGGACGAGACGCCGCACCTCACCCCGCGCGGCAGCACCGCACCGCCCCGCGACAGGTGAACCGGTTCACCCCAGGGAGTCGTCAGCGGGACGCCGAGGGAAACTCCTCGAAGTACGCCTCGACCCGCTCCGCGGTCGCCGGGCGGGCCAGCGCGAAGCCCTGCCCGTACCGGCAGCCGGCCCGGTGCGCCCCCTCGACCTGGCCCGGTGACTCCAACTCCTCGGCGACGATCTCGACCCCCAGCCGCTCGCCGACGTTGACCACCACGTCGATCAGCGGCGGCTGCCCGTCCGGTCGGGCGCCCACCAGCTCCGGGCCTACCTTGAGCAGGTCGATCGGCAGCCGGCGCAACTGGGCCAGCGAGGCGTGTTCGGCCCGGAAGTCGTCCAGCGCGGTGTGCACGCCCAGCGACCGCAGGCCGGCCAGCCGGGCCACAACGGTCGGCAGGTCGGCGGCGACCCTCGGCTCGGCCACCTCCACCACCAGCCGCTCCGGCGACACCCCGTACGCGGCCAGTACGGCCGCGGCACGCTGCACGAAGTCGGGTGTGGTCAACTCCCGGGTGGTGACGTTGACCGCCATCCACAGCTCGCGGGTGCCCGCCGACCAGTCGGCCAACTGGCGGCAGGCCCGGTCCAGCACCCACCACTCCAGCTCGCCGACCAGGTCCAGGTCCTCCGCGACCGGCAGCAGCTCGGCCGGGAGCACCGTGCCGAGCGCCGGGCTGCGCCAGCGCAGCAGCGCCTCGGCACCCACCGGCTGCCGGCTGGCCAGGTCGAGCACCGGCTGGTAGACCAGATCCAGCTCGCCGCGGGCCACCGCACCCGGCAGCTCACGTTCCAGGTCGAGCCGGCGGACGAGCTGCTCCTCGAGGAACGCGTCGTACCACTCGACCCGGTCCCGGCCCAGCTGCACGGCCCGCCGCCGGGCCAGCTCGGCCTGGCGGAGCACGTCCGCCGGCCCGGCGCCGCTCACCTCGGCCAGCCCGATGCTCGCCTGCACCCGCAGCACCGTCCCGGCCAGCCGGTAGGGCGGGGTGAGCGCGGTCAGCAGTCGGGTGCCCAACGCGTACGCCACAACCGGGCCGGCGGCGGTGACCACCGCGAAGCCGGCACCCGCGCAGCCGGCGACCAGGTCACCGGGGGCGACGACCGCGCGGGCCCGGCGGACCGCCTCGGCCAGCAGGTCCTCCCTGGCCGCCGGGCCGATTCCGTCCGCGCCGTGCAGGTCGACCAGCAGCAGCGCGCCGGCCGGCGCCGGCACGTCGCCGATCGAGGCGAGGGCATCCAGCAGGGCAGCCCGGTTGCAGGGACCGTCGCCAGCCGACACGGACCGGGGGCTGAGCGCCGACCACGACACCTCGCCGTCGGGCGGCCAGGTCGAGCCGGCGCCGTTCGAGGTGGCCGGCCCGTCGTCCGGCCCGCCGAGCCAGCGGGTCGCGCGGCGGTGCCGGACGGCGCGGCCGGCACGCCGGCGGTGTGCGGCACGGCGGTCGGGGGTGGCCGCGTCACCGGAGCGCAGCAGCTCACGCAGCACCAGTGGCGGCACCGCGGCCACGGCCAGCAGCACGCTCATCCGGTCCGGTGAACGGCCGGCGCCCAGGTGCAGACCCGCCGCCAGCAGCAGCAACGCCGCCGGGAGCACCGACCGGGGCCAGGCGGACACGTGCTCACCCGCCGCCGGCTGCACACCGACCGCATCCGTCGCGTCGCCCGCGCCGAGCGCGGTGAGCAGCATTCCGAGCACCAGCGGCGGTACGGCCAGCAGTGCCGCCCGACCGGCCGACGCGGGCGGCAGGGTCGCCAGCAGCGCCAGCCCGGCCAGGGTGAGCAGAACGCCACCGCGGCAGATGGCGGCGCCCGAGCGCCGATGCGGGCCGGTGAACGCACTGAGCGCGGCCATGCCCAGCCCGCCGAGCCCCAGGGCGGCGACGAGCCGGCCGGGCAGCGGCAGGATGTCGCGGGGCAGCAACAGCCAGGCGGCGAGGGCCAGCCCCACCGCCGGGCCGGTCGCCTCGATCAGGTGACGCAGCCGGACCCGGGCCGGTGGCCGCGCCCGGCCGGGGAGCCGGCGCAGTCCGGCCGTGGACAGGGCGGCCGAGACCAGCAACCCGGTCAGCGTGGCGGTCCGGTGCCCGGTGGCGGCCAGCGGCAGCACGGCGGCGGTGAGCCCGGCCGCCACCACCGCCGCGTCGAGCAGTACGCCCGCCGCACGCCGCCGGGCGGCTCGCCCGGCCGCTCGTGCCGCCGGCACCCCGCAGGACGCCCCCACGCCAGGCGTGGGCATCCCGGCAGCGGGATGGGCTGCGGTCGGCCCACCAAGCGGTGGGTCGGCGCGCCAGGGTTCGGCGGTCGACGGGTCGGCGGGCGTCAGCTGGGCGGGCGACAGCTCGGTGGGCGACGCCTCGGTGGGCGACGCCGGGGTGGGCGACGCGTCGGCGGGGCGGCGGGTCGCCAGCCGGGAGAGCCGCACCCCGGCGAGCGTGGCACCCGCGCCACCGGCCAGCGCGATCACCACCGAGGTCGGGACCAGGTCAGCGGCACCGGCGAGGACGAGCAGCGCCACCGCCGCGGATACGGCGGCCTCCGGCGCCGCCCGGCGGGGGACGAGGAGGCGGAACGGGTACGCGAGGAGCACGGCGGTCGCCTTCGTGAGGGGGCACGGGGGCGGTGCGGCGGTGTGGGCGACCGGACGTTGCGGGTCCGCTGCCCAACAATCGAGAACGAACGGCGGCCAGATCGGTTATGGATCGATCACCCGAAGGAGCCAGTGACCCGTGTCACTGTACGGCCTGACGGGCCGGCCGGGCACCGCCCGCCGCGAGCCGGACCGGCCGGTGGTGGGATCATCAGAGGGTGAGTACGCCCGACACCGTCCGCTTCCGGTACAACCAAGCCATCCTGGTGGCCTCGGTCATCGCCTTCATCGGCGCACTGCCGCTGGCCAACGCCCGGGCGTACCTGCTGCCGGTGCTGCTCGTCCCGCTCGCCGTCGCGGTGTGGGCCTGGCGGGCCGGCACCGACGCCGACGCCCGGGAGCTGCGCCTGCGGGCGCTGGCCGGGCAGCGCCGGATCGGCTGGGACCGGGTCGTCGAGCTTGCCACCGACCCGCGCGGTCGGGCGGTCGCCCGGCTCGACGACGGCCAGCAGGTCGTCCTGCCGGCGGTACGCGGCGCGGACCTGCCCCGCCTGGTCGCCGCCACCGGCCAGCCGCTGCCCGACGCGGCCGGCTGAGACCCCCCGTCAGTACCCGTCGACCACCGTGTTGATCAGCGGCTGGCCGGCGGCGAACCGCCGCACCTGATCGCCGACCAGCCGGTAGGCCCGCGGCAGCAGCCCCCGCACCGACCCGGCCACGTGCGGGGTGAGCAGCACGTTCGGCATCGTCCAGAGCGGAGAGTCGGCGGGCAGCGGTTCCGGGTCGGTGACGTCCAGCGCCGCCGAGATCCGGCCGGTGCCCAGCTCGGCGACGAGCGCGTCGGTACGGGCCACCGGCCCCCGGGCCGCGTTGACCAGCAGCGCCCCGTCCGGCATCGCGGCGAGGAACTCCTTGTCGATAAGCCCGCGGGTCTGGTCGGTGAGCGGCACCAGCACCACCACCACGTCGGCCTCGGGCAGCAGCCCGGGCAGCTCCTCGACGCCGTGCACCCCCTGCCCGGGCCGGGCGGTCCGCGCCACCAGGGTGAAGCTGACCTGGAACGGGGCGAGCCGGTCCCGTACCGCGGTGCCGATCGACCCGGCCCCGACGATGAGCACCCGCTTGCCGGTCAGCTCGTCGGTCGGGGCGGCCTCCTGGAACGCCCACCGCCGGTCGGCCTGCGCCCGGACGAAGACCGGGAACGCCCGCAGCTGGGCCAGGATCGCGGTGACGACCCACTCGGCGGTGGACGGGTCGTGCACGCCCCGGGCGTCGCACAGCGTGACGCCGGGCGGCATCCGGCCGACCCAGGCGTCCGCCCCGGCGGAGAGCAGCTGCACCGCCGCCAGATCGGGCAGCTCGTGCAGCAGGGCCGTCGCGTCCGAACCGGCCAGGAACGGCGGCACCCAGAACCGCACGTCGGCCACCGCCGAGGGCAGCCGGTCGGCGCGCTCGACGACCTCCACCGTCACGTCCGGGGGCAGCTCGTCGATGAGGTTCAGGCCGACCTGGTGCGGGATCCATACCTTCACGTCCGCCGACGATAGCCCCCGCCGCGGCGGCGGGTGCGGGCACGGCGGCAAACGGGGGGGGGGTGGCGCCGGGGGGTTAGCGAGCCTCGGCACAGCGATGTTAAACCCGGGCGCGCGCGAGGTATAACGAAGGCTCGGAGCCCAGTTCGGCCTCCACCCCGGCAGACAGGTTCGCGATGACCGACGGCTCCCCCGCCCGCCCCCGGCGCGTGATCGCCCCACCCGCGGCGCTCAGCGACCCGGCACGGTTGCGAGCGCTCGCCGACACCGGGCTGAGCGCCACCCCGGACGAGGCGTTCGAACGGTTCGCCCGGCTGGTCAGCGACCTGTTGGACGTCCCGGTCGCGCTGGTCTCCCTGGTCACCGCCGACCGGCAGTTCTTCCCGGGCGCGGTCGGGTTGCCGGATCCGTGGGCGGAGCGCCGGCACACCCCGTTGAGCCACTCGTTCTGCCAGCACGTGGTGGACATCGAGGTGCCCATGGTGCTGCCGGACGCCCGGCTCTACCCCCGGGTACGGGACAACCTGGCAATCGACGACCTCGGCGTGGTCGCGTACGCGGGGATGCCGCTGACCGACCTCTCCGGCCGGGTGCTCGGCTCGCTCTGCGCCATCGACAGCAAACCGCGGGTGTGGACCGCCGGGCAGCTGCGGACGCTGGCCGACCTGGCGGCCGCCTGCTCGTCCGAACTGCGGCTGCGGATCGCCCTGGACGGCGCGCAGGAGGACCGCCGGCGGGTCGTGCAGGCGCACGAGCGGCTGGAACTGCTCGCCGGGGTGAGCGAGACGCTGGCCGGCACGCTGGACGTGGGCACCGCGTTGCGCCGGCTCGCCGCCACCATGGTGCCGCTGCTCGCCGACTGGTGCCTGCTCACCCTGGTCGGGCCGACCGGCCTGCCCCGCGAGGTGGTCGCGGTGCACCGCGATCCGGCCCGCGCGGCGGACATCGACCGCTTCGCCACGCTGCTGCGTACCGGGCTGAGCCCGGAGTCGATCATCCGGGCGGTGCTGCGGACCGGTCAGCCCCGACTCGGTGGCGTGGCGTCGCTGGCCGACGTGACGCGAGGGACCACGAACCCGGAGATGGCGTCGATCGCCGACCGCCTGGGCATCGCCTCCTACCTGACCGTGCCGGTGCGGGCCGCCGGCGGAACCGTGCTGGGCGCGATCACCCTCGTCAACGACCCCAGACGCCAGCAGTTCGACGACCGCGACCTGCTCACCGCGGTCGACATCGGCCGCCGGGCCGGGCAGGCGATCGGCAACAGCTCGATGTACGGCGAACAGCGGCACGTCGCCGAGGTCCTCCAGCACAGCATGCTGCCGCGGCTGCCGGTCGTACCGGAGCTGGAGCTGGCGGCCCGTTACCAGCCGGCGGCCGACCGGGTGGAGGTGGGCGGCGACTGGTACGACGCCTTCGTCCAGCCCGACGGGGATCTGATCGTCGCGATCGGGGACGTCGCCGGGCACGACATCGAGGCGGCGGCGACGATGGGTCAGCTGCGCAACCTGGTACGCGGCAACGCGTTCGGCCGGCCGGACACGGTCGGCGAACTGATGACCCACCTGGACGGCACGATGCGCGGCCTGCGGCTGCCGATTCCGGCCACCGCGACGCTGGTCCGGATCTGCCCCGAGCGCTCCGGCACCCGGGCGATGACGTGGTGCAACGCCGGGCACCCGCCGGCCCTGCTCGTCCGCGCCGGCGGGGCGGTGGAGATCCTCGAAGCGCCGCCGGAGCCGCTGCTCGGCCTGGCTCGCCCGTCGCGGCGAACCAGCCGGTCGACCAGCCTGGCCTCCGGCGACACCCTCCTGCTCTACACCGACGGGCTGATCGAACGGCGGGACCGGCCGATCGACGACGGGCTGGCCGAGCTGGTGGCCCGGCTGACCGGCACCGACACGCTGCCCCTCGACGACCTGTGCGACCTGCTGCTCACCTCGATCCGGCACCGTGAGGACGACACCGCGCTGCTGGCCGCACGGGCACGCTGAGCGGGCCACCCGGGCTGACGGCACCGCCGGTCGGATCCCGTCGGGCCCGGCCGGGCCGGCCTTCGGGCTACCCTGGGCCGGGTGAGCGTCCGTCCCCCGTACTTCCGCACCCGCCGCTTCCGGGCGGCCCTCGCGGCGTCCTGCGCGGCACTGCTCCTCACCGCCGGTTGCAGTTTCGGCGAGCCGGAGCCGGACCCGGCCGGTGAGCCGCCCAACCTGCCGACCCCGTCGGCGTCGGCCAGCCCCGGCGGCGCCGGCCAGCAGGCGGTGGCGACCGTGCTCGCCAAGGGGCTGCGGGTGCCCTGGGCCATCGCCTTCCTCCCGGACGGCGGGGCGCTGGTCACCGAGCGGGACAGCGGCCGGATCCTCCAGGTCGGCCCCGAGTCCGGGCCGGACGGGCTGCGGGTCCGGGTCGTGCAGACCATCACCGACGTCGCGGCGGCCGGCGAGGGCGGCCTCCTGGGCATCGCCGTTTCCCCCGGCTACGACCGGGACCGGACGGTGTTCGTCTACTACACCGCCGAGCAGGACAACCGGGTCGTCCGGTTGCGACTCGGCGGGCAGCCCACCTCGATCCTCAGCGGCATCCCGAAGGCCAACGTGCACAACGGCGGCGGGCTGGGCTTCGGCCCCGACGGGCAGCTCTACGTCAGCACGGGCGACGCCGGGCAGCGCCCGAATTCGCAGGACGTGAAGAGCCTCGGCGGCAAGATCCTGCGGATCACCCCGGACGGCAAGCCCGCCGCGGGCAATCCGTACCCCGGCTCCCCGGTCTGGTCCCTCGGGCACCGAAACGTGCAGGGCTTCGCCTGGGACGCCGCCAAACGGATGTACGCCGTCGAGTTCGGCCAGAACACCTGGGACGAGATCAACCAGATCACCAAGGGTGGCAACTACGGCTGGCCGCAGGTCGAGGGGCGGGCCGGCGACAAGCGGTACACGGACCCGATCACCCAGTGGGCGACCTCGGACGCGTCCTGCTCCGGTCTGGCCGCCACCGACCAACTGCTGGTCACCGGCTGCCTGCGCGGCAAACGGCTCTGGGTGATGGAGCTGACCGACACCGGCACGCTGCTCGGTCAGCCCAGCGAGTTGCTCACCAACCGGTACGGCCGGCTGCGAGCGGTGGCCGCCGCGCCAGACGGGTCACTCTGGGTGAGCACCTCCAACCATGACGGGCGGGGCGACCCGGCGGCCGACGACGACCGTCTCCTGCGGGTGGTCTTCGCCGGCGGCGACGGCGGCCGCAGCTGATTCGCGTCACCATCCGGTCAGGTTCGCCAAGATCCTCCGACGGGCAGGTCAGACTCTCAGCATGGACGGGCAGCATGACGACCAGCACGACGGCACCGGCGACCGGGACGAGCCGGTGACCGACGCCGCGCCGCGCCGGTCGGTGGGTCGGTCGGCCAACCGGCCCGGCCCCGTACGCCGCACCGGTGTCATCCTCGCCGTGCTCGCCGTGGCCCTGGCCGGAGCGGTGCTCGGGGTGCTCGCCGGCGGTCGGGTGGACACCGACATCGGGCCGTTCCGGGCCAACCTCACCCTCACCCCCGCCAGCGCGGGCGGCACCACCGTCGACGTACCGCCGCTCGGCGCGCTGCTGCTCGACAGCCACGACGGGCCGACGCACCTCACCGTGCGACTGGGCGCACTGGACCAGGGGCGCACCGAGGCGCTCCTCGACGACCCGGCGAGCATCAGCCGGGCCAGCCAGAGCGCCGTCGAGGACGTCCGGTCCGGGGTGATGCGGCTCGGCCTGCGGACCCTCGCCTCGGCGGTGCTGGTCACCCTGATCCTGGCCGGGCTGGCCTTCCGCGACGTACGACGCACCGCCTGGGCGGGCGGGCTGGCGCTGCTGGTCACCGCCGGCAGCCTCGGCACAGCGGCGGCCACCCTGCGTCCGCAGGCGATCGAGGAGCCGCGCTACGAGGGGCTGCTGGTCAACGCGCCGGCCATCGTCGGTGACGCCCGCCGCATCGCCAACGACTACACCAAGTACGCCGAGCAGTTGCAACGCATCGTCGGCAACGTCAGCCAGCTCTACACCACGGTGTCGGCGCTGCCGGTGTACGAGCCGGCCCCGGGCACCACCCGGGTGCTGCACGTCTCCGACATGCACCTCAACCCGACCGGCTGGCAGCTGATCCGGACGGTGGTGGAGCAGTTCGGCATCGACGTGGTGATCGACACCGGGGACATCACCGACTGGGGCAGCGAGCCGGAGGCGTCCTTCGTCGGCTCGATCGGCCTGCTGAAGAAGCCGTACGTCTTCATCCGGGGCAACCACGACTCCGGCCGGACCGGCGCCGCGGTGGCCCGCCAACCGAACGCGATCGTGCTGAACAACACGACGACCACCGTCGCCGGGCTGACCATCGCCGGCATCGGCGACCCGCGCTTCACCCCGGACAAGAACACCTCCCCGGCCGGCAGCGGGCTCACCCAGCAGGTGGCCGACCAGGTGATCGGAGCCGGCGAGCAGCTCGCCACCACGGTGCGCCGCTCACCGCGGCCGGTGAACATCGCGCTGGTGCACGACCCGGCCTCGGCCGGTCCGCTCGCCGGCACCTGCCCGCTGGTGCTGGCCGGGCACACCCACGCCCGGCAGGTCTCCAAGCTGCCCCAGGCCCCCGGGCAGCAGCCCACCACGCTGATGGTGGAGGGCTCCACCGGCGGCGCCGGGCTACGCGGCCTGGAGGGTGAGAAGCCGACCCCGCTGTCGATGAGCGTGCTCTACTTCGATCAGCAGAAGATGCTCCAGGCGTACGACGACATCACCGTCGGCGGCACCGGGCAGGCCCAGGTCAACCTGGAACGGCACGTGGTGGAGGGCCCGACCGCCGGCCCGTCCCCCTCGGTCACCCCCACCCCGACCCGCTGAGCACGGGCCGGAGCGTGACCTCGGGGTTCAGCGCAGGGCGATGGCGGCCAGGGCGGCGTTGACGATGCTGCCGGGCAGCAGGTCGTGCAACTCGTACAGCTCGGCCACGCTGCCGGACTGGCCGAACTCGTCCACCCCGAGCGGCACCGCCGGCGCGCCGAGCGCCGAGCCGAGCCAGGCCATCGCGTGCGACGCGGCGTCGTGCACGGTCACCACCGGCACCCGGTCGGCGAACGCCGACCGCAGCGTGCCCGGGACGCTCGGCACCGTCGCCGTCCGCACGCCCTGGCGCAGCGTGCGCTGCCAGGCGCGGTAGAGCCGATCCAGCGAGGTCACGTCCACCACGTGCGCGGCGACGCCCTCCTCGGCCAGCTCCGCGGCGGCGGCCAGCACCTCGGGCAGCACCGCGCCGGAGGCGGCCAGCTGCACCACCGGGGCGTCGGCCAGGTGCGGGTACGCCTGGTGCGCGTCGACCAGCCGGTACGCCCCGGCCACCACCTGCCGGCGCAGCACCGCGTCGCCGAGCCGGGCCCGGGCCGCCTCGAACGGCGCCTGCTCCAGCGGCCGGGTGCTCAGCCGGAAGTAGTACGCCCCGTCCTCGGCCGGCGCGGCGGTCGCGGCCGGGGCCGACCCGCCGGCGATCTGCCCGAGCGCGTCGCAGAGCAGCCAGTCCAGGCTGGTCGCGTAGGCCGGCTCCAGGAAGGTCACCCCGGGCAGCTCCAGCCCGACGGAGGCGGTGATGGTCGACTGGTGGGCGCCACCCTCCGGGGCCAGGGTGATGCCCGACGGGGTGCCGGCGACCACGAACCGGGAGCCGGAGTAGGTGCCGTACAGGAACGCGTCCAGGCCGCGCAGCACGAACGGGTCGTAGACCGTGCCCACCGGCAGCAGCGGCTGCCCGGACAGGTCCCAGGACAGGCCGAGCTGGCCGAGCAGCAGGAACAGGTTCATCTCCGAGATGCCCAGCTCGATGTGCTGCCCTGCGGGGCTCTCGGTCCAGCGCAGCATCCGGTCCTCGGTCCAGGAGCGCTGCTCGGTGGGGGCGAACACCCCGGTCTTGTTGATGAACCCGGCGAGGTTGGTGGAGGTGGCCACGTCCGGTGCCGTCGTCACCAGGTAGCGGCCGACCTCCCGGTCCCGGGCCAGGTCCACCAGCACCCGGCCGAAGACCTCCTGCGTGGAGATCGGCTTGTTGGCGCGTACTCCCGTGCTCTCCGGAACGGTGACCCCCAGCGCCCGCTCGCGGGGCGCGCGGGACAGCGCCTCCCGGCGGGCGCCGGCCCGGATGCCAGCGGGTGACGCCGGGTCGATGCGGTCCCACTCGGTCTCCCGGGTCAGCCCCTGCGCGGCGCGCAACGCGTCGACCTGCTCGGTGCTGAGCAGCGCCGAATGGTTACGCGGGTTGCCGGCGATGGGCAACCCCCACCCCTTGACCGTGTACGCGAAGACGACGCTGGGCCGGTCGGTGACCGCGTCACACTGGGCGTACGCGTCGAGCATCGCTTCCAGGTCGTGCCCGCCGAGGTCGGTGACGAGCGGGCCCAGCTCCTCGTCGCCGATGCCCTCGACGAAGGTGCCCACCTCAGCCGGCGCGCCGTCCAGGAACTGCTTGCGCAGTGCCGGGCCGGCCAGCCCGAACAGCGACTGGTACTGCTCGTTGGGCATCGCGTCGATCCAGTCGCGTAGCGCCTCGCCGCCCGGCCGGGCGTACGCCTCAGCGAGCCGGCGGCCGTACTTGACCTCCACGACGTGCCAACCGGCCGCCTCGAACTGGCCGCGCCACTGGTTGATCCGGATGCCGGGTACCACCCGGTCCAGCGACTGGCGGTTGAAGTCGACCAGCCACATGACGTTGCCCAGACCGGTGGTGGCGGGGTCGGCGACCGCCTCCCAGATGTTGCCCTCGTCCAGCTCCGCGTCACCGATCAGCGCGACGAACCGGGAGTGCGGGCGGGCGCCGAAGTGCGCGTCGACGTAGCGCCGGGTGGCGGCGGCGAAGAGCGGCGCCGCCGCGCCGAGGCCGACCGAGCCGGTGGAGAAGTCCACCTCGTCGGGGTCCTTGGTGCGCGACGGGTACGACTGGAGGCCGCCACGGGCCCGCAGCCGCGGCAGGTACGAGCGGTCCAGGTTGCCCAGCAGGTACTGGATGGCGTGGAACACCGGGGAGGCGTGCGGCTTGACCGCCACCCGGTCCTCGGCGTCCAGGTGCGCGAACCAGAGCGCGGTCATCGCGGTGACCAGTGATGCGCTGGACGCCTGGTGCCCGCCGACCTTCACCCCGTCGCCGGTTGCCCGGTCGTGGTTGGCGGCGTCCACGATCCGGGTGGCGAGCCAGAGCACCCGCCGCTGGATCTCGTCGAGGACATCGAGGTCGTGCTGGTTCACGGTGACTCCATCCGGGCGTCGCCGTTGACGCCCTCGCGAGGGGTGTGCGGGGTTCACGCCGCCCGGCGCCCGGCGCGGGGTGAGATGTTAGGAAGGGCCCCTTCCTATGCACGAGGCGTTAAGAAGGTGCCCTTCCTTCCATCGTTCAGCTTTGGACGCCGAGGCGCTCCAGGACCAGCTCGCGGACGGTCTTCGCGTCGGCCTGACCGCGCGTGGTCTTCATGACCGCGCCGACCAGCGCGCCGGCCGCGGCGACCTTGCCGCTGCGGATCTTGTCGGCGATGCCGGGGTTGGCGGCGATCGCCTCGTCCACGGCGGCGGTGAGCGCGCCGGTGTCCGACACGACCTCCAGGCCGCGGTTGGTCATGATCTCGGTGGGCGCACCCTCGCCGTCGACCACGCCCTCCAGCACCGCGCGCGCCATCTTGTCGTTGAGCTTCCCGGCGTCGACCAGGCCCTGCAACTCGGCGACCTGGGCAGGGGTGGCGCCGATGTCGGCCAGCTCCCGGCCGCTCTCGTTGGCCCGGCGGGACAGCTCACCGAGCCACCACTTACGGGCGGCGGCCGGCGTGGTGCCGGCGGCGACGGTTGCCTCGATCAGCTCGACCGCGCCGGCGTTCAGCACCGACTGCATGTCCAGGTCGGACAGCCCCCACTGTTCCTGGAGCCGGCGCCGGTGCACCCGGGGCAGCTCCGGCAGGGCGGCCTTGAGCTCGGCGACCCAGGCCGGGTCCGGGGCGATCGGCACCAGGTCCGGCTCCGGGAAGTACCGGTAGTCGGTCGCGGTCTCCTTGGAACGCCCCGGCGTGGTGTCGCCGGTGTCCTCGTGGAAGTGCCGGGTCTCCTGCGTGATCCGGCCGCCGGCGTCCAGCACCGAGGCCTGCCGCAGCATCTCCGAGCGGACCGCCCGCTCCACCGACCGCAGCGAGTTGACGTTCTTGGTCTCGGTGCGGGTGCCCCACTCCTGCCCCGGCAGGTTGAGCGAGGTGTTCACGTCACAGCGCAGCGAACCCTCCTCCATCCGCACGTCCGAGACGCCGAGGGTGCGGATCACGTCCCGCAGCTCGGTGACGTACGCCCGGGCCACGTCGGGGGCGAGCGCGCCGGTGCCCGGAATGGGCTTGGTGACGATCTCGACCAGCGGAATGCCGGCCCGGTTGTAGTCGACCAGCGACTCGGTCGCGCCCTGGATGCGACCGGTGGCGCCGCCGACGTGCAGCGTCTTGCCGGTGTCCTCCTCCAGGTGCACCCGCTCGATCTCGATCCGCACCGTCTCGCCGTTGACCTCGACGTCCAGGTAGCCGTCGACGCAGATCGGCTCGTCGTACTGGCTGATCTGGAAGTTCTTCGGCATGTCCGGGTAGAAGTAGTTCTTCCGGGCGAACCGGCACCACTCCGCGATGGAGCAGTTCAGAGCCAGACCGATCCGGATGATCGCCTCGATGGCCGCCTTGTTGGCCACCGGCAGCGACCCGGGCAGGCCCAGGCAGACCGGGCAGACCCGGGTGTTCGGCTCGCCACCGAAGTCGGTCGGGCAGCCGCAGAACATCTTGGTGTTCGTGCCCAGCTCGACGTGGGTCTCCAGGCCGATCACCGGTTCGTAGCGCGCGACGACCTCGTCGTACGCGGGCAGCGTCGTCGTCATCTGGGCTCCTGCCTCACAGTGCCGGTGGGGTGAACGTGCCGACCGCGGACTCCAGCGCGGCGGCGACCCGGTACATCCGGTCGTCGGCCAACGTCGGGGCCATCACCTGCAGGCCGACGGGCAGCCCCTCGGAGAGGCCGCAGGGCACCGAGATGCCCGGCCCGCCGTACAGGTTGCTCGGGATGGTGAACAGGTCGGCCAGGTACATCTGGTACGGGTCGCCGGTGCGTGCGCCCATCGGGAACGCCACGGACGGGGTGGTCGGCGAGATCAGTGCGTCGACCTGCTCGAACGCGGCGGTGAAGTCCCGGGTGATCAGCGTCCGGACCTTCTGCGCCTGCCCGTAGTAGGCGTCGTAGTAACCCGACGACAGGGCGTACGTGCCGATCATGATGCGGCGCTTGACCTCCGGGCCGAAGCCGGCCTCCCGGGTCAGCGACATGACCTCCTCCAGCGACCGGTTGCCGTCGTCGCCGACCCGAAGGCCGAACCGGACGCCGTCGAACCGGGCCAGGTTGGAGGAGCACTCGCTCGGGGCGATCAGGTAGTACGCGGGCAGCGCGTAGGCGAACGTCGGGCAGGACACGTCGACGATCTCCGCACCCAGCTTCGCGAGGGCGTCCACCGCCTCGCGGAACGCGGCCATCACGCCCGGCGCGGGGCCCTCGCCGACGAACTCGCTGACGATGCCGAGCCGCACGCCGGTCAGGTCACCGGTCGCGCCGAGCTTCGCGGCGGCCACCACGTCCGGCACCGGCTGCGGGATCGAGGTGGAGTCGCGCGGGTCGTGCCCACCGATCACCTGGTGCAGCAGGGCCGCGTCGAGCACCGTACGGGCGCAGGGGCCGGGCGTGTCCAGCGACGAGGAGAAGGCGACCAGCCCGTAGCGGGACGTGCCGCCGTAGGTGGGCTTCACGCCGACGGTGCCGGTGACCGCGCCGGGCTGGCGGATCGAGCCGCCGGTGTCCGAGCCGATGGCCAGCGGCGCCTCGTACGCGGCCAGCGCGGCGGCGCTGCCGCCACCCGAGCCGCCCGGGATCCGGCTGAGGTCCCACGGGTTGTGCGTCGGGCCGTACGCCGAGTATTCGGTGGAGGAGCCCATCGCGAACTCGTCCATGTTCGTCTTGCCGAGCATCACCGTGCCGGCCTCGCGCAGCCGCTGCACGATCGTCGCGTCGTACGGCGGGCGCCAGCCCTCCAGGATCTTCGAGCCCACGGTGGTCGGCACGCCCCGGGTGGCGAGCACGTCCTTCACCGCGACCGGCACGCCGGCCAGCGGGCCCAACTCCTCGCCGGCCGCCCGACGCTCGTCCACGGCGCGGGCGGTGGCCAGCGCGCCGTCGGTGTCCACGTGCAGGAAGGCGTGCACCCGGTCGTCGACCGCGGCGATCCGGTCCAGGTGGGCCCGGGTCACCTCGACGGCGGAGGCCTCGCCGCCAGCGACCAGGGCGGCGATCTCCACCGCGGTCATTCTGGTCAGATCGCTCATGCCGTCACTCCGCTTCGCTCCGTGACGCCATGAGGCACCACCGCGCTGCACTGCTGATTCGCTCGCTGGCGCTCACTCATGAGGCCACATCCTCGCTCAGGATCCGCGGTACGCGGAACCGCTGGTCCTCGGCGTCGGGCGCGCCCGACAGCACCTCCTGCGGGGTCAGACACGGCGTGACGACGTCCTCGCGGAAGATGTTGGTCAGCGGCACCGAATGCGACGTCGGCGGGATGTCCGCCGCGGCGACCTCGCCGACCTGGGCGACCGCCTGGAGGATCACGTCGAGCTGGCCGGCGAAGATGTCCAGCTCCTCCTCGGTGACGGCGAGCCGCGACAGGCGCGCCAGGTGCGCGACCTCCTCGCGGGAGATGGCGGCCATCCGTGCCCCCTTCTGATGTCCTGCTGGTCGGGCGGTGTGCCGATCGCGCGACGGGTGGAGCGTGACGCGCGGTGACCGGAGCGAGTCTATTGTTCCGCTCCGGTGCCGCGTCCACGACTCCCCCTCCGCCAGCCTCTCGCGTCGGATCGGCGGGCGGGTCAGCGGGTGGGACGACGGCCGGCGTCCGGCTCCGGGCCGCCGCTCGGACGGACCGGCCGGTACCGGGCCAGCCAGGTGACCAGTTCCTCGGCGGGCATCGGTCGGGCGTAGAACCAGCCCTGCGCGGCGTCGCAGCCGGCGGCGTGCAGCATCCGCCAGGTCCGCTCGTCCTCCACGCCCTCGGCGACCACCCGCAGCCCCAGCGCGCCGGCCAGCTCGATCATCGACCGGACGATCGCCGCGTCGTCGGCGTCGTCGGCCATGCCCAGCACGAACGAGCGGTCCACCTTCACCTCGGACAGCGGTAGCCGGCGCAGGTGCTGGAGGGACGAGTAGCCGGTGCCGAAGTCGTCCAGCGCGATGGCCACCCCGATGCGGTGCAGCCGGGAGATGGTGGCCAGCACCCGGCGCGGGTCGGCCATCAGAGCACCCTCGGTGATCTCCAGTTGCAGCCGCTCGGCCGGCACCCCGTAGCGGGTCAGCCGGTCGGCGATCTGGTCGGCGATCTCGCCGGTGTGCAGGTCACGCACGCTCACGTTCAGTGCCGCCCGCAGCCCGATGCCGGCCGCCGACCACTTGGCGAGCTGCTCCACCACGTCGTCGACGACCCGGCGGGTGAGCAGTCGCATCACCGCGCTCTGCTCGGCGACCCGGATCAGCTCCTCCGGGTCGACCATCCCCCGCCGTGGGTGCCGCCAGCGCAGCAGGGCCTCGACGCCGACCACCTCGCCGGTGGCGATGGCGATCTGCGGCTGGTAATACATGGTGATCTCGCCAGCGTCGTCGGCCGGTTCGGCGTCGGAGTGTGCCCACCCGGTCGACCCGGGCGGCTCGTCCGGGGTGCCCGGCCCGACGTCGCGTCGCGGGCCGGCGCCGCCGCCGGCCAGCGCGGGCGCGCCGTTCGGCGATCGCCGCCCGTGCCCGCCGGCACGCCGGCCCCGGTCCGGGCGGGTGCCGGTGACCGTGGCCCGGGTGTTCCGGCCACGGATCGGGTCGGCGCCGGTGGCGATCCGGTTGATCAGCTCGTCGGCGTGCATCAGCTCGGTGCCCGGCCGCCGGCGGCGACCCCACCACCGGCCGCCGGCCGGCGGGGCCCCGGCGACCACCGGCGACGCGCCCGCGTGCGACGCCGCCTCGGCGGGGTGCAGGTCACCGCTGGGCAGCGCCGCACCATCCCCGCCGCGCACCTCCGCCGCCGCGCCGAGGGGTACGTCGACCGGCCGCTCGGCGCCATCCGGCTCGGTCAGCCCCGCATCCCGGCCGTCCCCGTCGGCCGTCCCCGTCGGCCGTGCGGGTCCCGCCGGCTCGGCGTCCAGCGGGTCGTCGACCGACGGGCCGGACTCCAGTACCCGGCGCAGATCGGCGAGCAGGCCGAGCCGCTCGGCGGAGTTGTGATCGGACTCCGGGGCGTAGACGGCGACCGTGTCGTTGCGGTGCTTGGCGTCGTACATGGCCACGTCGGCGTGGCGCATCAGGGTGGCGAAGTCCTCGCCGTGCTCGGGGAAGAGAGCGATCCCGATCGAGCCACCCACATCCAGCGGCAGCCCGTCCAGCGGCACCGGCTCGGCCAGCGCCCCGACCACCCGGTCGGCCAGGTCACGCGCCTGACTCGCGTCGGTCAGCCCGGTCATCACGATGGCGAACTCGTCCCCGCCGAGCCGGGCGATCATCTGCGGGCGGGGCTCCACATCGGTGAGCCGGGCGCTGACCTCGACGAGCAGCCGGTCGCCCACGGCGTGCCCGAGCGCGTCGTTGACGTTCTTGAAGCGGTCCAGGTCGATCAGCAGCAGCGCCAGGTGCCCGTCAGGTTCGCCGCGCGCGGTCCGCTCGGCGTGCAGGTGCACCTGCTCGGCCACCTCGGCCAGGAGCGCCTTGCGGTTGGGCAGCCCGGTGAGCGGGTCCGCAGCGGCGAGGTGCTGCTGCTCGACGGTCAGCCGGGCCATCCGGTACACGGCGAAGAGCGGCACCAGCACCAGCGGGATCAGCGCCGCGCTGACCCGCGCGGCGGCCACCAGCACCGGGGCGAGCAGCAGGAGCGAGCCCGTGGAGAGCAGTTCGAAACCGAGGCCCTGCCGGACCGTGGGCCACCACCGGTCGCCGAAGCGCAGCCGTACCGCCCAGCTCACCAGCCCGTAGTTGACCACGAACCAGGCCAGCGTGGCGCCGCCGACGGCGACCACGTCGGTCCAGTGCAGCCGGCCGCCGGAGAAGACGATGCCCGGCCCGAGCTGGAGGACGCCGTACGCGGCGGCGAGGGCGCAGGCGTACTGGCCGACGTTGAACGCCGTCCGCCACGCGGCGTGCCGCATCCGCCAGCCGGAGACGACCACGCCCGCCGCCTGCACGGCCACCGCCGGGCCGAGCCCCCAGCCGAGCAGGATCGCGAAGGTGAAACAGGTGGACGGGAAGACCGCGGAGGACTGCCGGCGGCCCGGATGCACGAACGGGCGGGCGTCGCAGACCAGCGCGAGCGCGGCCATCGTCCAGAACGCCACCGGCAGCCGGGACAGCTCGGCCGGGAGTGTCGCGAGTGGACCGGCGGCGGCCAACACGGCGACCACCAGGATGCTGACGATGAAGGCGGTGAACGGCGCCACCCGTCCGGGCGGGACGGAGTTTCGCGGGTCGGCGACCTCCATCACACCTCCCGAGCGACGACTGGCGTGCCGTGTGCACGCCCGTGACCCAATGAAACGCCCTCAGCCCCGGGTTTCCCGGTATGACAGTCACGAATCGGTCGTAGTCGTAATTAAGTTGGTATGCGCGGCCAGCGGACGCCGGAGCCGGTCAGCTCTCCAGCCGGGCGACGTCCCGTGCCGCGTCCGGACCCGCGTCCAGCAGCACCCGGAACCCGTCCTCGTCGAGTACCGGCACCTTGAGGCTGGCCGCCTTGTCGGCCTTGGACCCCGGGTTGTCGCCCACGACCACGAAGCTCGTCTTCTTGGAGACCGAGCCACTGACCTTGCCGCCCCTGCTCTGCACGGCCTCGGCGGCCTGGTCTCGGGAGAAGCTGGCGAGCGTGCCGGTCACCACCACGGTCAGCCCCTCCAACGGGCGCGGCCCCTCGTCGCCCGCCTCCTCGGCCATCCGTACGCCCGCCTCGGCCCACTTGCGGACCACGTCGCGGTGCCAGTCCACGGCGAACCACTCTCGGATGCTGGCCGCGATCGTCGGACCGACCCCGTCGACCGAGGAGAGCTCCTCCTCGCTGGCCGCGTCGATGGCCTCCATGGAGCGGAAGTGCCTGGCGAGCGCCTGGGCCGCCGTCGGGCCGACGTGCCGGATGGAGAGCGCCACCAGCACCCGCCACAGGTCGCGTTCCCGGGCGACCGCCAGATTGTCCAGCAGCTTGACCGCGTTGCTGCCCAGGCTGCCGTCCTTGTTGACGAAGAACGGGGACCGGGACAGCTGCTCGGCGTCGAGCTGGAAGAGGTCCCCCTCGTCGGCGATGATCTCCGCGTCCAGCAGAGCCGCCGCGCCCTTGTAGCCGAGCACCTCGATGTCGAACCCGCCGCGACCGGCGAGGTGGAACACCCGTTCGCGTAGCTGGGCGGGGCAGCTGCGGGTGTTGGGGCAGCGGATGTCGATGTCGCCCTCCTTGGCCGGCGCGAGCGGGGTGCCGCAGGCCGGGCAGGTGGTCGGCATGACGAACGGCCGGGCGTCGGCGGGGCGCAGGTCGACAACCGGGCCGAGCACCTCGGGAATCACGTCGCCGGCCTTGCGCAGCACCACCGTGTCGCCGATCAGCACACCCTTGCGCTCCACCTCACGGGCGTTGTGCAGGGTGGCGAGCGCGACGGTGGAGCCGGCCACCCGCACCGGTTCGAGAACGGCGAACGGGGTGACCCGCCCGGTGCGCCCCACGTTGACGTCGATGTCGAGCAGCTTGGTGGTGACCTCCTCCGGCGGGTACTTGAAGGCGATCGCCCAGCGCGGGGCGCGGCTGGTCGACCCGAGCCGGCCCTGGATGGACACCGGATCGACCTTGACCACCACTCCGTCGATCTCGTGCTCGACGTCGTGCCGGTGCTCGGCGTAGTAGGCGATGTATTCGGCCACGCCGGCCAGATCCGGCACCACCCGCCACCGGTCACTGGTCGGCAGGCCCCACGCCTTGAGCGCCGCGTACGACTCGGACTGCGCGGTGGGCTGGAAACCACGGCGGGCGCCGATGCCGTGCACCACCAGGCGCAGCGGCCGTGACGCGGTGACCCGTGGATCCTTCTGGCGCAGGCTGCCGGCGGCGGCGTTGCGGGGATTGGCGAAGGGCGCCTTGCCCTGCTCCACCAGGCCCGCGTTGAGGTCGGCGAACGCGGCGATCGGGAAGTAGATCTCGCCCCGGACCTCCAGCAGCTCGGGAATCTCCGGGAACTCGGCGGACGGGGTGAGCTGGCCGGGCACGCCACGGATGCTGCGCACGTTGGCGGTGACGTCCTCGCCGGTGCGGCCGTCACCGCGGGTGGCCGCCCGAACCAGCCGGCCGGCCTCGTAGGTCAGGTTGATCGCCAGCCCGTCGACCTTCAGCTCACACAGGTAGGGCACCGGGCCGCCGGCGTCCCGCTCGACCCGCTCGGCCCAGGCCGCCAGCTCCTCGTCGGCGAAGGCGTTGTCCAGAGAGAGCATCCGCTCGGCGTGGGTGACCGGGGTGAAGTCGGTGGAGAACGTGCCACCGACCCGTTGGGTCGGCGAATCCGGTGTGCGCAGTGCCGGGAACTCGTCCTCCAGCGCCTCCAGCTCGCGCAGCTGCCGGTCGAACTCGGCGTCCGCGATGATCGGCGCGTCCAGCACGTAGTAGCGGTACTGATGTTCGGTCAGCTCGCGGCTGAGCGTGGCGTGCCGTTCCCGCGCATGCGGCGTCGGCTCGACGCCGGCCGCCGCCTCCTGCGCCGGGCTGACCTGCTGACCGATCTGCTCCTCGGACACACCGCCACCTTCGGACACGCCTGCGACCTCCCTGATCACGCTACTCCGGCACGGTATCCGCCCGGTGGGACAAACAGTCGCCCACCCACGCACCGCGTTCTCGCGATCACGATCGGCGGCGCGCGCCGCGGTGATCGGCATGCGAGGATCGCCGGACGACGGGGGCCGGTGGGCCTCCGGACGACGGCGGAGGTGGCGATGCCCGAGGCCCTGCTCTGGGCGGTGGCGATCCTGCTGGCGGTGGCGGCCGGTTGGGCGTGGAGCGCCTGGCGGCACCGGGTGGCGAGCCGGCGCCCGGGCAGCCGGCCGGGCCGGGGCCCCGCGACCGGCGGACGTCGTCCCGCGCCGCCGCGACCCCGCGCCGCCGACCGGCCGCCCACCAAACCCCGGGCCCGCGACGCCGACCGGGGCGCGGGCACGCCGGCGCCGGGTGAGATCTGGTGGGCCGACGTGCCGTACGCCGACGGCAGCGGGTCCAAGGTCCGGCCCTGCCTGGTGCTGCGCGCCGACTCCCGGGGCGCCGACGTACTGAAGATCACCAGTCAGGACAAGAGCGACCGGGACGACCACGTCCGCATTCCCACCCGGAACTGGGACCCCGGCGCCGAGCACGACAGCTACCTGAGCCTCACCGAGCCGACCCGGATCAGCTCGGCCGCCTTCGCCGACCGCGCCGGAAACTGCGACGCCGACCTGTGGCGACGGGTCCGCAGCCTGCACCACCTGCCCACCCGCTGACCGTCCCCCGCCCCGTCCGGCTCCCGTCGGTCACCCAACTCCTGCTGACGGGATCGGCAGCGGGGACCTGGATCAGTCCCAGGCCGCGCCGAGCGTGGCGAGCTGGTCGGCGTACTCGATGCGGTCGACCCAGCCGGGCGGCCAGGCGGTCATCCCGGCGGCCGCACCCACGAAGGCGCCGGCCAGGGCGGCGATCGAGTCGGAGTCCCCGGCGGTGGTCGCACCCCGGGCCAGCGCCGCGACCGGGTCGTCGGCGTGCCTTACGGCGCAGAGCAGAGCGGTGGCCAGCGCCTCCTCGGCGACCCAGCCCTCCCCGGTGGCCCGGCACGGATCGCCACCGTCGTCCGGCTGCCCCAGGGCGTCCGTCAGCCGGGCCAGCACCGCCAGGCACTCGTCCCAGCCCCGGGCGATGAAGTCCTCCGCGGTGCCGGCCCCGGCGCGCTGCCAGAGGTCACCCAGCCACCGCTCCCGGTACACGCGGCGCTGGCTCCGCGCCCGCTCGGTGAGAATCGCGGGAAGAGCGGGCAGCCCGGCGCCCCCGCGCAGGGCGAAGACCGCGTACGCGGTGAGCTCGCTGGCCGCCAACCCGGTCGGATGGCCGTGGGTCAGCCCGGCCTGCAACTGCGCCAACCCGGCCAGCGTGTCCAGATCCACGTCGAGCAACCCGACCGGCGTGACCCGCATGTTGGCCCCGCACCCCTTGGACCCGGCCACCGTGGCCTCCTGCCAGCGGAGCCCGCGACCCAGGTCGGCGCAGGCGCGCAGGCAGGTCATGCCGGGGGCGCGGTTGTTGTCCGGGCTGACCGCCCAGGCCAAGAAGCGCCGCCGGAGCAGCGGCTCCACCCCCTGCGGGGTGAGCGACGGAGCCTCGTGCAGCGCCCAGCCCACCGCCAGCGCCATCTGGGTGTCGTCGGTGACCAGCGCCGGCTCGCCGGTCAGCTCGCGCGGACCGGCCGGCCCGTACCGGTGCTCGATCTCGGCGACGGTCAGGAATTCCGTCGGCTTGCCGAGCGCGTCACCATAGGCAAGGCCGAAGAGCGAGCCAGAGGCACGCAGAGGGTCGTGGGCCACGGCGGCCATGATGCCCGGCCGCCGCGACCCACGCCAGGGTCAGTCCCAGCAGAGACAGAACGGGTGGCCGACCGGGTCGGCGTAGACCCGGAAGCCCTCGCCCTCGCCGGGCAACCGGCGGGCGCCCAGTGCGAGCGCCGCCTTCTCGGCGGCCTCGATGTCGTCCACCGTCACGTCGAGGTGGAACTGCTGGGGGCGCTCCGGGTCCGGCCAGGCCGGCGGACGCAGGTTGAGCGCACGCTGGAACGCCAGGCGGGGCTGGTGCCCGGGCGGACCGCCCAGCACCACCCACTCGTCGTCATCGGAGTCACCCTCGGCCAGGGGTACACCGAGCAGCTCCGCGTAGAACGCCGCCAGTGCCCGCGGATCGGGGCAGTCGATCACCACTGAACGTAGCTGTCCAATCATGTCCTTCATCCTGCCCAGTGGGTACGACAGGAAACCTCACTCCTCGGCGAGCCGCCGGCCGGCGTCCCGGCACGCGGCCAGCACCACCCGGGCGTACTCCGGGCTGGCTCCGGCCAAACCGCAGGCCGGGGTGATGACCACCTGCTGGGCGAGCTGCCGGCGCGGGAACCCGAGCCGGTCCCAGAGCTGGCGCACCCGGTCGGCCACCTGCGCGGACGTCGGCGCCTGGCCGGTCGACGGCGGTCGGGTCGGCACGGCCCCGGCCAGCAACCCGAGGCCGGCGTCGATCGCCTCGCCCAGCGGGTCCAGCTCGGTGAGCAGGTCCAGGTCGAGGGCCACCCCGGCGGCGCCCGTCGAACGGATCAACTCCAGTGGCACGTCCGGGGCGCAGCAGTGCACCACCGTCGGCACGCCAGCGGCCTCGACGACGGTGCGCAGCAGCGCCGCCGCATCCGCCGACTCCACCGCCCGGTACGCGCCCAGCCCGCTTTCGGTGGGCACCCGCCCGGCCAGCACGGTCGGCAGCGACGGCTCGTCCAGCTGGAGCAGCACCGAGGCGCGGGGCAGTCGTCGGGCGACCGCGGCGACGTGCGCGCGCAGCCCCTCGGCGAGGGAGCCGGTCAGGTCACGGACCGCGCCGGGGTCGCGCAGCAGCCGGCCGCCGATCGGCAGCTCCAGGGCGGCGGCCAGGGTGAGCGGGCCGCCGGCCTGCACCTTGATCGGGCCCGCGTACTCCTCGGCCTGCTCGGCGAGCTGGTCCAGGTCGCGTTCCATCAGGTCGCGGGCCCGACGCAGGTCGCGACCCGGGCGCGGGGCGACCCGCCAACGCCCGCTGTACAGCTCGACGGGCAGCTCGACCAGCAGCCCCGCGCTGCGACCGATCAGGTCGGCTCCCGGGCCGCGGGCCGGCAGCTCGGGAAGGTGGGGCAGCGCGGGAAGCTCACCGAGGACCACCCGCTGGGCCTCGGCGATGTCGGTGCCGGGCAGCGAACCGATGCCGGTCGCGGCGCCGGCCGGCCAGGGCCACACCTGATCTGTCACGGCGGAAGGGTATCCGGTACGCCGGCCGCCCGGGCCGCGACGGCCAGGGCGATGGTGTGCCAGGTCAGCCGGTGATGGTGGCGGAGCCGAGGACCACGTCGCCGGCCGGGTCCGGCCGGTACGCCACCACGGCCTGGCCTGCGGCGACGCCGCGTGCCGGCCGGCGCAGCTCGGCGTGGAGCGTGGCGCCGTCGAGGGCGACGGTGGCCGGCACCACGTCGCCGTGCGCGCGCAACTGCACCTCGCACTCGACCGGCGCGTCCGGGCGTGGGCCACCCGTCCAGACCGGCCGTTCGGCACGTACCCGGGACACCTCCAGCGCCTCGGCCGGGCCGACCGTCACAGTGTTGGTTTTGGGCGTGATGGAGAGCACGTAGCGCGGCCGGCCGTCCGGGGCGGGCCGGTCCAGGTGCAGCCCGCGACGCTGGCCCACCGTGTACGCGTACGCCCCGGTGTGGCTGCCGACCACCGCGCCGGTGCTCGCGTCCACCACGTCGCCGGGCGCCTCGCCGAGGCGGCCGGCCAGGAAGCCGCGGGTGTCGCCGTCGGCGATGAAGCAGATGTCGTGCGAGTCCGGCTTGTCGGCCACCGCCAGGCCACGCTCGGCGGCCTCGGCGCGGACCTGCGCCTTGGTCGAGTCGCCGAGCGGGAAGATCGAGCGGTCCAGCTGCTCGCGGGTGAGCACGGCCAGCACGTACGACTGGTCCTTGGCCACGTCGACACTGCGGCGCAGCAGCCCGTCGGGGCCGAGGCGGGCGTGGTGGCCGGTGACCACCGCGTCGAAGCCCAGGGCCACCGCCCGGTCCAGCACCGCGGCAAACTTGATCTTCTCGTTGCAGCGCAGGCAGGGATTCGGCGTACGACCGGCGGCGTACTCGGCCACGAAGTCGTCCACCACGTCCTCGTGGAACCGGTCGGCCATGTCCCAGACGTAGAACGGGATGCCGATCACGTCGGCGGCCCGCCGGGCGTCCCGGGAGTCCTCCAGCGTGCAGCAGCCGCGCGCCCCGGTCCGGTAGGTCTGCGGATTGCGGGCCAGCGCCAGGTGCACCCCGGTCACGTCATGCCCGGCCGCCACCGCCCGCGCCGCCGCCACGGCCGAGTCAACCCCGCCCGACATCGCCGCCAACACCCTCACCAGCTGACTCCCTTCCCTCCTCCAGCCTATCCACCCCGTCCGGCGACCCTTCGCGCCCGCACCCGACCCCGCCCCATCCCGGCCCTGGCCGGGGGGTGTCAGCGGGGGGTGCGGAGGGCGGCGGCTCGGCGGGCGCGGTCGACGGCGGCGGGGAGGGCCGCGATGAGGGCGTCGATCTCGTCCTGCGTGCTGGTGTGCCCGAGCGTGAAGCGCAGCGAGGAGCGGGCGCGGTCGTCGTCGGCGCCCAACGCCAGCAGTACGTGCGAGGGCTGGGCCACCCCGGCTGAGCAGGCCGAACCCGTCGAGCAGGCGATGCCCTGGGCGTCGAGCAGGAGAAGCAGGGCGTCACCCTCGCAGCCCGGGAAGGAGAAGTGCGCGTTGCCGGGCAGCCGGTCGACCGGGTCGCCGTTGTAGACCACCTCGGGCACCGCCCGGCGGACCCGCTCGATCAGGTCGTCGCGAAGCGCGGCCACCCGGGCCGCGTACTCCTGCTGGCCCTTCACCGCCGCCTCGACAGCGACCGCGAAGGCGACGATGCCGGCGGTGTCCAGGGTGCCGGAGCGGACGTCGCGTTCCTGTCCGCCGCCGTGCAGCAGCGGCGTGGCCGCCACGTCCCGGGCGAGCAGCAGCGCGCCCACCCCGGTCGGGCCACCCAGCTTGTGTCCGGTGACGGTCAGCGCGGCGACGCCGCTCGCGGCGAAGTCGACCGGCACCTGCCCGACCGCCTGGATGGCGTCGGTGTGGAACGGCACGCCGTGCTCGGCGGCGACGGCGGCCAGTTCGGCCACCGGCTGGATGGTGCCGACCTCGTTGTTCGCCCACATGGCGGTGACCACGGCCACCCGGTCGGCGTGCGCGGCCAACTCGGCGCGCAGGTCGTTCGGGTCGAGCCGACCGGCGGCGTCCACCGGCAGCCAGCCGACCTCGGCCCCCTCGTGCTGGGCCAGCCAGTCCACCGCGTCCAGCACCGCGTGGTGCTCGACGGCACTGGAGATCACCCGCCGGCGGTCGGGGCCGGCCCCGCGCCGCGCCCAGAAGATGCCCTTGACCGCGAGGTTGTCGCTCTCCGTGCCGCCGCCGGTGAAAATCACCTCGGACGGCCGGGCACCCAGCACGGCGGCGACGCGCTCGCGCGACTCCTCGACCCGGCGGCGGGCACGGCGACCCGCCGCGTGCAGGGAGGACGCGTTGCCGACCTTCTGGGCGGTGGCGACGTACGCCTCCAGTGCCTCGTCGAGCATCGGAGTCGTCGCCGCGTGATCCAGGTATGCCATCACCGTTCAGCCTACGGCTGACCGGTCAGGGAGCGGACGCGGGAGGGACCCGGCCGACAGCCGGAACCCGCGACCATCCCTGGGCGTGGCGCCGCCGGGGCGGGAAGGGCGCGACCCTCCCCACCCCGACCCCCGGGTCCGCCCGTCGAACGGCCGCGGGCGAGCCATCCGGTCAGGCCGGCACCGCGGTGACGACGATGTTGTCCCGGTACCTGCGCGCGGCGGCGTCGAACGGCCCTCCGCAGGTGATCAGGGTCAGCCGTGGCTTGCCGTCCCGGGCGAAGTACCGGTCCAGCGGGATCCTGGTCTTGGCGTACTCCTCCCGGGCGACGACCCGGTACCGCCGGGCCTTGCCGTCGCTGCCGGTCGCGGTCAAGGTGTCCCCCTGGCCCAGCTCGCGCAGCCGGAAGAACGCTCCCCTGCCCTGCCTGGCGCTGTCCACGTGGCCGGCGATGACCACCGAGCCGGCGTCCGCCTCCAGGCCGGGGCCGTACCGGTACCAGCCGATCCGGTCGACGCTCGGCGGCACCTCGAACTCGTTGGTCCGCTGGTTGATGCCGACCGCGTCGACCGTGGCGGTGACGCCGATCTCCGGGATCACCAGGCGGACCGGCGGGACGGTCACCGCGCCAGCCGGCAGTCCCCCGGCGGTGACCGGGACCGACGGGGCGGCCGCCGGCGGCGCGGCGGTGGCGGTGGCCAGCGCGCTCGCCTCCTCGGCGCCGACGTCGTCGGCGGGCTGGGAGCCGCACGCCACCAGGGTCGCGACGGTGAGCGCGGCAACGCCGGCGGCCAGGGCCGCCAGCGCGCCGCGGTTGCGCACCGTCACGTGCGGCCGGTCCGCGCGGTGGCCATCCGCACCCCGCCGCCGAGCAGCAGGAGTACGCCGGCACCGGTGAGCACGTACCACCAGGTGTCCACACCCGTGCCGGCCTGACCACCGTCACCGCTCGGCACGCCGCCCGGGGCGAAGTGCAGGCCGGTGATGGTCTGGGCGACCACGTCGAGGTTCTTGGCCTCGGCCGAGCCGATCGCGTAGACGATCGTCGCGGTGCCCTCCTTGAGGTTGAGGTCCGCCGGGCCGATGGCCACGGTGTCGGTGCCGGCCAGCACCACGTCCGCCTGCACGCTGCCCGCGTCGACGTCGCCCTTGGCCTCGTTCGGGTTGGTCAGGCCCTCGAAGACCGGGGTTCCACCGGCACGGACGTCCACCTCCGGGACGGCGGCGGTGTGCCGCACGATCAGCCGGGCCTTGCCGGCGTCGACCTTGGAGACGTCGTTCGCGAACGGGGTGATCTTCGGCTGGCCGGCGGCGTCGAGGTGTGCCGCGATGCTGATGTTCGCCCCGCCCGGCACCGCGGCGTCGTCGACCTTGAGGATCGCCTTGTCGATTGCCTCACCGGGCTTGGTGAGCGCGATGTCGTACTCGCCCTCCTCCAGGTTCAGCGAGCCGGCCACGTCACCGGGCTTGAAGTTGTCGAGGGTCTTCTTGCCGTTGACGTAGACGTCGACCGGGGTGTCCGGGATGCCGTGCACGACGGAGACCTTCGACGTGGCGGCGTACGCGGGGGTGGCGGTGAACGCGCCGACGCCGGCGAAGACCAGCGCAGCGACGGCGCCACCGGCGGCGACCCGACGGAAAGTACGAGAGCTGCATGTCTGCCTCCTGCTGATTGGTGCTGATTCGTCAGGCCTGGCTTGCAGAACGGGTTACGCCGGCTCCGCGACGGGTGGATGCGATCGGACATGGATTTCTTTTTTCGGCCCGGTCCGCATCCGAACCGGGTCCGGGGAACGAAGAGCTTCGTGAGATGACATCGACGGGGAGAGTGGGGCGGAGGCTGTGGGAGTTACAGTCGGGCATGCCCCATCGAAGGCGAGCAGCCCGATGACGGCGTCCGGACAGGAACCCGACCTCCCGGTGGACGACCTCGCCCGCCGGTTCCGCGCTGGCGACGAGGTCGCGCTCCGCGAGGCGTACGACCGGTACGGCCGCGCCGTGCTGCACCTGGCCACCTCGATGCTGGCCAACCGCGGCGACGCCGAGGACGTGACCCAGGCGACGTTCGTCGGCGCCTGGCTGGGGCGGGAGACCTTCGATCCGGCCAAGGGTTCGCTGATCGGTTGGCTGCTCGGCATCGGCCGGCGCAAGGTGATCGACCGGATGCGGGCCACGGCCCGGGAGACCCGGGTGGTCGAGACCGTCCGTCAGGTGCCCGAGCCGGCGCAGACCGGTCCCGATCCGGACCGGGTGGTCGATCGGCTGGTGGTCGCCGACGAGCTGGCTCGCCTGCCGGACGACCAACGACGCATGCTGGAGCTGGCCTTCTACGACGACCTGACCCACCAGCAGATAGCGGCGGTGACCGGCGTGCCGCTGGGCACCGTGAAGAGTCACATCCGGCGCGGCATGGCGAGCTTGAAACGCAGATGGGAGGTGGACGGTGCAGCACCTGGACCACGACCGGCTGGTCTTTCTGGCGCTCGGTGAGAGCGAGGCGGACAACGGGGAGAGCACCCACCTCGACACCTGCGCGCACTGCCGGGTGGAGATGGAGAGCCTCCAGCAGGTGGCCGGGCTCGGCGCGGAGACGCAGGGGTTGGCTGACCTGCCCGACCCGCCGGAGCACGTCTGGCAGGGCATCACGGCGGAGATCAGCGCCGCGGAGGCCCTGCCGTCGCTGACCGAGACGCGTCGACGGCAGGCGGCCGAGCCGGTCAGCGGTACGACGGACGAGCCAGCGTGGCCCGGTGCCGCCGGTCGGACGACCCGCTCCCGGTCCCGCCGTCGCGCTCGCCGGTCGGGCTGGGCGGCCACCGCGGTCACCGCGGTCGCGGCCGCGGCGGTCGGCGTGGTGGGCACGGTGTCGGTGCTGCGCCAGGACGACCCGGAGCCCGCTCCGACGCAGCCGGTGGTGGCCAGCGCGCCGCTCGCTGCCTTCGGTTCGACACCGAAGTTGGCCCAGGGTGACGCGCGGGTGCTCCAGAACGGCCAACTACATCTGCACGTGGCGAATCTCCCGCGCGTGTCGGGGTACTACGAGGTCTGGCTCATCAACCCGACGACCATGGAGATGTTCTCGATCGGCACCCTCGGTGCCGACGCGGACGCTCTGCTGCCACTGCCCCCGAATGTCGACCTGAAGAGCTACACGGTGGTCGACGTCTCCGCCGAGCAGTACGACAACAACACCCGTCACTCCGGCGACAGCCTGCTGAGGGGCACCCTGACGGGCTGATCGGCGGGCCGGCTCAGCTCCCCGGCCCGCCGATCAGCTCCCTTTCCACCGCCGGGACACGGCGGGTTCCACGCGGAAACGACGAGTGGCCGCCCGACACCCGGGCGGCCACTCGTCGTCGTACGGTCCGGGGCGCCACCGTTCGGCGTCGCCCCGGGAGCGTCACTTGCGCTTGCGGATCTCCTCGGCGGCCTGCGGAACGACCTTGAACAGGTCCCCCACCACGCCGAAGTCGGCCAGCTCGAAGATCGGCGCCTCGCCGTCCTTGTTGACCGCGACGATGGTCTTCGAGGTCTGCATGCCGGCGCGGTGCTGGATGGCACCGGAGATGCCGAGCGCGACGTACAGCTGCGGGGAGACCGTCTTGCCGGTCTGGCCCACCTGGAACTGGTGCGGGTAAAAGCCGGAGTCGACCGCGGCGCGGGACGCGCCGACGGCGCCGCCGAGCAGGTCGGCCAGCTCCTCGACCAGCTTGAAGTTGTCGGCGTTGCCGACGCCGCGACCGCCGGAGACGACCACGCCGGCCTCGGTCAGCTCGGGGCGGGAGCCCTTCTGCTCGGCGACCCGGTCGACGACCTTCGCCAGCTTGTCGGTGTCGGTGACCGACACGGTGAGCTGCTCGATCGCCGGGGTGGCCGCCGCCGGGGTCGGGTTGACCGAGTTGGGGCGGACGGTGACCAGCGGCAGGCCCCTGGTGACCTTGGACTTGACGATGGTGGAGCCGGCGAAGGCGACCTGCGTGGCGGTGCCGTCGGCGTCCAGTCCGACGACGTCGGTCAGGATGCCGTTGTCCAGTTTGACGGCGAGCCGGGCGGCGATCTCCTTGCCCTCCTGCGCCGAGGCCAGCAGGACGGCGGCCGGCTGCACCCGCTTGACCAGCTCGGCCAGCACGGTGGCCTTGGGGGCCACCAGGTAGCCGTCGATCTCGTCACCCTCGGCGGCGTAGATCTTCTCCGCGCCGTACTCGCCCAGCTTGGCGCTCAGCGCCTCCGCGGCGCCAGCACCGCCGAGCACCACCGCGCTCGGGGTGCCCAGCTCGCGGGCGAGGGTGAGCATCTCCAGGGTGACCTTCTTGACGCCGAATTCCTTGGTGGCTTCGACGACGACGAGAACCTCAGACATGTCCAGACCCCGCTCTCACACGAACTTCTCGGTAGCGAGGAACTCGACCAGCTTGACGCCGCCCTCGCCCTCGTCGGTGATCTTGGCGCCGCCGGAGCGCGGCGGGCGCTTGGTGTGCTCGACGACGGCGCTGGTGGCTCCGTCGAAGCCCACCTCGGTCTGCGCGACCCCGAGGTCGGCCAGGGAGAGCGTCTGCACCGGCTTCTTCTTGGCGGCCATGATGCCCTTGAAGGAGGGGTAGCGCGGCTCGTTGATGGTGTCCCAGACGGAGACCACGGCCGGGGTAGCGGCGGTGACGACCTCGTAGCCCTCCTCGGTCTGCCGCTCGACGGTCAGCGTGGCGCCGTCGACGGTGAGCTTGCGCGCACCGGTGAGCGCCGCGACGCCGAGCCGCTCGGCGATCATGTGCGGCAAGACCTGGACCCGGCCGTCGGTGGACTCCGCGCCGCAGATCACCAGGTCGGCGTTGAGCTGACCGAGCGCGGCGGCGAGCACCTTCGAGGTGGCCACCGCACAGGAACCGTGCAGGGCGTCGTCCACCACGTGGACGGCCTTGTCCGGGCCCATGGAGAGCGCCTTGCGGATCGACTCGGTCGCCCGGTCCGGACCCATGGTCAGGATGGTGACCTCGCCGCCGTGCGCCTCCTTGATCTTCAGCGCCTCCTCGATGGCGTACTCGTCCATCTCATTGATCACGTTGTTCGCCGAACCGCGGTCGACGGTGTTGTCGTCATTGCGCAGGTTGCGGTCCGCGCCCGAATCAGGCACCTGCTTGACGAGTACGACGATATTCATCGCGCTTCGACGACCCTCCTGTGTGGTGTTGCGATTCGCTCGCCCGGTCTCGGGCGCAGCCTCGCGCGTCGGTCGACGCCGGGTCAACCGCGGAGTGCTGTGCGGTTGCCCACGGCGCAATGTTACCTGCCAGTAGGTTGCGGCCCCCGGGGCACTCAGAGTGACACAGCTCACCGACGCCGGCCGCGGAGCAGGCCGGTCAGGCCAGCGCGCCCCGGATCCGGTCGATGACCGCCGCCTCCTCCGGGGCCACCCCGTCGTGCGCCCGCGCCACCCGGTCCGCCGCGGTCAACACCACCGCGCGGTACGCGTCCACGTCCGCCGGTGACTTCTCCCGCAGGATCCGCATCGCCCGGTCGAGAGCCGGCAGCACCACCGACTCGATCTCCAACTGGGAGTCCCGGGGCATCCGGGGCAGCGGACCCGTGGTCAACGCCTCCTTGACCACCCCGCTGGCGCCGGCCAGCGCGCCGGAGGCGGCGACGCTCTCCCGGATCACGCCCAGCATGCCCGGCTCGGCGTTGGAGACCAGGAAGACGGCCCCGAACGCCCCCGTCTTGAGGGTCAGCCGCTCCTCGTCCGTCAACCGTTGCTCCATGATCACGGAGTGTAGACGTACGGGGTGGTGGTGGTGACCGGGACGAGGCCGAGCCGCTGCAGGATCGGCCGGCTGTCCTCGGACGCGTCGACCTGCAGCAGCGTCCGGCCCCGCTGGTCGGCCAGCCGCGCCCGGTAGGTGACCAGCGCCCGGTAGATGCCCTTGCGCCGCCACTGCGGCAGGGTGGACCCGCCCCAGAGCGTGCCGAAGCGGCTGTTCGCCGGGAACCGCACCCAGCCGGCGCTCACCACCGTCTCGTCCGCCTCGGCCACCACCACCGTGATCGAGTGCGGGTCGGCGTCGATCTCCTTGGCCAGCCCCCAGACCAGGTGCGAGCGGTCCGCCTGCCAGACCTCCTCCTCCATGGCGGCGATCCGCTCCAGGTCGGCCCGGGAGGTCACCTCACGCAGGCGTACCCCCTCGGGGGCGACCGGTAGCGCGGCCGCCAGGGGCGCGACCGGCCCGACCACCACGGTCTCCCGCTCCTGCGCCACGAAGCCGGCCGCGCGCAAGCGGTCCGCCAGATCCGCCGGCTCGTCGTGCCCGTTGAGCTTCCACTCCACCGACTCGCCGCGCTGGCGGAACAGCTCCACCTGCCGGGCGATCAGCTCGTCCAGCGCGTCGCCGGTCAACCCGCCCAGGTCGCGGTAGGTGAGGAATCCGCCGGCGTCGAGCCCGATGATCCGGACCAGCGGCCCGTCCCGCTCCACCGTCACCCCGGCCGGGACCGGATCGGGGATCTCCGGGCGGAGCTGGTTGTCGTAGGCGGCGCGCAAGGTCATCACGTCAAGGTCGGTCACCGGCTCAGGTTAAGCGGCAGGACAAGCGGATAATCGGCAGCGTGAGGGAAGCGATCAGGCGGTGGTTCGACCCGGCGGACCTACGCTCGGTCGGCGAGACACCCGACTACCGCTTCTCCCTGGCCAACGAGCGCACCTTCCTGGCCTGGCTGCGCACCGGCCTGGCGCTGGTCGGCGGCGGCCTGGCCACCGCGCAGTTCCTGCCGCCGCTGCCGCTGGCCCACCTGCGGGAGGCGATCTCCGTCGCGCTGCTGCTGCTCGGCGGCGCCGTCGCCGTCCGCGCGGTGGACCACTGGGCGCGGACCGAACGGGCCATCCGGCTCGGTCAGGAGCTGCCCGCCTCCCGTTTCCCCGCCATCCTCGCCCTCGCCGTCGGTGCCGGCGCGGCGCTGCTGGTGGTCGCGGTGCTGGTCCGGGCGATCGGCGAATCGTGACCGGCGAGCCGGGCCGGGCGGTGCACGGCGGGCGTGACCCCGGGCTGCAACCGGAGCGGACCCGGCTGGCCTGGCGACGGACGGCGCTGGCGCTGACCGTGGTGACCGCGCTGGCCGTCCGGCTCGGGTCGACCGGCGACCCGAGCGGCGCGCTGATCGCCGGCGCCGCCGTGCTGCTCTGGGGGGCGGTGCTCGTGCTGTGCTGGTCGCGGGGCACCGGAACGGGACCGGCGCGCACCGGCGGTCGGACACTGCCCCTGGTCGCGCTGGCCATCGCCGGGCTCGCGCTGCTCGGTGCGCTACTGGTGGTTCGCGGACTGTGGTGACGGGACCGGGTGAGCCATGATAGGTGCATGGCCCGGCTGTACGTACTCCTCTTCCTGGTGCAGATCGTCCTCGCCGTCTGCGCGCTGATCAGCTGTCTCTCCGCCGAGGAGGGCCAGATCCGCGCCCTGCCCCGGATCGCCTGGGTGCTGATCATCTTGTTCTTCCCGCTGGTCGGCTCGATCGCCTGGTTCGTCGCCGGCCGGGAGCCCGGCTCCGGCGCCCGCAAGGCCTGGCCGACCGGCAACCGCCCCGCCGAGCGCCGCCGCCCGGTCGCCCCCGACGACGACCCGGAATTCCTCCGCTCCGTGCAGGAGCGCTCGCAGCAGCAGGACCAGGAGCTCTTCCGCCGCTGGGAGGAAGACCTGCGCCGGCGCGAGGACGACCTGCGCCACCGCGACGGCGAGCCGCCGCGCGAGGGTGACCGGCCGGAGGTGTGAGACCCACCCGCGCCTGGCCACCACACCTTGGCCACCGCGCCCGAGCAGGTCACGGCGGCCCAGGCCGACAGCCGCGGGTCACACCCGACGCTTGAGCCCACGCACCGCCAGCGGAGCGAAGATCACCGCGATGCCGGCGCCCCAGAGCAGCGTCTGGAGCACCGGGCCGGCGACCGGGCCGCCGACCAGGAGGCCGCGTAGCGCGTCGGCCACCACGGTCACCGGGTTGACCTCCACCCAGTTCTGCAGCCAGCCGGGCATGCGGTCGGTGGGCACGAAGATGTTGCTGGTGAAGGTCAGCGGAAAGATCACCATGAAGCCGAAGATCTGTACCTTGTCCGGCTCGCTCACCAGCACCCCGACCAGCACCGAGATCCAGGACGCGGCCAGCGTGAACGCCAGCAGCAGCGCGAACGCCCCGACCACCCCGAGCAGCCCGTTGCCGACCCGGAAGCCCAGGATCGCTCCGACGCCGAGCAGCAGCGCGATCGACCAGGCCTGCTTGACGGTGTCGGCGAGGATCCGGCCGGCCAGCGGCGCCCACCGGGCGATGGGCAGCGCCCGGAGCCGGTCAAAGACGCCCTTGGTGAGGTCGTTGTTCAACCCGAACCCGGTCGTCATGGTGGCGAAGAGCGCGTTCTGCACCATGATGCCGGGCAGCATGAAGGTGAGGTACTCGCCGGAGGAGCCGGCGATGGCGGTGCCGAAGACGTAGGTGAACAGCAGCACGAACATCACCGGCTGGATGCTCAGGTCGAGCAGCTCCATCGGGTTGTGCTTGATCTGCACCAGGCTGCGCCAGGCCAGCGTGAAGGTGTGCCGCAACCCGGCGACGGGGCTGAGCCGTCGGGCCGGCGTCAGAGCGGGGGCGAGAGCAGCGGCGGTCATGCCGGGGTCCTTTCCAGGTCGGTGCCGGCCGGGGCGTCCTCGGCCCGGTGGCCGGTGAGGGAGAGGAAGACCTCGTCCAGACTGGCGCCGTGCAGCGCCAGCTCGGCGACCGCGATCTCGGCCGCGTCGAGGCGGCTCACCACCGCGGGCAGCACACCGGGGTCGTTCACCGCGACGGTGACCGCGTTCTGGGCAACCTCGGGAGACGCGCCGGACACCGCGTGGGCGATGGCGGTCACAGCGCCCAGGTCGGCGAGGTCGGCCGGTCGCACGGTGAGGGTCTGACCGCCGGTCTTGGCCTTCAGCTCCTCCGGCGTGCCCTGCGCGATCACCCGGCCGTGGTCGACCACCGCGATCTCCCCGGCGAGCTGGTCGGCCTCCTCCAGGTACTGGGTGGTGAGCAGCACCGTCACCCCGTCGGAGACCAGGGCGCGGACGATGTCCCACAGGTCGTTGCGGCTGCGCGGGTCCAGGCCGGTGGTCGGTTCGTCGAGGAAGAGCACCTGCGGCCGGCCGACCAGGCTGGCGGCGAGATCCAGCCGGCGCCGCATACCGCCGGAGAAGGTCTTGGCGGCCCGGTCGGCGGCGTCGCTGAGCTGGAAATCGGCGAGCAGTTGACGGGCGCGCTGCTTGGCGTCGGCCCGGCTCAGCCCGAGCAGCCGGCCGATCAGCAGCAGATTCTCCGCGCCGGTCAGGGTCTCGTCGACCGATGCGTACTGGCCGGTCAGGCCGATCAGTTGACGCACCTGATGGGCGTCGCGGACGACGTCGAAGCCGCCGACCGTGGCACGGCCCTCGTCGGCGCGCAGCAGGGTGGCGAGCACCCGCACCGCGGTGGTCTTGCCGGCGCCGTTCGGCCCGAGCAGGCCGAAGACGGTCCCGGTCGGAACCGCCAGATCAACGCCGGCGAGGGCGGTGGTGGCGCCGAAACGCCGCACCAGGCCCTCGGCGCGGATCGCGTAGTCCATCGCAACTCCCTGTCGTCTCCGGTGGTGACACCACCATGGGCGACAGGTCTGACATCCCCGCCGATCCCCGGCTGACGTTACGACGACCGGCGCCGACATTCCGCTGATTTAGCTGCCGGACGACGCCGCGCCGCCGCCCGCTGGGGCGACGGCGCGGCGGCGGGTGCGACTCAGGCCAGGTTCGACGACCGGGGGTACGCGTCGGTCGGGTCGGTGAGCACGTTGACCAGGTACGGCACTCCGGCGTCGAACGCCCGCTGCAGGGCCGGCCCGAGGTCGGCGGCCTTGGCGACCGTCTCCCCCGCGCCGCCGAGCGCGCTGACCACCGTGTCGTAGCGCAACTCCGGCTGGAGGTCGGCCGCGACGTCGTAGCCGTACATGGCCCGCATCGGGTGCTTCTCCAGACCCCAGATGCCGTTGTTGCCGACGACGATCACGACCGGCAGCTTCTGGCGGACCAGCGACTCGACGTCCATCAGCGAGAAGCCGGCGGCCCCGTCGCCCATCAGCACGCAGATCTGCCGGTCCGGGTGACTGACCCGGGCGCCCATCGCGTAGCCCATGCCGGTGCCCAGGCAGCCGTACGGGCCCGGGTCCAGCCAGCTGCCGGGCTGGGCCGGCTCCAGGTACCGCCCGGCGTACGAGACGAAGTCGCCGCCGTCGCCGATGGTGATCGCGTCGCGGGCCAGCACCCGGCGCAGCTCGCCGTAGATCCGCGCCGGCCGGATCGGGTCGGTCTCGGCGGCCATCTCGGCCGCGTCGCGGGCCCGGGCCGCGTCCTCGGCGGCGCGCAGGTCAGCGATCCAGCCGCTGTGATCGGCCCGGTCACCCGCGTGGTCGGCCAGCGCGGAGAGGATCAGGCGCAGGTCGCCGGCGGGTGCGGCGGCCGGCTGCACATGCCCGGCGCGCTGGCTGGGCGCGTCGACGATGTGCACCACCTTGGCGTCACCGAAGTCACCGAAGCTGAGCCGGAAGTCCAGCGGGGTGCCGACCACCACGACCACGTCGGCGCCGGAGAGCGCGGCCCGGCGGGCCTTGGCGAAGGCGAGCGGGTGCTCCGGCGGGAGCGAGCCACGGCCCATCCCGTTGGTGAAGACCGGCACCTGCAACGCCTCGGCCGCCTCTCGCAGCGCGGCGACCGCGTCGCCGGCGTACACGTCGGAGCCGGCGATGATGACCGGCCGCTGCGCGCCGGCGATCAGCGTGGCGGCCCGCCCGACCTCCTCCGGGTCCGGCTCGACCGGGTCGATGCCGGTCGGCGCGGGCACGTCGGCCTCGGCGACCGAGAAGACCGTCTCCAGCGGGAAGTCGAGGAAGGCCGGGCCGCGGTGCGGCGTGAGCGCCGCGGTGAGCGCCGCACCCACCGCACGTGGGATGTCGTCGGTGCTGAACACCGTCTCGGCGTGCTTGGTGACCGGGGCGACCAGCGGCAGGTGGTCCATCTCCTGGAGGCTGCCCGAGCCCCAGCGGAACGCGGGCGCCCTGCCCCCGAGCACCAGCACCGGGGAGGCGTTGAAGAAGGCACTGGTCATGCCCGAGATGCCGTTGGTGACGCCGGGCCCGGCGGTGAGCACGGCGAGGCCGGGACGACGCTGAAGCTTGGCCACCGCCTCGGCGGCGAAGACGGCGGACTGCTCGTGCCGGACGTCGTAGATCGGGAAGCCGGTCTTGTGCGCGGCGTCGTAGAGCGGGAAGACGTGCCCGCCGGAGAGGGTGAACATTTCGCGCACCCCGTGCGCCCGCAGCGCCGCGAGCGCCAACTCCCCGCCGTGACCTTCGACCCGCTCCGTCATCGCCGCTCCCCTTCGTCGCTTCTGACCGGAGGCCCACGCTACTGGCCGGTAGGCAGAATGTGAACCGTTCTCGGCTCACCGTCGGGACGGCGGCACGGACCGCCGGCCCCGGCCGGTCAGCGGCCCGTGAAGCCCGGCTTGCGCTTCTCGACGAACGCCGCCATGCCCTCGCGCCGGTCGTCGGTGGCGAACAGCGCCGCGAAGAGCTGACTCTCCCAGGCCAGGCCCGAGTTCAGGTCCATGTCCAGGCCACCGTCGACCGCCAGCTTCGCCGCGCGCAGCGCCTGCACCGGCCCGGTCAGGTACGGCTTCACCAGCGCGACCGCCGCCTCGTACACCTCGGCGGCCGGGACAACCCGGTCGGCCAGACCGATCCGCAACGCCTCCTGCGCGTCCACCATCCGCCCGGACATGATCAGATCCTTGGCGCGGGCCGGGCCGACCAGCCGGGCCAGCCGCTGGGTGCCGCCGGCGCCGGGGATGATGCCCAGCTTGATCTCCGGCTGGCCGAGCTTGGCATCCTCGGCCACCACCCTCCAGTCGCAGGCCAGGGCCAGCTCACAGCCACCGCCGAGGGCGTAACCGGTGATCGCGGCGACCACCGGCTTGGGGATCCGGGCGATCGCGCCGAGCGCGCTGGACAGGTCCGCGGCCCGGTCGGCCATGTCCACGTAGGACATCTCGGCCATCTGCTTGATGTCCGCGCCCGCGGCGAAGACCTTCTCCCCGCCGTACACGATGACGGCGCGGACTTCCGGATCGGCGGTCGCCGCCGTCGCGGCGGCGCGCAACTCCTCCTGCACCTGGGTGTTGAGCGCGTTCATCGGCGGCCGCTCCAGCCGGATGGTGCCGATGCCGTCCTTGGTCTCCAGCCGAACGAACTCGCTCACGCTGCCCTCACTTCCTCGTCGAAGTCGCGTGCCAACCTTACGACCCGGCTCGTTGGAGTAAGTAGTCTGGTGTCAGCCCCGCGGGCGGGAGTCCAGCCATGATCACCTATTACGACGACAGGTCGGTGCAGGTCACCTCCACCGCCGTCCGAGTGGACGGCCGTAGCTACGCGCTGGCCGACATCACCATGATCTGGCACCGCCGGGGCAGCCGCTCCTGGCGGGTGCTCGTCGGGCGGGGTGCGATCGGCGCCGCGCTGGCCGGTCCGCTGGTCGCGGCCGTGCTCGGCATCGCCGTGGCCGTCTGGCTGCACCGCTCGCCCACCGTGACGATCGCGATCGTCGGCGCGTCCGTGCTGGTGGGGCTGGCCGTCGGCCCGATCGCCGACTTCCTCTTCGAACACCTGGACCGCTCGTACGCCCGGGGCAGCCGGCAACTGGAAATCTGGGCGCGCTGGCGCGGCCAGCCGGTACGGCTGCTGCGCACCGGCGACGCACTGCGCTTCGGTCAGATCTACCGGGCGGTGCAGCGCGCGGTCGAACGCAACCACCCCGCCCGCCCGGCCACCCGCCGATAACAGCCAACCTAGAACGAGATCTTGGACAGTTACCGTTCGGCGTGGACTGTTCAGTCCCATGACCTCTGTCGTAGTTCATGTCCCGGTTCCTGTGTCACAAGATCAGCATTCTGGGTGGGGACGCGTTGCCAGGCTTGACTGCAAGGCGTGGCGAATCGGCGTCAGGTGATGAGTGCGGTGGATGCCCTGCTGACCGCTGGGGTGAAGATCGATAACGTGCAGCAGTGGTGTCGGGACAACGGCGTCAACCCGCGCACGTTCTACCGACACCGGGCGCTCGGGCGGTTGTGGTGCGGGCGGCGCACACTTGATCCCATGGCGATTCCCCTCCCCACACCCGCCGCGGTGGTCGGCCTGACCCGCTCCGCCCTCGACCAGACGCTCGGCTCGGCCGCCTCGCTCGCCGCCGTGCCCGCCCGCGCGTTCGCGGTGCTGGACGGGGTGGAGGCGCTGCTGGCCCGGATCAACGGCGTCGTCGATCGGATCGAGACGACGTTGGACCGGACCGACCAGGTGCTCACCGACGCCGAGACGGCGGTCCGTGAGGTGGCCGTGATCAGCGCCGCCGCGACCACCGCCATCGACACCGCCACCGAGGTGGCGACGGCCGCGGCCGTGGTGGTCCGGGAGGCCGATCAGGTCGCCCGTCGGGCCGGGACGGTGGTCGCCGAGGCCGAGACGGTCGCCGGCCGGGCCGCGGCCACCGTGGGCACCGCTTCCGAGGCGGCGGCCACGGCGGCCGAGTTGCTGGCGGCGTACGAGCCGGCACTGCGGCGGGCCGCGCCGATGGCGGGGCGGTTCGTCGGGGAGCTGAGCCACGAGGAGGTCACCGCGGCGATCCGCCTGATCGACGAGCTGCCCAAGCTCAAGCAGCACCTGACGGCGGACATTCTGCCGATCCTGGCCACCCTGGACCGGGTTGGACCGGACCTGCACGACCTGCTCGACGTCACCCGCGACCTCAAGCTCGCCGTCGCCGGTATCCCGGGCCTGGGCATGCTGCGCCGGCGGGGCGAGAAGCTCAGCGACGATCTGGTCGGCTGAGCCTCGCCGGCCCGCCCGGTCAGCAGTCGCAGGTGATCGACGCGCGTGGCGCGGTCAGGTCGTCGAACCGGGCGCCGAACCTTTCGCACCGGGGCGGCGGCCGACCGGCCGGCGTAGCGCGGGTGGGCTCAGCCCGGGGCGTACAGCTCGTCGATCTGGGCGCGGCGGGGCAGCGCCACCGAGGCGCCGAGCCGGCGGACGCAGGCCGCGCCGGCCGCCGACGCCCAGCGCACCGCGTCGACCAGGTCGCGTCCCTCGCCCCAGCCGACGGCCAGCGCGGCGGTGAACGCGTCGCCGGCCGCGGTGGAGTCGACCACGTCGACCCGGACGGCGGGCACGTGCACCTCGGTGCCCTCGCGGTCGACGTACCAGGCGCCCTCACCACCGAGGGTGAGCACGGCCCGGGGCACCAGGTCGAGCAGCCCCCGTGGCTCGTCCCGACCCCGGCCGGTGAACGTCTGCGCCTCGCCCTCGTTGACGACGAGCACGTCCACCGCGGCGAGCAGCTCCGGTGGGAGGTCCCGGGCCGGGGCGGCGTTCAGGATGACCCGGGTGCCGGCGGCGCGGGCGGCCACCGCGGCGGATGCCACGGTCTGCACCGGGATCTCCAGCTGGGCGACCAGGACGTCGGCCCCGCGTACCGTGGCCAGCTCCTCCTCGGTCAGGCCGGTCAACGCGTCGTTCGCGCCGGGGGTCACCACGATGGCGTTCTCCCCCTGCGCGTTGACCATCACCAGCGCCACCCCGGACGCGCCGTAGACCACCCGCAGTTGGCCGGTGTCCACGCCGGCGGCGGTGATGCGGGCCTTGAGGGTGACGCCGAACGCGTCGGAGCCGATCGCGCCGAGGAAGGCGCTGGAGGCGCCGGCCCTGGCCGCGGCGACGGCCTGGTTGGCGCCCTTGCCGCCGGGCACCATCACGAAGTCGGTGCCGAGCATCGTCTCGCCCGGCCGGGGCAGCGCGGGCGCCATCGCGACCAGGTCCATGTTGGCGCTGCCCACCACGACCACCCGGGTCTGCGGCACGGTCACCTCCGCCCTGCCGGCGCTCAGGCGGCGCGAGCGGTGTAGCGGTCGCCGGACCGCTCGACCACCAGCGGCAGGCCGAAGGTCTTGGAGAGGTTGTCGCCGGTCAGCGTCTCGGCGAGCAGGCCCTGCGCGACCACCCCGCCCTCCCGCAGCAGCAGCGCGTGGGTGAACCCCGGTGGGATCTCCTCCACGTGGTGGGTGACCAGCACCAGGGCCGGGGCGTCCGGGTCGTACGCCAGCTCGGCCAGCCGGGCTACGAGGTCCTCCCGCCCACCGAGGTCGAGCCCGGCGGCGGGCTCGTCGAGCAGCAGCAGCTCGGGGTCGGTCATCAGCGCGCGGGCGATCTGCACCCGCTTGCGCTCACCCTCGGAGAGGGTGCCGTAGCGGCGCTCGGCGAGACCGCCGATGCCGAGCTGGCTCAGCAGCGCCCGCGCCCGCGCTTCGTCACCGCGGTCGTAGCTCTCCCGCCAGCGGCCGACCACCGACCAGGCGGCGGTCACCACCACGTCGCTGACCCGCTCTTCGGCGGGCAGGCGCTCGGCGAGCGCGGCGGTGGAGAGCCCGATCCGGGTACGCAGCTCGTTGACGTCGGTGCGGCCGATCCGCTCGCCGAGCACGTGGGCGACACCGGTGGTGGGGTGCAGCCGGCCGGCGGCGAGGTTGAGCAGGGTGGTCTTGCCGGCCCCGTTGGGACCGAGCACCACCCAGCGCTCGTCCAACTCGACCCGCCAGGTCAGATCCTGCAGCAGGGCGGTGCCGGACCGGCGTACGCCGACGCCGTCGAGGCTGACCACCAGATCCGGGTCCACGGGTGCGGCGGCAGGCGCGGCGTTGGCAGCGCCGGGGATCAGGTCACCAGTCACCGGACCATCCAACCACGCACCGCCGTGGTGCCCCCCATGGGCGGCGCCCCGGTCATAGGGTGAGGCGCCGTGTCGTTGATCACCACACCCGGAGGACGGCCCATGCCCCGTCGAGGTACGGAGCCGCGCGGATGAGCGCGGTCATCGAGATCGAGGGTCTGCGCAAGACCTTCCGCAGCCTGCGGAACGGCCGGAGGGTCGCGGTTGACGGGTTCGACCTGCTGGTCGAGGCGGGTCAGATCCACGGGTTCCTGGGTCCGAACGGTTCCGGCAAGACCACCACCCTGCGTGCCCTGCTCGGGCTGGTCCGGGCCGACGGTGGGCGGATGAGTGTGCTCGGTGAGCCGTCACCACAGCTGCTGCCCCGGGTGGCCGGCCGGGTCGGCGCCATCGTGGAGAGCCCGCAGTTCTTCGGCAACTTCACCGGGTACCGCACGCTGCGGCTGCTGGCCCGCGCCGGCGGGGTGCCGATCGCGCGGGTGGACGAGGTACTGGAGACGGTGGGCCTGCGCGACCGGGGCGACGAGCGGGTGAAGGGCTACTCGCTGGGCATGAAGCAGCGACTCGCGGTGGCGTCCGCACTGTTGAAGGACCCGCAGTTGCTCATCCTGGACGAGCCGGCGAACGGGCTGGACCCGGCCGGCATCCGGGAGATGCGGGACCTGATGCGGGCGCTGGCGGCGGCCGGGGTGACGGTGCTGGTGTCCAGTCACATCCTGGGCGAGATCCAGCTGATCTGCGACCACGTCACGATCATTTCCCGGGGCCGGCGGGTGGCGACCGGCCGGGTGGACGAGGTGCTGGCCGGCCACGACCGGCACGAGTTCCTGGTCCGGGTGGCCGAGCCGGAGCGCGCCGTGGAGCTGCTGCACGAGGCCGAGCTGACGGCGAGCGTGGACGGCGCGGCGCTGGTGGTGGGCGGCGTGACCGACCCGACGGTGATCAGCCGGGTGCTCGGTGAACAGGGGCTGTGGGTGGGCGAGCTGACCCCGCTGCGGCCGGATCTGGAGAGCGTCTTCCTGGAGCTGACCGGCGCCGGCGGGCATCCGTCGGTGCCCCGGCAGGTGGACGACTCGGGGCTGCCGCCCGGTGCGGGCGATGCTGTGATCGATCTCGACGTACGGGGAGTGGACGCGTGAACCTGGTCCGTGCCGAGGTGGAGCGGCTGTCCGCGCGTCGCTTCGTGCAGCTCATGGTCGTCCTGCTGGTGCTGGCGTTCGGCGTCACCGCGGCGACCACCCTGGCCGGCTCGCACAAGCCGAGCGCGTTGGAGCTCAGCTCTGCGCGGAACCAGGCCGCCGAGGCGCGGCAGAGCATGGAGAACGAGTACCAGCAGTGCCTGGCCCGACAGAACGGGCTCCCGTCGAGTGACAGCGAGCGGTACTACCCCTCCGACTGCTCGGAGATCGACCCGACGCTGCGGGACCGGCTGCCGATTGCCGCCGACTTCCTCCCCGGAGTGTTCAGCTTCGCCCAGCAGGCCCGCCCGCTGCTCTACTTCCTCATCGCGTTCCTGGTGCTGTTCGGGTTCCTGGTCGGGGCCTCCTACATCGGCGCGGACCTGAACTCCGGCGGCGTGGTGAACCTGCTGCTCTGGCGGCCGCGCCGGATGACGGTGCTCGGCGCGAAGCTGGGCACCCTGCTCGGCGCGGTGCTGGCGCTGGCCCTGGTGGCCTCGGTGGTCTATCTGGCCACGTTCTGGGTCATCGGGCAGACCGCCGGGCTGGGCGGCCCGCTGGGCGGTGACTTCTGGCGCTCCCTCGGGGCGGTGCACGGCCGCGGCCTGGTGCTGGTGTTGCTGGCCAGCGCGCTGGGCTTCGCCATCGCCACGCTGGGGCGGCACACCTCGGCGGCGCTCGGCGCGGTCGCCGCGTACGCGGTGGTCTGGGAGCTGGGCGCCCGGCTGGTGCTGGAGATCGTCGACGCCCGCCGCCCGGACCAGCTGATGCTCTCCAGCTACATCGGGGCGTGGCTCAGCGGTGAGGCGCGGTTCTACGACAGTCAGCTCTGCTCCGGCACAAGAATGGGCATGTACTGCGAGGGTTTCTACTCGCTGACCTGGGCGCCGTCGCTGGTGGTGCTGCTCGTGCTCACCGGCGGGCTGACCGCGGCGGCGTTCGCCGTGTTCCGTCGCCGCGACCTGATCTGAGTCGCGGCCCGGGCCGTCCGCGCTGGTCGGGCGGCCCGGCAGGCCGGGGGTGGTCACGGCAAGAGCTTGCAGCATGCCTGCCAGCGGTGAAATATTTCTTCACATGACTGCCCCAGCGGGCTCAGCCGACGGTGGAGCCGAACACCTCGTCGCGGACGGCGTCCAGTGCGGTGCGCAGCGCACCGCGCAGGATCGGCTCCTCGGTCAGCCCCGTGGGCACCACCCGGGGCCGCACCAGGGTGATCGCTGCGACCTCGTGCTGCACCCGGTCGGCGAGCGCGGCGCCGCCGGCCTGGCCGACCTCCCCGGCGAGCACGACCAGCGGCGGGTCGAGCACCACGCAGGTGCTGGCCACACCGAGCGCGAGCCGGCGGGCGAGTTCGTCGAGCATCGGGGCGCCGGCGTCGCCGGCCGCGACGGCCGCGCGGACCGCGTCGGCGGCGTCGGTGTCCGGGTAGCCGTGCTCGCGTGCCACCGCGCGAACCGAGTCCCCGCCGATCAACTGCTGGAAGGCCGGCTTGGCGCGACGGGAGACGTCACGCGGGATGGGCGCTCCGGGCACCGGCAGGTAGCCGATCTCACCGGCCGCGCCGCTGCTGCCGTGGTGCAGCCGCCCACCCAGCATGATCGCCAAACCGACGCCGGCGCCCACCCAGACCAGCACGAAATCGGCCAGTCCCTGCGCGGCGCCGGACTGCGCCTCGGCCACCGCGGCCAGGTTGACGTCGTTCTCGAAGACCACCGGAGTGTGCAGGTCGTCGCGCAGGGCGGCGAGCAGGCCGCTGTGCCAGCGCGGCAGGTTGAAGGCGAAGGTGATGTCGCCGGTGTGCGGGTCGACCAGACCGGGCGTGCCGAGCACGATCCGCCGTACGCTGCTCAGCTGCGCTTGGGCGCTGCTCGCGGCCTGCACCACGGCGTTGTGCACCACGCCCACCGGGTCGTCGGTGTCCCGGGTGGACTGTTCCACCCGGCCGATCACGGCACCGGTGATGTCGGCGCAGGCGGCCACCACCCGGTCCGGCCCGACGTCGACACCGACCACGTGTGCGCTGCCCGGGCGTACCGCGTAGAGCTGCGCGTTCGGGCCGCGCCCGCCGGCCTGCTCACCGACCCGGGTGACCAGGCCACGCTCCTCCAGTCGCTCGACCAACTGGGAGGCGGTGACCTTGGACAGCCCGGTCAGCTCACCGAGCCTGGCCCGGGTGAGAGGCCCCCGCTCGAGGAGCAGTTCCAGCGCGGCACGGTCGTTGAGCGCCCGCAACAGGCGGGGGGTGCCGGGCAGCCGGGTCGCACTCATGCCACGTCCTCTAGTTTTAGTAAACTTTGCTAACTGTAAACCGACCTGCGAACGGGTAGCCGTAGCGTATCGGCCACCCGGAGGCGGAGCGCTCGGCCGACCCGGCAGGGCGACGACCACTGCCGGTACGACATTCGTACCCGTGGGCACCGAAGGGGGAGATCACGTGGGGCTCGATCCAGGACTGCGCCGGCTCGCGCTCGGCACGCTGCTCGCCGCGTACCCGGGACCGGTCCCCCCGGACTGGGCCGTCGACCTGGTGTCCGACGGGCTGGCCGGGCACACCCTGTTCGGCACCAACGTGCACGACCCGTCCCAGGTGGCGGCGAGCACCGCCGCGCTGCGCGCCGGCCGGGCGGACGTGTTGATCGCCATCGACGAGGAGGGTGGCGACGTGACCCGGCTGGCCCATGCCACCGGCAGCCCGTACCCCGGCAACGCCGCCCTCGGCGCGATCGGCGACGTGGCGCTCACCCGACGGGTCTACCAGGCGATCGGCACCGAGCTGGCCGACCTCGGCATCAACGTCAACCTCGCCCCGACGGTGGACGTGAACAGCGCCGACGACAACCCGGTGATCGGCACCCGGTCGTTCGGCGCGGACCCGGTGCGGGTGGCCGCCCACTCGGCCGCCGCCGTGGCCGGCCTGCAGGCCGCCGGTGTCGCCGCCTGCGCCAAGCACTTCCCCGGCCACGGCGCCACCGTCACCGACTCCCACCACGAGTTGCCCACCGTGGACGTTCCACTGGCCCTGCTGCGCCAGCGGGACCTGCCGCCGTTCGCCGCGGTCGTCGCCGCCGGGGCGCGCGCGGTGATGACCGCGCACATCCGGGTGCCGGCGCTGACCGGCACCGGTCCGGCCACCTTCAGCCGGGCCGTCCTCGTCGACCTGCTGCGCACCGAGTACGGCTTCACCGGCACCGTCATCACCGACGCGCTGGAGATGAAGGGCGCGGCAGTGGCGGCCGGCGGCGTGGGCCCCGCGGCGGTGCGGGCCCTGGCGGCCGGCGCCGACCTGCTCTGTATCGGCGCGAAGGTCGACGCGGAGCTGGTCGAGCGGGTGGTCACCGAGATCGTCGACGCGCTCACCGACGACCGTCTGGCCACCGCCCGCGTCGAGGAGGCGGCCGGCCGCGCCGCCGCGCTCGCCGCCTGGACCCGGACCGCCGGCGAGACGCCGGCCAGCCCCGAAACCGATCTGGGGTACGCGGCGGCGCGCCGGGCGGTCCAGGTGGATGGGATCCTCACCGGCCTGGGCCGGCCGCTGGTGGTGCAGCTGCACACCGAGTCCACCATCGCCGAGGGGCGGGTGCCCTGGGGCCTCGGCCCGCACCTGGACGGTGTGCAGGAGATCCGGGTGATCGCCGCCGAGACCGACAGGGCGACGCTGCGCGAGCTGGCCGGTGACCGGCCGATCGTGCTGGTCGGGCGGCACCTGCACCGGCTGCCCGGCGGCCCGGAGCTGATCGCCGGGCTGGCCGCGGAGCATCCGGTGACCGTGGTGGAGATGGGCTGGCCCGCGCAGTGGCGCCCGGCCGGCGTACGCGCCTTCGTCACCACGTACGGCGCGAGCCACGCCAACGGTCGGGCGGCGGCAGAGGCACTCGGCCTGGCGGGCTGAGGCAGGCCAATCTGCACTCTGCGTGACCACGCCTCACCGAGCACTCGATGAGCTCCGATCCAGGTCAAGTCCGCTATTCGACACTCCGAACCGACAGCTCGCACCTTGCACCGAGCCCGCTCGATACGTAGCGTGATCGGCACGTACCGGCCCGTTCACCGCGCGGCCGGTCACCCGTCAACCGGGACCTGGGGGAAGGTTGCGGACCGTGGATCCGGCCCGGGATCCACGGTCCGCGCCCTGCGACGGCAGCCTCAGCGCGGATAGACCCCGTAGGCACGCCAGCCCCGGTCCGGGAAGCCGGCTGCCTCCGCGACCCGGGCCGAGGCGTGGTTGTCGCGCTCGTGCAGGTAGGTGGGCACCGCGCCGTCGTCGAGCACCCGCCGGGCCGCCTGCGCCGCCAGCCGGCGGGCGAGACCGCGACCACGCGCGGCGGGCACGGTGCCGATGGCCAGCTCGTGCCCGTACGCGTCGTGCCGCTTTATCCCGGCCCCGGCCAGGTAGTTGCCGTCCGGGTCGCGGACCACCAGCACCGGCTGGTCGAACAGCCGCAGCCAGGGCGGCAGCCCGGGGGCCGTCGACTCGGTCCACTCCCCCACGTCGGACAGCGGCGCGGGAGCCAGGGTCCACCGGAAGGGGCCGTCGTGCACGCACCAGTCGGGCAGCCCGACGGTCTCCGGCAGCGCCGCAAGCAGCCGGTTCGGCGTATGGCGGGCCAGAGCGCGGCTCGCCGCCAACCGGTCCGGCGGCACGGAGAGCACGGCGCTCTGCCCGGTGTCCACGGCGAGCGCCGGGCGCAGCCGGCCATCCCAGGCCGGTTTCGCCCGGCGGTGCGAGGCGATCACGTGCAGCCCCGCGGGGGCCGGCCACTGGCCGAGCCAGGTGGCCAGGTGCAGCTGGAGCCGTCGGTCGAGCACGTGCACCTCCCCCGTCAGCCGGCCCGTCGTGGATCACCGTACGCCGGGCCGCCTCGGCGGGCGGACGATCCCTACGACGCCGCCGGAGCGTTGGGGTGATGTCCGCCGTGGTGGTGCTGGTGCACCGCCGCGTGGCCCCTCCCGCGGACGATCAGGGCCCGGTTCACCGGCACCGTGACCACGAAGGCCACCGCCAAAGCGCCGGCCAGGCTGCCCCAGAACAGCGGGTCGGTGAGGCCGGCCCGCATGGCGCCCGGCACGGCGAGCATGACCCCGTTGTCCACCAGCTCCATCACGGCGATGCTGACCGTGTCGGCGACCAGGGCCACCCGGATCGCCCGCGCCAGCGGCAGGCCGGAACGGAGCACCGGGCGAACCGTCAACGCGTAGCCGAAGAGGAACGCCAGCGCGACGGCGAGGGCGATGGTGGCCGGGTCGGACCAGCCGAGCGCGGTGCCGACGACCATGCCGAGCACCTCACCGATGGCGCAGCCGGTGAGGCAGTGCAGGGTCGCGGCGATGGCCAGACGGGTGGGATTCGCGTTCTCCATGCTCGGCATCGCATACCCCCAGGGGGTATCAAATCCAGCGACGCGGATCATTTCGCCACGACCCGGAACCAGTCAGACTGATCGACCGTCATAGGTATTTCCATACATGGACACCTTTGTTTGGGACGGTATGGTCATGCCGATTCAGCCGAACGACCGCTACCAGCAGGACCCCGAGCGACTCTGGCGGGCAGCGGAGGCCGCCGGACGTTTCCCGGCCCAGCCGCGGTACCGCGGGACCCGCACGACGGGTGTCGCGCGGGCCGTGCCGTGGGCGGTGCTGAACAAGTTGCCGGCCGGCAGCTCCAGCCGGCGAGGCCTCAACACCCGCTGACCCGGTCCGCACCCGGTTGCGACACACCCGGGCCGTCCAGCGCTGGAATTCGCACACCTGTCGGGTAATTTCTTCTGGTCCGGCACCCCGGCCTACGACAGGAGAAGCTCCGCGCATGGGCAAGAAGACGATCCACGTCTCCGACTTCACCGGTACGGTCCTGCAGGACGACGACGAGGTGGTCCGCGTCGTCGTCCTGGAGCACCCGGACCTGGTCGCCGGGCCCGTGCAACTGGACGCCACCCCGGCCGAGGTGGAGAACATCGACGACGCCGCGCTGGACGTCGCGGTGGTCGAGATCCACGACCGGCACGGCGGCGGCGAGCCGCGCCGGGTGGTGCTGACCGCCAGCGAGTTCGACGCGATGGCGACCGACGTGCCGATGGCGCAGCTGCTGAAGACGGCCGAGCGGGTCCGCCCGCCGAAGGCCCGCAAGAGCGCCGAGAGGATCGACTACGGCACGCTGGAGCACGCCGGCAAGCCGCACCGGGGACGGGTCACCGAGGAGGAGGCCCGACTGGTGCGCGAGCAGCTCGACGAGGTCAACAAGCGCCTCGCCGACGCGGGCGTGCGCCAGATCGACCCTGCCGATCCGGAGCACGCCCTGCGTTACGGCTTCCCGACGCCCTGATCGCGGGAGGTCACTTCTGCGCGACGGCCGCGGCGAGGGCGGCGGCCAGGTCGGCCTCGACGGTCGCCTTCTCCAGGCCGAGGTCGGTCAGCACACCCGCGCCATCCTCCTGCTCCAGCAGGGCGAGCAGGATGTGCTCGGTGCCGATGTAGTTGTGCCCGAGCCGCAGCGCCTCCCGGAAGGTCAGCTCCAGGGCCTTCTTGCCGCGCGCGTCGTACGGGATGAGGTCCGGGACCTGGTCGGCCGGGGGCGGTAGGGCGGCACCCACCGCCTCCCGCACCGCCTCCGGGGAGGCGCCTCGACCAGCCATCACCTTGGCCGCCAGCCCGTCCGGCTCGGCCAGCAGGCCCAGCACCAGGTGTTCGGGGCCGATTTCGGCGTGGCCGCTGGCGCGGGCTTCCTCCTGCGAGGCGACCACGACGTTGCGGGCCCGGGTAGTGAACCGCCCGAAGCCGGCGTTCGGGTCGAGGGCCGCCGCGTCGGTCGAGGCCTTCGGCACGAAGCGCTTCTGCGCGGCCTGCTTGCTGACCCCCATGCTGCGGCCGATGTCGGTCCAGGAGGCGCCCGAGCGCCGGGCCTGGTCGACGAAGTGACCGATCAGGTGGTCGGCCACGTCACCCAGGTGGTCGGCGGCGATCACCGCGTCGGTGAGCTGGTCGAGCGCGTCGGTGTGCGCCTTCTTGATCGCCTGGATCAGGTCGTCGAGGCGAACCGGATTGGTCATCTGGAGAGGATCCGTCATGCGTCAACCATAGGTTGACGCATCCTCATCGTCAACCTCAAGTTGACGACCAACGCACCCTCGACCACCTGATGCTCGGCAGCCGCTCGGCGACTGCTGAGCATCAGGCGATCAGGCTCGGCGTCTGTCAGCCCCAGTTCTGCGGGGCCAGCTGCCGCGTGGTGACATTGATCCGGTTGAAGAAGTTGGTCGTTGCCACCCAGAGCACGATCGCCGCGAGCTCCTTCTCGCCGAAGTGCCGTGCCGCCTCAGCCCAGATGGCGTCGGGCACAGCGTCGGCCTGGTCGGCGAGCCGGGTGGCGGCCTCCGCGAGCGCGAGCGCCGCCCGCTCCGCCTCGGTGAAGTACGGGGTCTCCCGCCAGGCGGCCACCGCGAACAGCCGCTCCTCGGTCTCCCCCGCCTTCCGGGCGCCCCGGGCGCCGGCGTCGACGCACGGGCCGCACCCGTTGATCTGGCTGGCCCGCAGGTGCACCAGCTCCAGAGTGCTGCCCGGCACCCCGGCCGAGTGGGCGGCCCGGTAGAGCAGGTTGATCGCCTTCACGGCGTCCGGCAGCAGACCGGCGGGGTTCTGGATGCGCGGTTCGATGATCATGTCGGTCGTCCCGTCTTGTTAGGCTGCCCGGCGTGCGTCGCGGTACGACGTCCCCGGCTGTCACTGGGATGTCGGCCGGCACGTCGCTGGTGTGACAGATGTGGCGGCGGTCACAGGACGCCCAGGTGCACGGGGGTGGGAAGGTCATGATCGAGGCGGATCTGCTGGCCCGGCGCTTCGAGGAGAACCGCTCGCGGCTACGGGCGGTCGCCCACCGCATGCTGGGCTCCGACGCGGAGGCCGAGGATGCCGTCCAGGACACCTGGTTGCGGCTCAGTCGCGCCGATGTCGCGGGCATCGACAACCTGCCCGGGTGGTTGACGACCACGGTCGGCCGGGTCTGCCTGGACCGGCTGCGAACGCGCACCGCCCATCCGGAGCAGCCATGGGACACCGCCGCACCGGAGCCCGACCCGACCGACGCCGCCCCGGTCGACCCGGAGCGTGCGGCCATGCTGACCGAGTCGGTCGGCCGGGCGCTCCTGGTCGTCCTGGACATCCTCGCGCCGACCGAACGGTTCGTGCTCGTCCTGCACGACATGTTCGCGGTCTCGTTCGAGGAGATCGCCGCGGTGGTCGACCGCAGTCCCGCAGCCGTCCGCCAGATCGCCAGCCGGGCACGCCGCAGGGTGCACCAGGGCGGCACGGTTCGGGAGACCGACCCGGCCCGCCAGCGGCAAGTGGTCGAGGCCTTCCTCGCCGCCTCGCGTGAGGGCCGCTTCGACGACCTGGTCAGTCTGCTCGACCCGCACGTCGTGATGCGCGCCGATCCGGTGGCCGCGAGCATGGGTTCGGCCGCCGAGACGCACGGCTCGGCCGTCATCGCCGGCTTCTTCAACGGCCGCGCCCAGGGAGCGACGCCGGCGTTCGTCGACGGCCTGCCAGGGGCGGTCGTGGAGCGCGGCGGAGGTGTCCGGCTCGCGCTCAGCTTCATCGTCACCGACCGGATCATCGGCATCGAGGTGGTGGCCGACCCGGCACAGCTCGCGACGCTCGACCTGGTCGTCGGATAGGCCGAGCGGCGGCAGGTGGGCGCGTCGTTTACCGTGGGCTCCGGTCTGGCGGTTCACCTGGGAAGGGGGCGGCTGTGCGTCTACACGTGGGATGCGCGATGTGGACCCACAGGCCGTGGCAGGGCCGTCTGCTGGCGCATCCCCTTCCGCCACAGGAGCGCCTACGGCACTACGCCAGTTGGTGCGACGCGGTCGAGGGAAACACGACGTTCTACGCGACTCCGGCCCGGGACACCGTGGCGTCCTGGGCCGCGCAGACGGATCCCGACTTCCGGTTCGTCCTGAAGCTCCCCAAGATCGTCACCCACGAACGCCGGCTCACCGGTGCCGACGAGCCGCTGCGCGCCTTCCTGGACGCCATCGAGCCGCTCGGCCCACGCGCCCATGCCCTGTGGATCCAGTTGCCGGGGTCGTTCTCGCCCGCCGACGTCCCGACCCTGAGCCGCTTCCTGAGCCGGCTCCCCCGGTCCCACCGGTACGCCGTCGAGGTCCGCCATCCCGCGTTCTTCACCGACCCCCGCGCGGCGCGGCTCCTGGTGGAGACCCTCACCGCCGCGGCCGCGGAGTGGGTTCCCTTCGACACCACCGCGTTCTTCGCCAGCCCGCCCACCAGCGACGCGGAGCGGGACGCCTGGCTCAAGAAGCCCCGGGTGCCGCTCCGCTCGCTCGCGCTGACCGACCGGCCGATCGTCCGCTACCTCGGCCGCGACGACACCACGCGAACGGTCGAGGGGTGGCAGCGCTGGGTCGACGTCGTCGCCGGATGGCTGCGCGAGGGGCGCTCACCGACGATGTTCGTCCACACCCCGGACAACGCCGACGCGCCACTGCTCGCCCGCCGCTTCCACGATGAGGTCCGAGCGCGCGTACCGGAACTCGACGCGCTACCCGAACCGATACCGGTCGAGCCCCTGACCCTGTTCTGACCCGGCGGTCGTGGTCATTGCTGATCGTCGAGGAGATTGTCGAGGTGGACCGCCGTGCTGATCAGCGAGAGATGGCTGAACGCCTGCGGGAAGTTGCCGATCTGCTCACCGTCGGGGGCGATCTCCTCCGAGTAGAGGCCCAGTGAGCTGCTGTAGGTGAGCATCTTCTCGAAGGTCAGCCGTGCGTCGTCGAGCCGTCCGGAGTCCGCGAGGGCCTGGACGTACCAGAAGCTGCACATGCTGAAGGTGCCCTCGGTGCCCGCCAGGCCGTCCGGCGAGGCGGTCGGGTCGTAGCGGTAGACGAGACTGTCGGAGACCAGTTCGGCGTCCATCGCCCGCAGCGTCGACTCCCACATCGGGTCGGTCGGCGAGATGAAGCCGACCGTGGGCATCGCGAGCAGCGACGCGTCCAGGATGTGCGTGCGGTAGTGCTGCACGAACGCGCGACGGTCGGTGTGGAAACCGCGCGCCATGACCTGCTCGTAGATGGCGTTGCGTTCGGTCGTCCAGCGGGTGGTGTCGCCGGGCCGCCCGAGGCGGTGCGCGAGGCGGATGGCGCGGTCGAGCGCCACCCAGCACATCATCCGCCCGTAGGTGAAGTCCTGCCGGCCGGACCGGGTCTCCCAGATGCCGTCCTCGGGCTGGTTCCAGTTCTCGCAGAGCCAGTCCATCAGCCCTGCGGCCTTCCGCCAACCCTCGTGCGGGGCGATCAGCCCGTTCCGGTCGGCGAACTCCAACGAGTTGAGCGCCTCGCCGTAGATGTCGAGTTGCAGCTGACCCGCCGCGTCGTTGCCCACCCGCACCGGCGCCGAGCCGCGGTACCCCTCCAGGTGGTCCAGCACCTCCTCGGCGAGGTCCGGTGAGCCGTCGATCCGGTACATGACCTGCAGGGGCACATCGCCGTTCGTGGCGTCGCGGATGCGCGCCTCGAGCCAGAACAGATACCTCCGGGCCTCGTCGGTGAAGCCCAGGCCGAGTAGCGCGTGCACCGAGATGGACGCGTCCCGGACCCACGTGAAGCGATAGTCCCAGTTCCGCGGCCCGCCGACCTGCTCCGGCAGCCCCGCGGTGGGCGCGGCGACCAGTGCGCCGGTCGGGGCGTACGTCATCAGCTTGAGCGTCATCGCCGACCGCTCGACCATCTCCCTCCAGCGGCCCGTGTAGCGGGATCCGCCCACCCACCGCCGCCAGAAGTCGCGGGTCTCGGCGAGCAGTTCGCAGGCCTCGTCCATGCTGAGCGCTCGGGGCGCGTGCGGGCAGGCGGTCTCCAGGACCACGCCGCCGATGTCCCCCACGTGCAGCGTGTACATCGCGGACACACCCTCCGCGTCGCGCCGGATGTCCCTGGCGTCGATCAGCCGTTCCGTGTTCTTGAAGGGGGTTAGGGTCAGGTTCAGAGTCGCACTGCGGAAGACGTCGCCCTCCGGGTGCACTTCGAGCTCGTACGAATCTCGCCCGTAGTTGAAGCGGGGGCGGCAGTCGAAGCGGAACGGCATGCTCCCCCGGACCATCCGGATCAGCCGGACCAACCGGTGCCGGTCGGTGACCTGCTCGCCGGTGACGGGCATGAAGTCCACCAGCTCGCCCACACCGTCGGCGCTGTGGAAGCGGGTGATCAGGATCGCCGTACCGGGCAGGTAGAGCTGTTTGCTGGTGTACGCGATGCCGTCCGGTGAGAGCTGGAAGTGGCCGCCCTTGCGGCGGTCCAGCAAGGCGCCGAAGAGGCTCGGCGAGTCGAAGCGCGGCGCGCAGAACCAGTCGATCGTGCCGTCCTTGCTGACCAGCGCTGCGGTCTGCAGATCACCGATCAGCCCGTGCTCCCCTACCCCCGGATAGCCTTCCACGCTGGTCCCCCCCGGAACGCCGACGGCGGCGACTACCCGGGAAACGGCGCCGGCACACATTCGCCTGTGCCCGTCATTGCGGAACCGCAGCTTCCGCAATCGTCGATAGCGTGGCCGCAGAACCCATCGACGAGGGGACACCTGATGAGCCTGCGAGGATTCGCCACACTCAACATCTGGGCGGACGACGTGGCAGCGGCGACGGCCTGGTACGCGGAGTTCCTGGGCATCGAGGCCTACTTCCTGCGGGCCGGCCCCGACGGACGCCCCGCCTACACCGAGTTCCGCATCGGCGACTACCAGGCAGAGCTGGGCATCATCGACCGCAGGTACGCGCCGCCTGGCACGACCGGGCCCGGCGGCGCCGTCATGCACTGGCACGTCGACGACCTGCACGCCACCGTCGAGCGACTGCTGGCGATGGGCGCGACGGAGTACCAGCCGATCACACCGCACGGGGACGAGGGGTTCGTCACGGCCGCGGTCGTCGACCCGTTCGGCAACGTGCTGGGCGTCATGAACAACCCGCACTACCTCGACGTCCTCTCGTCCAGGAAGCCGGCGTGACGTGGACGTGCTCGACTTTGCCGACGCCATGGCATGGGAGTCCTGGCTCGCCGCGCAGCACGACGTGCGGGGCGAGGCGTGGCTGCGGATCGCCAAGCGGCACTCGGGGCTCCCCTCGATCACCATCGTGGACGCGCTCGACGTGGCCCTCTGCCACGGCTGGATCGACGGTCAGCGCAGGGGCCTCGACGACGTGTCGTTCCTCCAGCGGTACTCGCGCCGCCGGCCACGGAGCTCGTGGTCGCAGGTCAACGTGGCGAAGGTCGAGGCACTGACGGCGGCCGGGCGGATGCGGCCCGCGGGCCTCGCGGAGGTCGCCGCCGCCAAGGCGGACGGACGGTGGGAGGCAGCGTACGAGCCACAGCGCACCGCCGCCGTCCCGCCCGATCTCACCGCCGCGCTGGCCGGCGAACCCCGTGCGACCGCCGCCTTCGAACGGCTCGGCCGCTCCGCCCGGTACGCCGTGATCCTGCCGCTGCTCAAGGCTCGCACCCCGGAGACTCGGGCGAAGGTCCTGGCCCAGGCGATCGCGCGGCTGACGGCTCAGGAGTAGGCCGCGTGGCCTCACGGGATGTCAGTGGTTCCTGATACCACTGCGGTGACACGGGACACCGGTTGGCGAAGGAGACGTTCGTGGACACTCGGGAGTTGGCCCAGCGGTGGGCCCGGACCTGGACCGAAGCCTGGCCGATCCGGGACGTCGAGGCGATCGCCGCCCTGCAGAGCGAGGACGGCGACCACTGGGCCTCGATGTTCCGCCCGTACCGCGGGCGTTCCGGGCTTCGGACCTACCTGAAGGAGTGCTTCGCCGAGGAGACCCGCCCCGCGGAGGTGTGGTTCGCCGAGCCGCAGATCGACGGTGACGCGGCTGCCGTCGAGTACTGGTCCGTGATCTACGTCAATGGTCAACCGACGACCATCTCCGGCTGCACGGTGTTGCGCTTCGACGAAGTCGGGTTGGTGGCGGAGGCTCGCGACTACTCGCACGTCAAGGAGGGTCACCACGCAGCGCCCGCCGGCCTGTTCGGGGCAGCCCCTGCCGTTTAGTCCGGCTCGTCCCCATCCACCGCCCGCCTGACCAGCTCTGCCGCTTCCTCGGTGTCCAGCCCGCTGGCGATGAGCAGCTCATGTGCGGCCGTCCGAAACTCACCGACGGCGATCAGCCCGGAGTAACCCAACCGGTGGGTGTGCGGGCGGTCGAAGTCCGACGACCGTCCCTGCGCCCGCCCGGCCAGCTCGACGGCCCGCAGGATCTGCCCGCGCGAACGGTGGGGCTCGTCGTCGGCGCGAATCATGCACCTCAGGGCCTGCGCGCTGTCGGCCAGCAGGTCGATGGCCGCCGGCAGCTCCTCAGGTATCGGTTCATCGTCCTTCAGGGCTGTCGTGAGTCGCCGTGCGACGGACCGGCTGCTGTGCAGGCTGCGCTCCAGATGCCGGACGGCCTGGGTATAGAAGGCCAGGGAAGTGCGGTCGCGCCAGCGTAGTGGCGCTAATCGCACCACCTCCTGGGCGGCGGCGAGCCCCTCGTCCAGCGCGTTCAGCCGGGAGTCGAGGTTTCGCAACCGGCGCAGGCTTCCCTGGGCCTCACCAAGATCACGGGCGCGTACCGCGCCTGCCAGGTCGTGCAAGGCCGCCATCCCCGGATTGAGGACCGGTTCGGCCAGCCGCTGCACCGTCCGTTGCGGGTGGATGGGCACCAACAGCAGACCAACGGCCAGCCCGATCAGCCCTCCGACCGCGGCGTCGACGAAGCGGGGAATGGACAGTTCACGTACCGGCGGCTCCAGGGTGGCGATGAGCACTGCGGTACCGCCGGCCTGGGTGAGCAGTGAACCACCGCCCTTGAGCAGGATGGCGACGACGATCGCCAGCACGACGACCACACCGGTCTGCCAGGGCCCGATGCCGAACAGCGGCATAGAAAGACGTTCTGCGTGTCGATGCAGGACGTAGGAACGTCCCCCTGATGCGCTTGTCGGGCTTGGTGTCCCATCGCAGGAGGAGGACGTTCATGGGTAACGGTAGCGGTGTGTCCCGTGGTGATCGCAACCGCAACGCGCGGCTTGCTCGGTTGCGGGTGCTGGTCCCATCCGCGAACGCGATCGTCGGCATCGATCTGGCGGACAAGAAGCAGATGGTCGTGGTCACCGACCACGACTCGAAGGTGTTGGCGCGTAGGACTTTCCGGTGCCATGCCTGGGATCTGGGCGCGGCGTTGGACTGGGCGGGCAAGCAGGCCGCGGCGAAAGGCTTCGCCGGGGTCACGGTGGCGTGCGAGCCGACCGGTCACCGCTGGCGGGT